>NZ_LZKQ01000071.1 GCF_001668675.1 Mycobacterium asiaticum | reverse complement strand
CGGTGGGGGCGGCGGTGGTGCGACCCTCCTCAATGGTGTCCCGGAAAGCCTCGGTGGCACAAACGGCGACAGCGGCGCCGACGGTGGCGACGGCGGGAACGGCCCCTTCCTGGGAATCTTTGGCTCCAATGGCGGTTCGGGCGGTGGTTCGGCTGGTGCGGGAGGCGCGGGCGGCAGGAGCTTCATGACCAACGTCGAAACCTGGGGCGGCCGCGGCCAATCGGGTTAGACCATCCAGTACGGCAGAAGGCCGGTCACCCACGCGGGGCGACCGGCCTTCTGCCGTTTGGATCAGTGCGCGACTGGGGTGCGGTGACGACGGAAGAATCCGCCGCGCCGCCGTTCGGTGACAGCGGTCGGGTCAGACTGACCAGTCGGACCGACCTGCTCGACCCGCGGTGTAGTAAGGGCGTCGGTCGACACCTCGTTCTCACGAGCCGGCTCGACGGCGGAGACGTACGGCTGGGATGCCGGGGTGCGGTCGGCCGGCTCGACGCGCTCGACGTCCCGGGCCAGCCGGACGGCGACCCGCGCCAGCGCTGCCCCGGCCAGGAAGGCGATCAGCACGCCGAGGCCGGAGAAGTAGGCGACCTCGAGAACCGCGCGCTTGCGGTCGGTCGCGGCGACAGGGTCTCCCGGCGAGCCAATGCCCAGCACTTGCGCGAACGCGCCACCGACGACGAACCAGGCGCCACCGAGCGCGGCCAGCCAGCCGCCGAGCATGCCGCCGGCGCGGCTTCTGGTCATGATCAGCAATAGCCCGCCGATCACGGTGGCGACACCGGGGAGCACCTCAAGCCAACCGCGCGCGGCGGTCCACGACTGCCCCGGTGTGTACGCGAAGTCGAAGTTCGGTCCGAGGAACGGGATAAGGGCTCCCCAAGCGCCCAGGATGACGAGAAGTAAACCGGTAACTGCACCACGCGAGCGCGGGATACGCCCGCGGGTGGGCCGGCTGTCGATGTTCTTCATGGCATCTCCTTCGTAGGTACCGGTTTGGGTACCCCGGGTATGCCGTGGTGTAACCCGGGGCTTGGCACGCGTCGAGCGTGGGCGTTATGGCCCCGCCGGGCCACTTTCGGGTACATAAGGCCCACGCTCGGCGAGCCCGCACCTACCGCCACGCGTCGAGCGTGCGGGTAATGGCCCCGCCGGGCCACTTTCGGGTACATAAGGCCCACGCTCGGCGAGCCTGAGCTCACGAGCTCAGCCAGAGCTCAAACGGCCAGGCCCACAATCAGCAGCACGACCGCAATGACAGGGAACAAGCCCTGCGTCACCGCGGCGCGCGCCTTGTCCCGCGCCGAAACCAACAGCACCACCGCGGCCGCGGCCATCGAGCCGACACCGGCGAACACCAGCGCAGCCCCAACATCGCGGTGGCCCATGAACACCGCGGCGACACCGACACCGGTCACGATCGCCAGGAACAGGTTGTAGAAGCCCTGGTTGTAGGCCAGCAGTTTGGTGGTCTCGGCTTCCTCGGGTGTGGTACCGAACGTCGCTCGGGTGCGCGGCGACGTCCACGTCAGCGACTCCATGCTCCAGATGTAGACGTGCAATACCGCGGCGAGCGCGGCGAAAACCAGTGCGACGGTGACCATCACGTCCTCCTAGTCGAACAGTCCGGGCTGCGCCACCCCGACCGGAGGCGTCATCCCCAGGTGGGTCCACGCCAGCGCCGTGGCCACCCTTCCTCGCGGCGTGCGGGCGACCATGCCCGCGCGCACCAGGAAAGGTTCGCACACCTCTTCCACGGTCGCGGCCTCCTCCCCGACCGCCACCGCCAGCGTCGACACACCGACCGGGCCGCCGCCGAAGCTGCGGGTCAGCGCCGACAGCACGGCCCGGTCCAGCCGGTCGAGTCCCAGCTCGTCGACGTCGTAGACCTCCAGCGCCGCCTTCGCGACGTCGCGGGTGATGATGCCGTCGGCGCGTACTTCGGCGAAGTCACGCACCCGGCGCAACAACCGGTTGGCGATGCGCGGAGTCCCGCGAGACCTGCGGGCGATCTCCGCCCCGGCATCGGCGCCGAGCTCGATACCCAGGATCCCGGCGGAGCGGGCCAGCACCCGCTCCAACTCGGCCGGCTCGTAGAAGTCCATGTGGGCGGTGAAGCCGAACCGATCGCGTAGCGGGCCCGTCAGCGCGCCGGACCTGGTGGTCGCCCCGACCAACGTGAAGGGGGCGACCTCCAGCGGGATCGACGTGGCACCCGGTCCCTTGCCGACCACCACGTCGACGCGGAAATCCTCCATCGCCAGATACAACATTTCTTCGGCCGGCCGGGCAATGCGGTGGATTTCGTCGATGAACAACACGTCGTGTTCGAGCAGGTTGGACAGCATCGCGGCCAGGTCGCCCGCACGTTCCAGGGCCGGTCCCGAGGTCACCCGCAGCGACGAGCCCAGCTCGGCGGCGATGATCATCGCCAGCGAGGTCTTGCCCAGGCCGGGCGGCCCGGACAGCAAGATGTGGTCCGGTGTGCCGCCGCGGTTCTTGGCTCCCTCGATGACCAGCTGCAACTGCTCGCGCACTCTGGGCTGTCCGATGAACTCGCGCAGCGATCGGGGCCGCAGGCTGCCGTCGATGTCACCCTCGCCGACCGCCAGCGTCGGCGACACGTCGCGTTCGTAGTCCTCTTCTGTCATTTGCGCCGCTTCTCCTCATCGCTGCGCTTTGCATCGCCGGCGCCGCGGCTCATTTCGATTTACCCAGCAGCGACAACGCCGACCGCAGCGCCGTCGACGTGGTCGCTTCCCGGTCCTCGGCCAGCACCTTGTCCGTGGCCTCCTCGGCCTGCTTGACCGCGAAACCCAGGCCGACCAGCGCCTCCACCACCGGCCCCCGCACCGCGTGACCGTTCACCGCGGTCGCCCCGCCGGACGCGCCCACCGCACCGATCTTGTCCCGCAGTTCCAGGATCATTCGGTCGGCACCGCGCTTGCCGATGCCCGGCACCCGGGTCAGCGCGGTGACGTCGCCGTCGGCCAGCGCCTGACGCAGGGCCGCCGCGTCGTAGACCGCCAGGGTGGCCATCGCCAGCCGCGGGCCCACCCCCGAAACCGACAACAGCGTCTGGAACAGGTCGCGCGTCTCCGCGTCGCAGAACCCGTACAGCGTCATCGAATCCTCGCGCACGATCATCGCGGTGATCAGGCGCGCCTCGCTGCCCTGACGCAACGTGGCCAGCGTCGCGGGCGTCGCGTTGACCCGATAGCCGACCCCGGCCGCCTCGATCACCGCATGATCTAGCGCCACCGCCAGCACCTCACCGCGAACCGAGGCGATCATCGGGCGGCCTTCAGCCTCGCCAGGTACTGGTCGCGTTGCTGCGCTGCCCGGGCTTGGGCGGCGGCCATCTTGTCGAGTGTCGGCGCCCGCCAACAGTGGCAGATGGCCAGCGCCAGCGCGTCGGCGGCGTCCGCGGGCGACGGCTTGGCCTGCAACGTGAGGATCCGGGTGACCATCGCGGTGACCTGCGCCTTGTCCGCCCTGCCGTTGCCGGTGACCGCCGCCTTCACCTCCGACGGTGTGTGGAAGTGAACGTCGATGTCACGCCTGGCCGCCGCCAAAGCGATGACGCCGCCGGCCTGCGCGGTGCCCATCACCGAGGCAACGTTGGCCTGGGAGAACACCCGCTCGATGGCCAGCACGTCGGGGTTATGAGTGTCCAGCCAGTGCTCCACCGCGTCACTGATGGCCAGCAGTCTGCGGTGCAGCGGCTGGTCCGACGGGGTGCGCACCACGTCGACATCGAGCGCGGTGATCTGCCTGCCGCGCCCGCTCTCGACCAGCGACAACCCGCACCGCGTCAACCCGGGATCGACGCCCATCACCCGCACCGCAGCTCCCCACTTCACTCCGAACAGCTGTTCGATAGCCTAGCCGGTGGGTGTGACATCACGGGATAGGGACACGCCTCGGACGGGTGCGTTAGGTTATGTCCGGTGCCGCTTCATCAGCTCGCTGTCGCCCCAGCCGATGTGTCTGGGGCCCGATTGGCGCTGGCTTTGAACGCGGCGGCACCTGACCCGCTCGCGACCTGCCGTCTGGTGCATCCCGGCGGGGGCGCACTGTTACTCGGAGTCCTTGGCGCGTCGCATGTTGTCACCGTGGAACACGGCACCACCCGCTTCTCCGAGCAGGTCTCCTGCACTGCGGGCGACGATCTGCCCGACCGTTCCGGCGCACCTGGATATCGCATCGAATCTCGAACCGAGGAGCACGGCGAGGCCACCTTCCGTGCGCTTGCCAGGCAACTGCGAGAGCGGTGCGCCGAGGAAACCTGCTGGCTCGGCGGGGTGTTCCCCGGCGACGACGCCGCGCTGACGGCACTGGCCGCCCAGCCCGACGGCAGCGGCTGGCAATGGCAGACCTGGCATCTATATCCAAACGGCAGCGGCGGGACTGTCGTACACACCGCAAGCCGGTGGCACCCGTAGCCGGAGTCGCTACTCCTCGTCGAGGGCGGCCAGCACCTCGTCGGAGAGGTCGACATTAGTCCAGACGTTCTGCACGTCGTCGCTGTCCTCCAGGGCGTCGACGAGCTTGAACACCTTGCGGGCACCCTCGACGTCGACGGGAACGCTCACCGACGGCTGGAAGCTGGCCTCCGCCGACTCGTAGTCGATGCCCGCCTCCTGCAGCGCGGTGCGCACCGCGACCAGGTCGGTCGGCTCGGAGATCACCTCGAAGCTGTCACCGAGGTCGTTGACGTCTTCGGCGCCGGCTTCGAGCACCGCCGTCAGCACGTCGTCCTCGGTCAGGCCGTTCTTCTCCAGGGTGACGGTGCCCTTGCGGGAAAACAGGTAGGACACCGAACCGGGGTCGGCCATGGTCCCGCCGTTGCGGGTCATCGCCACCCGCACCTCACTGGCGGCACGGTTGCGGTTGTCGGTCAGGCACTCGACGAGCACCGCGACACCGTTGGGTCCGTAGCCCTCGTACATGATGGTCTGATAGTCGGCGCCGCCGGCTTCCTCGCCCGCGCCGCGCTTGCGGGCCCGCTCGATGTTGTCGTTGGGGACCGACGTCTTCTTCGCCTTCTGGATCGCGTCATACAGCGTCGGGTTGCCGGCCGGGTCTCCACCGCCGGTACGTGCGGCGACCTCGATGTTCTTGATCAGCCGGGCGAACTCCTTGCCGCGGCGGGCGTCTTTGACGGCCTTCTGATGCTTGGTGGTGGCCCACTTGGAATGGCCGCTCATCGGTGTGACATACCTCTTTCGTTCTAAATAATTGCCAGACGAGTCTACGTGGCGGCTCGGTTACGGCGAGCGTCACGCCAGAGTGACGCCGGGCGCCGACCGTTGCGCTGGCGTGACGCTCGGCGCGATAACGACGACGGCGGCGGCGCGCTAACGCCCCGTCACCATGTCGACGAACAGCCCGTGTACGCGCCGGTCGCCGGTCACCTCCGGGTGAAACGCCGTCGCCAGCACCGCGCCCTGGCGCACCGCGACGACATGCCCCGCCGCCCGCGCCAGCACCTGCACGTCGGCGCCGACGCGTTCCACCCACGGCGCCCGGATGAACACCGCACGCACGCTGCCGTCCAGCCCCTCGAACGGAATGTCGCCCTCGAACGAATCGACCTGACGTCCAAAAGCATTGCGCCGCACCGTCATATCGATGCCCCGTAGCGGTAGCGCGGCCCGGCCGTCGGCTCCGGCATCCAGAATCTCGCTGGCCAGCAGGATCATTCCGGCACACGCGCCGTAGGCCGGCATTCCCTCGCCCAGCCGCGCCCGCAGCGGCTCCAACAGGTCGAAATCGAGCAGCAGGTGGCTCATCGCGGTGGACTCCCCGCCGGGAATCACCAACCCGTCCACAGCGTCGAGTTCGCTGCGGCGCCGAACCGTACCGGCTTCTGCCCCGGCTTCACGCAACGCGGCAAGGTGCTCGCGGGTGTCGCCCTGCAGGGCCAGCACCCCGATCCGGGGCGCGCTCACGACCGGTATCCGCGCTTGAAGCGGGTCAGCCCCTCCTGCATGACCGCGGCCACCATCTCGCCGCTCTGGTTGAAGATCTTGCCCTGGCACAGCGAGCGGCCCCCGCCGGCCGACGGGGAGGACTGGTCGTAGAGCAACCACTCGTCGGCGCGGAACGCCCGCATGAACCACATGGCGTGGTCCAGCGACGACACCTGCAGGTGCGCACGCTCCTCCATGTGCGTGACCTGCGCAGATCCCAGCAATGTCAGGTCGCTCATGTAGGCCAGCGCGCAGATGTGCAGGACCGGATCGTCGGGCAACGGGTCCCGATGCCGAAACCACACCTGCTGCTGGGACGCCTTGCCGGGCAGCAGCTTCAGCTTCTCGCGCGGCACGATGCAGACGTCCCACTCCTCGAACTGCTTGAAACCGGCGTCATCGAACACCTTGGACGACGAGAGGCCCGGGAGCCCGTCGGGCGGTGGCGCTGCCGGCATCGCGTCCTGGTGGTTGATGCCCTCCTGGTCGGTCTGGAAGGAGGCGCCCATGCTGAAGATGATCTCGCCGTGCTGGATCGCGTTGACCCGCCTGGTCGCGAACGATCCGCCATCGCGGGTGCGCTCGACGATGTAGACCGTCGGCGCCTTGGCGTCCCCGGGGCGCAGGAAATAGCCGTGCAGCGAATGCACCTGGTAGCGCGGGTCTACCGTGCGGACCGCCGAGACCAGCGACTGGCCGGCCACATGACCGCCGAAGGTGCGCTGCAGGAAGCCCGATTCGGGGCTGAACACGCTGCCGCGGTAGATGTTGACCTCGAGTTGCTCGAGATCGAGGATCTCTTCGATCGCCACGGGATGTTTTTACCAGCCCCGTTGCGCGAGGCGATGGGGCTCGGCGATCTCCTCCACGTTGATGCCGACCATTGCCTCACCCAGCCCGCGCGACACCTTGGCCAGCACGTCGGGGTCGTCGTAGAAGGTGGTGGCCTTGACGATGGCCGCGGCCCGCTGCGCGGGGTCGCCCGACTTGAAGATGCCGGAGCCGACGAACACGCCCTCGGCGCCGAGCTGCATCATCATCGCCGCGTCCGCGGGAGTGGCGATGCCGCCGGCGGTGAACAGCGTCACCGGCAGCTTGCCCGCCCGGGCCACCTCGACGACGAGATCGTAGGATGCCTGCAATTCCTTTGCGGCAACGAACAATTCGTCTTCGGACAACGACGTGAGCCGACGAATTTCGCCGCCGATGGCACGCATGTGCGTGGTGGCGTTGGAGACGTCGCCGGTGCCGGCCTCGCCCTTGGAGCGGATCATCGCCGCGCCCTCGGTGATACGTCGCAGCGCCTCACCCAGGTTGGTCGCCCCGCACACGAACGGCACGGTGAACTGCCACTTGTCGATGTGGTGGGTGTAGTCCGCGGGGGTGAGCACCTCGGACTCGTCGATGTAGTCGACACCCAGGCTCTGCAGGATCTGCGCCTCGACGAAGTGCCCAATCCGGGCCTTGGCCATCACGGGGATGGTGACCGCGTCGATGATGCCCTCGATCATGTCGGGGTCGCTCATCCGCGACACCCCGCCCTGGGCCCTGATGTCGGCGGGCACCCGCTCCAACGCCATCACCGCCACGGCGCCCGCGCCCTCGGCGATACGGGCCTGCTCGGGGGTGACGACGTCCATGATGACGCCGCCCTTGAGCATCTCCGCCATGCCGCGCTTGACGCGGGCGGTTCCGGTTTGGGCCCCGTTCTGCTGGCTGTTCACTACGCTCCTTGACTGTGCTTTTGCGACCACCAGTCTAAAGGTGATCGGCAACTGAGATTTCCGGCCCGATATGGCTTAACCTCCGCGTTGTCGGCCGCGGGAAGACGGGAGCCTGGCGATGAGTTTCGCCGTTCTGCCTCCAGAACTCAATTCGGCGCAGATCTATGCCGGTGCGGGCCCGGGGCCGTTGCTGTCGGCGGCGGCGTCCTGGGATGGGTTGGCGGCGGAGTTGAGCGCCGGAGCACGCTCGTTTTGGGCGATCACCTCTGGGCTGGCCGACGATGCGTGGCAGGGTCCGGCCATGGTGGCGATGACGCGCGCCGCCGCGCCGTACCTGGGGTGGTTGACGACGGCCGCTGCGCAGGCCGAGGAGTCGGCCACGCAGGCCCGGGCCGCCGCGGGCGCGTTCGAGGCCGCGCAGGCCGCTATCGTGCAGCCGGCCCTGATCGCCGCGAACCGATCACGGCTGGTGGCGCTGGCAATCGGCAATGTCTTCGGTCAGAACACACCCGCCATCGCGGCCGCCGAGGCGGCGTACGAACAGATGTGGGCCCATGACGTGGCCGTCATGGCGGGATACCACGCCGACGCGTCCGCGGTCGTGGACCAGCTTGCCCGGGCGTATGCCGCCACTGGTCTGCCTGCACTGACGGTGGATTGGCAGCACGGGACATTCAATTTCGGCAGCGGCAACACCGGCGTGAACAACATCGGCTTCAACAACGCCGGCAACGGAAACATCGGTATCGCAAACCGTGGCGACGGGAACATCGGCTTCTTCAATATCGGCAATCGACTGGTCGGCTTCGGGTTGCCCGGTGACGGGAACGTAGGTGTCTCACTCATCGATCTGAACGAGGTGGGCGGCGGCGTGCCTGCCAAGACGGCTTTGCTCATGGGCGGAACCGGAATCAACCCGCTGCCCTGGAGCGGCTTCACTCCGATCGCCGAAAGCTTCGTAACGCCGAACCATCCGTCGTATGCCGCCAAGTTCCTGGTGACGCCGTCGAAGATGTTTCCGATCACGGGCCCGACCAGCCTCACCTTCGACGCGTCGGTCGCCGCGGGCATGCAGCGCCTCAACGACGCGATCATGAATCTGCACGCGGCGGGTACGGACACCGTTGTCTTCGGTGTGTCGCAAAGCGCCACGGTGGCCACCCTGGAAATGCGCTACCTGCAGTCCCTGCCTGCTGGGATGCGCCCCGCTATTGACGAATTGTCGTTTGTGTTGGCAGCCAACCCGAATCGGCCAAACGGGGGCCTGCTGGCCCGGCTGTCGGGCTGGTCGATTCCCTTCGTGGGCTTCACGTTCAACGGCGCGACGCCCGCGGACGTGTACCCCACCGTCGATTACGCGATCCAGTACGACGGAGCGGCCGACTTCCCGCGGTACCCGCTGAACCTGTTTGCGACGGCCAACGCAATCGCGGGCTTCGCCTATTTGCACCCGTCGTATGCGCTCTCGGCCAGTGAGTTCGCTTCGGGGATTGTGCAGCCGGTGTCACCCGGCAGCCTGACCACCTATGTCCTGATTCCCACTCACGACCTGCCGCTGCTGAATCCATTGCGGGCGGTGCCGATTGTGGGCAACCCGCTAGCTGACCTGATTCAGCCGAACCTGCGGGTGCTGGTCGAAATGGGTTATGACCGCGGCGCCTATCAGGACATCCCGGCTCCTATCGGGCTGTTCCCCGCGATCGATCCGGCAGCAGTCGCCGCGCAGCTGGGCTTCCCGGCGCCGGTGGCGATACCGCGGCTGTTCTGACGCCCCGAGATCCGGACGCGGTTCTGTATCAGGAGAACCAGTCCGCGCCGTCGGGATCGCGGAAGTTGCGCACAAACAGCAACACCCGCCGCACCCATCTCGGCCGGCGGCTGAGCCACGGGTCGAACCATTCCGCCGAAGCGAATTTGATGATCCCCACCGCGGTGATCAGCCCGAACGCCAGCCCATAGCCGGTAAAAACCACACCCGAGAACTTGGTGTAGGCCTTATCGGCGAGCACCCGAACCTGCAGCGACGTCCCACTGGCATACCGATGCAGCACCATCCCCTGGATCTTGCCGACGTAGTTGCGTCCGCCAACGCTCCACGTGCTTGCGCAGGTGTAGCCGTACTTCTCGGTGGCGCAACCCCGGACCGTCGCCGTCGTGGGGGTGCCGAGCAGGTACGCCCCGACGTCGTAGGCGCCGACGCCGAAGAATCCCAGCGACACCAGCACGCCACAGGTTGCGACGAACCGGGCCGCCAGGCTGCGTACCCGGGCCAGCGGTTTACCGCCACGCTCGGGGACGCTCTGACCCATCAGCAAATGTTGTCATTCGCGCGCCACGTCAGCGAATCGACAACGGCGCCCCAGCGTCGCGTCCCGACGATTCCGCCAGCTCAATCGCCGCGGGCAGCAGCTCGCCGAGTTGACGCGGGTACACCTGCTCGCCGGCGGCGATCAGCTCGGCGATGTCGTCCGGAGTACACCAGCGGGCGCCGTGGATGTAGGTGTGCTCCAGCTCGGTGCGACCGGTCGCCGTCGGCTCGAACCGCCGGGTGCGGTGCACCAGGTAGAACTCTTCGCTGTCGATCGTCGACCCGTTGAACTCGAAGACCTCGTCGCGCCGCCAGATCGGCCCCACCAGCTCGGCCGGCGCGACCTGCAGGCCGGTCTCCTCCGCCAGTTCGCGGGCGGCGGCTTCGGCCAATCGCTCCCCCGGCCGCACCTCGCCGCCCACGGTGAACCACCACCGGGGCGCATCGGCGATCGCCGGATCCGAACCGCACAGCAGCAGCACCGCGCCCTGGTCGTCGAGCAGCACCACCCGCGCCGACGTGCGATGGTTGAGCTCGGTGTCGGTGTGGCGCTGGGCGTGCGGCCGCTCGGCGATCTCGAAATACGTCGGCAGCGGCGCCCTTCCGCCCAACCGGAACAACCGCACCATCCGCCGCTCGGCCAATACCAGGGTGTCGCGCACCGCATCGTTGTGGAATCGGCGGGCCAGCAGCACCCGGGCCTCCGCGTCGGCCAACTCCGCTACCAAAGCCGCGGGCACCGACGCCGGGTCGACCCTCGCCAGGGCCGCCGAAAGCTCGTTCTCCGCCGTCTCGCGAGCGTTGCGCGGCGCGCGCTCGGCCGCGTCGGCCAACGCCGCCAGCCGCTTGCCCTCCGGTGAGCCGCCGTAGGCGTCGATTGCCACGGCCCGAGCCACCACCGCTCGCCGGGCCAGCGCTGCGTCCAGCGCCTGCCAGGACAGGTCGTAGCGCACGTTGAGCCGGTCCAGTCGATTGGCCCGCTGATAGCCCCACGCGCCGAAGACCACCAGCAGCACGACCAGCAGGATGGTTGCGGCAACCAGCCACTCCATCAGCTGGCCACCTGCACCTTCACGCCCGATCCGGCGACCGTCTCGTAGACCCGCATGATCTGGCTGGCCACTACCGACCAGTCGTAGCGGCGCACCGCCTCGGTGCCCGCCGCCACGTACCGCTGCCGCAGCGCGTCATCCTGCAGCACCTCGATCAGCGCATCGGCCAACGCAGCACCGTCTTCCACCGGCACCAGCCGCCCCACCTCACCGTCCTGCAGCACCCGCCGGAACGCGTCCAGATCGCTGGCCACCACCGCGGTGCAGGCCGCCATCGCCTCCACCAGGACGATGCCGAAACTCTCACCACCGGTGTTCGGCGCGCAGTAGACGTCGGCGCTGCGCATCGCCGCCGCCTTGCCGGCGTCGTCGACCTGACCCAGAAACCGCAGATTGTCGACAAATCCGCTTGCCTGAGTACGCAATTCGTCCTCGTCGCCGCGGCCGACGATGAGCAGCTGCACCTCGGGGAACCGCTCGACTACCGCAGGCATCGCTTCGAGCAGGGTCGTCATCCCCTTGCGCGGCTCGTCGTAGCGCCCCAGGAACAGCACCGTCTTGCCCGGCCGCGGATATCCGTCCAACGGCGCGGCCGACGCGAAGGAGTCGACGTCGACGCCATTAGGGATCTCCACCGCATCCGAGCCCAGCGACTCCATCTGCCAGCGGCGGGCCAGGTCGGACACGGCGATCCGCCCGACGATCTTTTCGAACCGGGGCCGCAACATGCCGCCCAGCACCGACAGGGCCACCGACTTGGTGGCCGAAGTGTGAAACGTCGCCACGATCGGGCCCTCGGCGATGTTCAGTGCCAGCAGTGACAGACTCGGCGCGCTGGGCTCGTGCACGTGCAGCACATCGAACTCGCCTTCGGCCAGCCACTTCTTGACCGCACGGTACGAAGCAGGGCCGAACCGCACCCGGGCCACCGACCCGTTGTAGGGAATGGGGATGGCCTTCCCCGCCGAGACGACGTAGTCGGGCAGTTCGGTGTCCTCGCCGACCGGCGCCAGGACGCTGACATGATGCCCCCGGTCCCGCATCACCTCGGCCAGTTGCAGGACGTGCGACTGCACCCCGCCCGGCACATCGAACGAGTAGGGGCAGACCATCCCGATCCGCATCAGGCTTCCTTCAACCACGCCTGCCGCTCGTCCGAGAGATCGGCCAGCCACTGCGGCTGCATCATGTGCCAGTCTTCGGGGTTGGCGGCGATGTTGGTCTCGAACTCACGGGCCAGCGCCTGTGTGATCGCCTTGACGTCGCCGCTGCTGCAGTCCAGAGGTTCCTGCATGTTGCACTCCCAGCCGTCACCCTCGAACCAGCAATGCGACGGCAGCAGTTGCGCCCCCGTGGCGATCGCCAGCTTGGCCGGCCCGGCCGGCATCCGGGTGGTTTCGCCGAAGAACTCGACCTCGACGCCGGTGCGGGTGAGGTCGCGCTCGGCCATCAATGCCACGATCTGGTTGGCCCGCAACCGGTCGCACAGCACCTCGAACGGGGATCGGTCGCCGCCGGAATGCGGAATCACCTCGAAACCCAAGCCTTCGCGGTACTCGATGAACCGGCGGTACAACGATTCCGGTTTGAGCCGCTCGGCGACGGTGGCGAAGGTGCCGTAGGTCTGCGAGAGCCAGACCCCGTTCATGTCCCAGTTGCCGCTGTGCGGCAGCGCCAGCACCACGCCGCGGCCCGCGGCAAGCGCAGCGTTCAGGTTGTCCTGTCCCCCGGTGCAGCTGTCCAACCGGCGGGTCAGTTCGGCCAGATCCATGGTCGGCAGCCGGAACGCCTCCCGCCAGTAGCGGGCGTAGGACGCCAGGGACGCGCGCATCAGCGAATCCGGCACCTGCGCGGGCCGCACCCCGATCACCCGCGCGAGATTCTTGCGCAGTTGCTCCGGCCCACCGCGGCGCGCGGCGTAGCGGGCCCCGGCGTCGAAGGCGTTGCGCGCGGCGAACTCCGGCAGCGCCCGCACGGCCATCCAGCCCGCCGCATACGCCCAACCGGTCGCGGTGCCGGTCAGCATTTCGCGGGGGCGTCCGGGCATTTTCAGTCCCACCGACGGAGGTATCACTGCTCGCCCTTTCGTGGCAGCGGGATGCGGTCAACGGCCCCGGGTGAGGTCCGCACCGCGTACAGGCGTTGCGCGCAGGTGATCACGCTGAGTACGGCCAACAACCACATCGCGATCGGCAGTGCCGGTGGCCAGGCGACGAACGGGAAATCCGACACCCCGGCGCCGACAAGCACGATGATCAGCCGCTCGGGACGCTCGATGAAGCCGCCGTCACCGCGCAACCCGCTGGCTTCGGCCCGGGCCTTGATATACGAGATGACCTGCGAGGTCACCAGACAGATCAGGGTGGCCACGGTCAGCAGCCTGTCGTGCAGGTGGAACGCGATCCACCACAACAGCCCGCAGAACACCGCGCCGTCGCTGATCCGGTCACAGGTCGCGTCCAGGACCGCGCCGAACCGGGTACCGCCGCCGCGTTCCCGGGCCATCGCACCGTCGAGCATGTCGAACAACGTGAAGAACCAGACCACGCACCCGCCGGCAAACAGCTTGCCCATCGGGAAGAGGATCAACGCCCCGGCCACCGTCGCGGTGGTGCCGATGAGCGTGGCGGCATCCGGCGTCAACCCGATCCGCAGGGCCGCCCGGGCGACCGGGTCGGTGATCTTGGCGAAGAACGCCCGCGACAGGAACGGCAACTTGCTCATGAACTCATCCGTCTCATGACTGCCTGGCCCATTCGTCCGCAAGCAGGCGGCGGGTCTCGCGCAGCAACTGCGGTATCACCTTGGATCCGCCGACGATGGTGATGAAGTTGGCGTCCCCACCCCATCGGGGCACGACGTGCACGTGCAGGTGCTCGGCCAGCGAACCGCCCGCCGAATGGCCCAGATTGATGCCGACATTGAAGCCGTGCGGACGCGACACCTTCTTGATCACCCGAATCGCCTTCTGGGTGAAGGCCATCACCTCGGCGCTCTCGGCCTCGGTCAGGTCCTCGAGTTCGGACACCCGCCGATAAGGCACCACCATCAGGTGACCCGGGTTGTACGGGTACAGATTCAGCACGGCGTAGACGAGTTCGCCGCGGGCCACCACCAGTCCGTCCTCGTCCGACATCTGCGGGATGTCGGTGAACGGTTCGGCCCGGGCGGCGTCGTTGCGCTTCATCGGCGCCTCAGCCAGGTAGTTCATCCGGTACGGCGTCCACAGCCGCTGCAGGTGGTCGCGCTCGCCGACGCCGCGGTCCAGGATGGTGTCTTCCTGCTCACTCACCGTCCGGTACCTTCACCAATTCGGCTGTGGGCGTAGCATTTTCGCGTCTGGTCAGCCAGTCGACGATGGCCGTCACGGCGGCGTCGCGCGGCACACCGTTGATCTGGGTGCGGTCGCCGAACCGGAAGCTGACGGCGCCGGCCTGCACGTCGCGGTCGCCCGCGAGCAGCATGAACGGCACCCGCTGATTGGTGTGGTTGACGATCTTCTTGGCCATCCGGTCGTCGCTAGTGTCCACCTCCACCCGCACACCATGCGACCTCAATTGTGCGGCAACATCTTCCAGGTAGGGGATGTGCTCGTCGGCAACGGGGATGCCGACCGCCTGCACCGGCGCCAGCCACGCCGGGAACGCCCCCGCGTAGTGCTCGGTGAGAATGCCGAAGAACCGCTCGATCGAGCCGAACAACGCGCGGTGGATCAACACCGGGCGCTGGCGGGTCCCATCGGAGGCAGTGTATTCCAGCTCGAAGCGCTCCGGCATGTTGAAGTCGACCTGCAGCGTGGACATCTGCCAGCTGCGACCCAGCGCGTCCTTCACCTGCACCGAGATCTTCGGGCCATAGAACGCCGCACCGCCCGGGTCCGGCACCAGCTGCAGCCCGGAAGCCTCGCCGACCTCGCGCAGGATCTCGGTGGCCTCCTCCCACACCTCGTCGGAGCCGACGTATTTCTCCGGGTCCTTGGTGGACAGCTCCAGGTAGTAGTCGTCGAGGCCGTAATCAGCGAGCAGGTCGAGCACGAACCGCAGCACCGAGCTGAGCTCGTCGCGCATCTGTTCGCGGGTGCAGTAGATGTGCGCGTCGTCCTGCGTCATGCCCCGCACCCGGGTCAACCCGTGGATCACCCCGGACTTCTCGTAGCGGTAGACGCTGCCGAATTCAAAGAGCCGCAACGGCAGTTCGCGATACGACCGTCCCCGCGCCCGGTAGATAAGGTGGTGCATCGGGCAGTTCATCGGCTTGAGGTAGTAGTCCTGCCCCGGCTTGCGCACCGTGCCGTCCGCGTTGAACTCCGCGTCAAGGTGCATCGGGGGGTACATGCCGTCGGCGTACCACTCGAGGTGCCCCGAGGTGACGTAGAGCTGCTCCTTGGTGATGTGCGGGGTGTTGACGAACTCGTACCCGGCCTGCTCGTGCTTACGCCGGGAGTACTCCTCCAGCTCACGGCGGATGATGCCGCCCTTGGGGTGGAAAACCGCCAGGCCGGAACCAATTTCGTCGGGGAAGCTGAACAGGTCCAGCTCCACGCCGAGCTTGCGGTGGTCGCGGCGTTGCGCCTCGGCGATCAGCTCGAGGTGGCGGTCGAGGGCTTCCTGCGACTCCCACGCGGTGCCATAGATGCGTTGCAGGCTGGCGTTGTTCTGGTCGCCCCGCCAGTAGGCGGCCGAGCTGCGGGTCAGCTTGAACGCCGGAATGTGTTTGGTGGTGGGGATGTGCGGCCCCCGGCACAGGTCGCCCCACACCCGTTCGCGGGTGCGGGGGTTGAGGTTGTCGTAGGCGGTCAGCTCGTCCCCGCCGACCTCCATGACGTCGGGGTCACCAGATTTGTCGTCGACGAGTTCGAGCTTGAACGGCTCGTCGGCGAGCTCTTTGCGCGCCTCGTCCTTGGACTCATAGACCCGCCGGTCGAACAGCTGCCCTTCCTTGACGATCTGGCGCATCCGCTTTTCCAGCGCCTCGAGGTTCTCGGGCGTGAACGGCTCGCTGACGTCGAAGTCGTAGTAGAAGCCGTCGGTGATGGGGGGCCCGATGCCGAGCTTGGCCTCCGGAAACAGATCCTGGACCGCCTGGGCCAGCACGTGCGCCGTCGAGTGCCGGATGACGCTGCGGCCTTCGTCGGTGTTGGCGGCCACCGGGATCACCTCGACGTCGGTGTCGGGCACCCAGCTCAGGTCGCGCAGCTTCCCCTCGGCGTCGCGCACCACCACGATCGCGTCCGGCGACCCGCGCCTCGGCAACCCCGCCTCCCCGACCGCGGCCGCGGCGGTAGTCCCGGCGGGCACCCGAATGGGGGCGGCCGGAACGGGCTGTGCGGGGGCGCTCATCGGGTTGGTCTCCAATACTTTTTGGTGGCGGGGCTTACACACCGATCGGTGGACAATGCTATCGGGGTCGTGCGTCAGGGCTGCCCCGGCTTGAGCCGCACAAACAACGCGTCGGCTTCGGTCAGCACGGTGTCGCCGTCGGTAAGCCGGCCGGACACGAAGATCTTGCGGCCCTCCACGCTGTCGATCCCCGAGGAGAACTGCAACTCCTTTTCGATCGGCACGATGTTGCGGTAGTTGATTTTCAGGTAGGCGGTGCGCTGACGGCGGCTGCCGGTGAGCCAGGCCGCGGTCAGCCCGAGAACCGAGTCGAACAGCAGGCCGAGCGCGCCGCCGTGCACGGCGCCGTTGCGGCCGAGGTGGAATCGCGCGAACCGGGCCCAGCCCTCGATCCGCCCATCCTCGGTTTTCCTGGCATCCATCGGAACGCTCAGGATGTTGCCCCGGACCGGTAGATCCATCCGGCGGCCCGACGGCGAGTGCCATTCGTCGGCGTCGAACGGCGCCAGCAGCGCCGAGAGCTTCTCCAGCCGGTCGGCGGCTTCGCTGATCACCGCGTCCGGCGCATCGATCGCCCGCGCGTGATCCTGCAGCCTGCGCACCGCCTCGATGAAGCGGCCGTAATCCGGCCCGCCCTTACTGGTCGGCTCGGGCGGGTTGAACCCGCCGCCGGGGTGTTGCTGATGGTCGACTGCCACCAGAACACCGTATTGCTAGCCGCTTTGCGCAGCACCGGCAGCCGACAGCGCCTCGAATTCCTCGTCGGTGAGGTCGATGTCGGCAGCGGCCACGTTCTCCTCCAAGTGGGCCACCTGGGACGTGCCAGGAATCGGCAGGACAACCGGCGAGCGCTTCAGCAACCACGCCAGCGCCAGTTGCGACGGCGTCGCGTGGTGGGCCGAGGCGATGTCCTTGAGCGGACCGTCCGGTGCCGCCAGCGGGCCGGACGCCAGCGGGAACCACGGGATGAACCCGATGCCTTGGGCGGTCGCGGCCTCCAGCAGGTCCTCGGCCGTGCGGGTCTGCAGGTTGTACATGTTCTGCACCGACACGATCGGGGCGAGCTTGCGTGCCGCCTCGAGTTGGTCGACGTCGATCTCGGACAGACCGATGTGGCGGATCTTGCCTTCGCCCTGCAGCGCGGTCAGTTCGCCCAGTTGATCCTCCAGCGGGAAGTTCCGGTCGATGCGGTGCAGCTGAAACAGGTCGATGGTCTCGACGCCCAGCCGCCGCAAACTCAGCTCGCATTCCTGGCGCAGGTAGCTCGGATTGCCCAGCGGGATCCAGATGTCGGGGCCGGTGCGCAGCAGCCCGGCCTTGGTGGCGATCACCAGGCCGGTGTACGGGTGCAGCGCCTCGTGGATGATCTCCTCGGAGATGTAGGGACCGTAAGAGTCGGCCGTGTCGATGAAGTTCACGCCGAGTTCCACCGCGCGTCGCAGCACCCGCACACATTCGTCGCGATCGGCCGGTGGGCCCCACACCCCCTTCCCGGTCAGCCGCATCGCACCGAAACCGAGCCGGTTGATGGAGAGGTCGCCACCCAGTGCAAAAGTTCCCGAATTTTCCGCTGCCATGTCCCAAACCGTACGCGTGGCAAGCTGGCTGTGTGGACCTGAATGCGCTCGCCGACCAGCAGCTGACCTATCCGGAAGTGGGCGCCACGGCCGCCGCGCAGTTGCCACCGGGCTACAGCCACCTCAGTGCGTCGGCGCAGATCGGCACCGGCCGGGATCGCTTCGAACAGGCCGCCGACGCCGTGATGCACTGGGGCATGCAGCGCGGAGCCGGCCTGGGCGTGCAGGCCAGCTCCGACACCGTGACGGTTTCTGCGGTGGTGGTCGTCAAGACACTGGGTTTGCTGCGCGCGCCGTGCCGGGTGGTGTACGTGGTCGACGAGCCCGACGCGCGTGGCTTCGCCTACGGGACCCTGCCGGGCCACCCGGCCACCGGCGAGGAGCGGTTCGCCGTGCGGTACGAACCCGCGACCGATGCGGTGTACGCCGACGTGTCGTCGTTCTCGCGGCCGGCGACCTGGTGGAGCAAGCTCGGTGGCCCGTTTGTGGTGGTGGCCCAGCGCCTGATCGCCCGCCGCTACCTGCGTGGGATCTGACTGACGACGGTCCCGGTGTGGACGCCCTGCGCCAGCCTGCCCAGCGCGAGCGCGCCTACCAACAGCCCGAAGTCGCGTAACGCGACGTCGTAGAAGCCCGGCCCGGTGACCAGGTTGACGATGATCCCGGCCAGCCAGGCGGCAACAACCCAGGCGCCCCAGCGCGGCGCGACCGCGACCAGAATGCCGGCGACGATCTCGATCACCCCGACCAGATACATGGCCTGGTCCGCGTTACCGGGGATCAGCCCGTCGATCCAGCCGGCGAGATACATGTTCCAGTGATGCGGATGGGTGAGCACATTGAAGAACTTGTCCAGACCGAAGACGATCGGCGCGACCGTGAACACCGTGCGCAGCAGCAGGAACGCGGAGTACGCGGGATCGTGCAATCGGGTGGCCAGGCCGGAGGCCTGCCGGGTGTCGTGGGTAGCGCTCATGGGACGCCTCCTATTGTTTCTAACGGATAATATTTCTAACGTTAGAACTCCAAGGTTGTAGCGTCAACAATTTTCTCCGTTAGAATTGGACGTCATGGGACTGCAGCGGGACGCCGCCGGGATCGGAGCCCTCGCGGACCCGGTGCGCCATCAGCTCTATCAGTTCGTGTGCGCACAATCGACGCCGGTGAGCCGCGATCAGGCCGCCGACGCGGTCGGCATCGCCCTTCATCAGGCAAAATTCCACCTCGACCGGCTCACCGATGAGGGCCTACTGGACAGCGACTATGCGCGCACCAGCGGACGGTCCGGCCCGGGCGCCGGCCGCACCTCCAAGCTGTATCGACGGGCCGAGCGGGAAATCGCGGTCAGCCTCCCGCAACGGGAGTACGAGCTGGCCGGTCGTCTGATGGCGGCGGCGATCAGCCGCGCGACCCGGTCCGGTGAACCCGTCGTCGAAGTGCTCAACGAACTCGCCCATGCCTGCGGTCGCAGCATCGGTGCCGCCACGGAAGAGCCCGCCACCGCAACCGACGCGTTCGAGGCGGCCTTGCACATGTTGCGCAAGTACGGCTACGAACCCCGGGGAGCCGACGGCGAAGTGGAACTCGCCAACTGCCCGTTCCATGCGCTGGCCCAGGAGCAGACGGAACTGGCCTGCGGCATGAATCTCGCGCTGATCAGCGGGCTGGCCGAGGCGCTGAGCCCGTACGGGCCGGACGTGCGGCTGGATCCGCGGCCGATGCGCTGCTGCGTGGTGCTCAGGTGTGGGCCCACCGGGCCAGCAACCTCTGCGCGCCCGAACACATCTCCTCGATGACCTCGCCGACGGTGGCCGCGTCGCGGACCATGCCGACGCCCTGACCCGCGTCGACCGGCGCGCCGGCCACCTCGCGGGTCAGCACGCGCGACGGGAAGCGTTCCGGCCACGGCAGACCCGCGGCGATGTCGAAATCCCTCGTCACCCGGGTGTCGGTGCCGGCGGCGTCGATCAGGGCCCGACGGTTCGTCTCGCCGCTCAGCGCTTCCGGACATGCGGCCAGACGGGTGCCCACCCAGGCGCCGGCGGCGCCGGCGGCCAGCACCGCGGCCAGGCTCCGGGCGGAGGCGACGCCACCGCCGGCCAGCACCGGCACCGACACCGCGTCCAGCACCGCGTCCAGCAACGGCAGGGTCGCGAGCCGCACCTCGCCGTGGCCGCCCCCTTCGGCACCGCGCGCCACCACGATGTCGATGCCGGCATCGGCCGCCCGTCGCGCCCCGTCGGCGTCGTAAACCTGTGTGACAGTGGTGATTCCGGCCTCGTGCGCGTGCCGTACCCAGGTCCAGTCGGTGCCGAAGCTGACCGACAACAGCGACGGCGCCGCGGCCAGCGCGTCGTCCAGCAGTCCGGCCTGGCGCCGCATCACCCAATCCACCAGGCCGATACCGAACCGGCCGCTCACCTGTTGCAGTTCGGCGGCCAACGACTCCCGGGTGGCGGTGCTGCCCATGCCGATCATGCCCAGCCCGCCGGCGGCGCTGACCGCCGCGGCCAGCCGGCCACCCGCTACCCCGCCCATCGGCGCGTTGACGATCGGCACCCGCAGGCCGAAGTCCCGCGACCAGGGCGTGGAAAGCACGCTAGTGCGAAGCGCCGGGCTGAGATTTCAGCACGGTCAGCATCACCACCGAGTCCTCGACGGCGTGCAGGGCGTGGCGCACCGGCGGGATGGCGACGTAGTCGCCGGTCTTGCCGTCCCAGGCATCGTCACCCGCGGTCAGACGCACATGTCCCTGCAGCACCTGCAGGGTGGCCTCACCAGGGCTTTCGTGTTCGGACAGGTCGTGATCGGCCAGCAGGGCCAGCACGGTCTGGCGCAACTCGTGGGTATGGCCGCCGTGGACGGTGTGGGCGGCCCGGCCGCTGTGGGACTTGCGCGCCTCGGCCAACTTCTCGGATGCCAGCTCGGTCAGCGAAATCGATTCCATCGGTGAATCCTTGTCGTCGTCAGCCCTGGAGTTGTAAGAGCAGTATCCCCGCCACCACGAGCGCAACGACCTTGACCGTCTCCAACGCGACGTAGACGTAGTGGGCATGGGAACGGGGGCCATCCGAGCCCGCCAGCACCTGATCGGATCGCTTGGTCAGGCGCGGGCGCACGGCGACCAGTTGGACCGCCAGCATCGCGACGGCCACCGCCAGCGCGACGATGATCCGCATCGGCGTCGGTCCGGCCAGCGCGATCGCCCCGATGACGAGCGCGAAAACGACTTCCACGGTGTTGAGGGCGCGGAATACCAGGCGGCCGATGCCCAGCCCGATCGGCAGCGTCACGTTGGGCGCGCGGAATTTGAGCGGCGCTTCGAGGAACGAGATGGCCAGCACCATGCCGAGCCAGACGAAGGTGACGGCGACCTCGATGGAGCGCCCGACGCTCACGGCGCGGTTGCCACCGGCGCAATGTGCGCCAGACACAGGTCCGGTTCGACGAACGCTTCCAGCCGTTCGACCGTCACCGGGGCATCCCACTTCTCCAATGCCCCGCGCATGAGGCCCAGGTGGATGGGGCACACCACGCCCGGCTGCTTCTCGGCCATCTCCAGAAATGGGCAGTGCCGCAGACCGAGCTGCCGCCCGCCACCCGATGCCCGCAGCTCGGGTTCGAAGCCAATCTCGTCGAGCACGCCGGCCAGCCGGTCGATGGACTCGTCCACCCCGCTCACCGGGCCCGGAAACTCCAGACGCTCACCCCAGGCCCGCCCGGTTGCGATCGCCCGAGCGGCCGGATCCGGTTCGGCCGCGAGGCCACCGGCGAGGATTTCGGCCAGCAACTGATAGTGGCGGGTGCCGCCGCGGTCCATCTGCGGCACCGCCCGGAACATCAGCGGCGGACGGCCCGGGCCCCGCCGATGCGGCTGCACGCGCTCGACCAGGCCGTCGCCGATGAGGCTTTCGAGGTGGAACCGCACCGTGTTGGGATGCACGTCGAGCTGCTGCGCGATCGCCACGATGCTGAGCGGCACCTGCGATGCCCGTAGTACTCGCAGCACTGCGCGCCGTCGGCCGGGCTGCTCCTGGTCTGACGCCGTCATGTCACCCCTCATTGAACGAGCGGACGGGCCTTATTTTACACAAGCGTCATTGTAACAACTACCGCGGGCCGCGGGGTCGAGGCGGACTCTTGACGACTGCCGGACCGCCTGCACACACTCCTGACGATCAGCGCTAGTCCGGACGATAACCTTACGCGGTGGTCAATAAGTTTGGGAAGGTGCTGTGATGGCCGGCAACGAGCAACCCCTGCCCCTGTCCCATCGTGACGACGAGCATGTTCAGGGCCACTGGCTACTGGCCCGACTGGGCAAACGAGTGCTGCGGCCCGGCGGTGTCGAGCTAACTCGCACCTTGCTGGCTCGCGCCGGCGTCAACGGCGCCGACGTCCTGGAACTCGCTCCCGGCCTGGGCCGCACGGCCGCCGAGATCATCGCGCGCAATCCGCGCTCCTATGTCGGCGCCGAAGCGGACCCTGATGCCGCGAATCTGGTGCGCGGTGTGGTCGCCGGCCAGTCGTCGCCCGCGCACACCGAGGTGAAGGTGGCCGATGCGGCCGACACCGGTCTGCCCGAGGCCAGCGCCGACGTCGTCATCGGCGAGGCGATGTTGACCATGCAGGGCGACACGGCCAAGCATGCGATCGTCGCGGAGGCGGCGCGGGTACTGCGTCCGCAAGGGCGTTACGCCATCCACGAGTTGGCGCTGACGCCTGATGACCTTCCCGAAGAAGTGACCACCGATGTGCGGCAATCCCTGGCCCGCGCCATCAAGGTCAACGCGCGACCACTGACCATCGCGGAGTGGTCACAATTGTTGTCCGGGCACGGACTGGTCGTCGAGCATGTCGCCACCGCGCCGATGGCCCTGCTGCAGCCCCGCCGGATGCTCGCCGACGAAGGACTGGTCGGTGCGCTGCGGTTCGCCAGGAATGTGCTGACGCAGCCCGACGCGCGTAAGCGAGTGTTGATGATGCGCAGCACTTTTCGCCGCCATCGCGACCGGCTCACCGCGGTGGCGATCATCGCTCGCAAGCCCTGATCAGGACGTCAGCAGACCCGACTGCACCACGGACTCGAAGATGAACCGCTGGACCGGCCTGGACCGGATGAAGCCGGCGTGGCCGCCGCGGTACCAGATGATCTGCGGTTTGCCCCAGTGCTCCCAGAGTCGGGTCACCTGTTCGCGCGGGTGCACCACCTGGTCGGCGATCCCGGCATAGACGAACCGGCCCCGCATCGGCACTTGGGGCCGCAGCGACAGGGGCGACAGCATCCGCCCGATGGGCTCGGCCAACGCCACCGTCTCCCGACGGGGGTCGCCGCGGCGCAGGCCGGAATGCCGGCCCAGCAGGTCAACCAGGTTCGCCGCGGGGACGCCGAGAATCGCGCAGGTCAAGCCACTTTCGAGGCTCGCGACCAACGCGGCGATATAGCCGCCCAGCGACATGCCGTTCACCCCGATCGCCGAGTCCGGTTCCTGCGCCCGGATCCAGGACAGCAACCGCCGGATGTCCCACACCGCCTGGGCGGTCGCGTGGACGTCGTCAAGGATGTCCTCGCCGGGGAACACCGCGCCCTTGGGTAGGTCGCGCGCTCGCGGGCCGTGCATGGGCAGCACGGGCAACACCACGTTCAGGCCCAGCTCTTCGTGCAACCTCCAAGCCCGGAAGATCCTGAGATCGATTGCGGCTCTGCCCATTTCGGTGCCGTGCACGCAGATCAGCCAAGGTCTCGGCTCAGCGTGCCGCAGCACCAGGGCGTGCGCCGTGCGCATTGCGGTATACCCGAGCCACCGCTCGGCACCGGGTTCGTCCGGATGCGGGCGGTACCCACTTTCGAAGGTCAGCCGCTGATAGGTCCGGCGCAGTCCGTTGACGTAGCGGATCTTCACCTCCGACAGCGGCGGCGGTGGCGCGAAGAAGGCTTCGGGATCATCCAGCCATCCCTTGTCGCCGTAGAAATTCAGCGCCGCGACCACCTCGTCGTTGATGCGCCCAAACACCTGGGGCTCACTGATCGGCCGGCGCATCAACAGGCCGGCCAGCACGACCTCATCTCGAAAAGCCTGTGCCGCCAACGCCAGTGTGGGCCGCGCGATCGGCAGCTCATCGGTGTGATCGTCGCGGTAGTCGCGCCAGGACCGGGCGAAATAGCGGCCAGTGCGCGCGAATGGCCGCACCGTACTGCTCACCGTGCCGACCACGGGGGCCGGAAGGACCCGGCGAGCCGTCCGCCGCCGTCGCCGCTCGCCGTCTTTGGCGGGTGCTGTCATGTGTTCGACGCTAACACCCTGCAAGACCGGGTTTCGGGTGTGTGCGGGTCGATCCTCATCACTTTCATACGCGCACTATCGCCAGGCTCACACCCCGTCGAGCAACCGCTGCGCATCACGCACGCTGGCGTCGATCAGGTGGTCGACCGCGCCCAAGAAAGTCGGCGACGGTGGGCGACCAGCCAATTCGGCAATCACGCGTTGTTCCCCCAGCACGTCGGCCGCGTCGAGGTTTCGCCGCATGTTCGCCGCGTCCACCTCCAGCCCGGCCAGCAATTCGGTGCACTGCGAGCCCGCCACGACGGCGCGCCGCGCCAGGCTGCGCAAGGTGTCCCATTCGGCATGCCATGCGCCATCGGGTCGTTCGTCGTCAGCCAGCGCGGCGGCGGTGTGGAGCGTGGCCGCCAGCGGAGGTGCCGTGATGGCCGCCCGCCGGATCAGGACCGACAGCACCGGGTTGCGCTTGTGGGGCATCGAGGATGACCCACCACGCTGCCCGCTGACCGGTTCGCGAAGTTCGGCGATCTCCGGGCGGGTCAGGATCAGCACGTCGGCGGCGATGCGGCCCCAGCAATCACTGCATCCGACCAACGCGTCGGCCGCCGCGGTGATCGGTGTCCGGGTGGTGTGCCACGGCCGGCGATGGTCGAGCCCCAAAGTTGTTGCCGCACCTTGGGTCAGCCGTGCGGCCACCGCCGCCGGCTCGGTCCCGTCAGGGCGCAGCGTCGCCAATTCGACGGTGGCCGACCAGGTCCCGACGGCGCCGCCGAACTGGGCGGGGATGCTCAGCGCCGCCAGCCGCCGATAAGCGTCGGCCACACCGTCGAGCCAGCGCGCGGCTTTGGCGCCGAACGTCGTGGGCGCCGCGTGTTGGGTCAGGGTGCGGGCCACCATCGGTGTGCCACGATGCTGGACGGCCAACTGCGAGAGATCCGAGATCTGCTCAGCAAGTTGGGTTTTCAATTGTTTGACGACATCCTGCAATGCCAGCATCAAGCCGGTGTCCACGACGTCCTGGCTGGTCAGTCCCCGATGAATCCAGGGCGCAACGCCCGGCGCCGCACGCTGCCGCAACAACGCGACCAGCGCGATGACGGGATTGCCGCCGTCTTCGGCGGCGGCGGCCAGCATGTCGCAGTCGCGTGCGTCCACGAAGTGGTGCAGCGCGGTGTCGGACTGGTCGACCTGCGCCAGCCCAGCATCGGCCAGAGCCGCGAGCCACGCCGATTCCACCGCCACCATCGAAGTCAGCAGCGCCCGGTCCGTCATCAGCGCGCCGGCTCGCTGGTCGCCCGGCCAGAGCAGATTCGTCATCGGCGACGGTCCCGGTAGTCGAGGAAGACGGTCTCGTTCGGGCCCTGCAGGTGAATGTCGAAGCGGTAACTCGTCCGGCCGGAATCGCTTTCGGCGATGCACAGCAGGGTGTCGCGCCGGCCGGGGTCGAGCCCCGACAGCAACGGATCCGCAGCGATGTCACCGCCCGGTAGGTAGGCGCGGGTGAACAGGCCGTGCAGCAGCCCGCGCGCGAAAATGCTTACCGCGAAATACGGTGGTCGTGCCGGGTTCGTGGCCCCCGGAGGCACCGTGTTGAAGCTGTAATGCCCATCGATGTCCGTCGCCGCCCTCCCCCAGCCGGTGAAGGAATGGCCGTCGCGGCGCAGCGATCCCGGGGCACGTGATAGTCGGCCCGCGGCGTCGGGTTGCCAGATTTCCACCAGCGCATCCGGGACCGTGACACCGGCGCCGTCGTAGACGGCTCCGTGCAACTCGACCGCGCCCGGGACATCGGAGCCGACCAGTGCGCTGTCGCCAGGAAACGGCAAACCCAGGCCGAAGAACGGCCCCACCGTTTGCGCTGGCGTGCAAGCCAATTCAGGACTGGGCATCGCCGGTTTCCGTCCAGGTCCGTGCCGGGCCCGCCAGCACAATGTCCCACCGGTAACCGGTGGCAAACTCCGGCTCGGTGACCTCGTGGTCATAAGTGGCAATAAGTCTTTGGCGCGCAACGGGATCGACGATCGAGTTGAAGATCGGGTCCAAGCCGAACAGCGGGTCGCCGGGAAAGTACATCTGGGTCACCAGCCGTTGGGTGAACGCGGTACCGAACAACGAGAAGTGAATGTGTGCGGGGCGCCAGGCGTTGCGATGATTGCGCCACGGGTAGGAGCCCGGCTTGATGGTGGTGAATCGGTAGCACCCGTCGGGCGCGGTCAGGCACCTGCCCGCGCCGACGAAGTTCGGGTCGAGCGGGGCCGGGTGCTGATCGCGGTGGTGGTGGTAACGGCCGCTGGCGTTGGCCTGCCAGATCTCGACCAATTGACCGGCCACCGGCCGGCCCGATCCGTCGGCGACCCGGCCGGTCACGATGATCCGCTCGCCGATCGGCTCGCCCGGGTGTCCGGCGGTCAGATCGGCGTCCAGCGGGTCGACGTCCTGCTCGCCGAAACAGGGTGCCGAGAGTTCGAGCTCGTCTGGGTCGACGATGATCCGCGGGTTCTTCGGGTGGCGCAACGCACTGCTGCGGTAGGGCGGGTAATCCAGCAGCGGTTGGGTCGGTGCCCCCTGGCCTGAATAGTCCGCGGCAATCGCGTCGATTTCGGCCGTGATCTCGCCTTGCGACGCGATGCGCTGCGGTGCGACCTCCACGAACCGTGAGGCTACTCGTGCCATCGCGAACCCGCGCCTAACCTGGACGGCATGCCCAGCGACTACGTGTACGACCAGGGCTTCGCCGAGGAACGCAGCCGGTTGAGCGCCATGGAAAGTCTGTGGGATCCGGGCACTCAGGCGCTGCTCACCGAACTCGGCCTCGGGCATCCCGCTGACCCGCAAAACGCTTGGCGCTGCATGGAAGTGGGTGCCGGCGGCGGCTCGCTGGTGGAATGGATGGCGGGCAGCGGCGCCTCGGTGGTCGCGGTGGACATCGATACCCGCTTCATCGATTCCCTGGCGAGCGACTCCATCGAGGTCCGCCAGATGGACATCCGGACCGACCAGCTCGGCCAGGGTGAGTTCGACCTGATCCACGCCCGTCTGGTCCTCGAGCACCTAGCCGATCGCCGCGAGATCCTGCAAAGACTGGCCGCGGCCCTTCGTCCCGGCGGCTGGATGGTCATCGAGGACTTCGACTGGACGGCGTTCGGCTTCGAGGGTCTCGACCCGCAGCTGGACCGGGTGACCGGGGCGGTGTTGTCGTTCATGCAGCAGGCGGGTTTCGAACCGCACTATGGCCGCCGGGTCGTCGCCGACATGGCCGCCGCCGGGTTGCGTGACGTGCGCGGTGAGGGTCGCGCTCGCGTGATCGACTCGCACGCGAAGGGATTCGACTTCTTCCGGCTCTCGTTCGAAAGCCTGCGCGGCGCCGTCGTGGACGCCGGGCTGATCTCACGTGCGGAGGCCGACGCGACGGCCGCACGCTTCGGCGAGGACATCCGCGTCTACACGCCGGTCATGATGGCCGGAATCGGCCGCCGCTGACGCGGCTAGATCGCCTTCAGCAGCGACGTCTTGCCCCGGGTGCGCAACCGGTGCAGGCTCGAAGCGCGCAGCTGCTCGATCCGGGCCGCCATCTTTTCGCCAAGCTCTTCCAGTTCGGCGTCGGACAGCTGGACCGGTGGCGGGGCAGGAATCATGTCTCGCTCTTCTTCGTCGGCGTGGGCCTCGAGCACCGTCTTGAAGGTGTTCCACTCGTCCTCGTAGCCGGGGGCGCTTTGCGGCGTGCGCAACAGCACGCCGAGTTGGTCGACCACCTGGCGATGCTCGGCATGCGCGATCGCGATCAATTCGCTCGCGGCCGCGAGCGCCGGGTAATACAGGTCGTCCTCGATGCGGAAGTGGATGTCGAGCTCCAGCAGCATCTCGTCGAAGAGCTCGTGCCGCTCCTGGCTGTTCACCGGCGCCTCGCTGACCTTGCGGCCGAGCCCCTTGAGTACCACGTGATGCTCTTTGAGCACGTCGTAGGCGTTCATCTGACTACTTCCTCTCCACGCACTTCGATCACTCCGTCCACCAACCGGGCCTCATAACGCGGCAGCGGACTCGCCGAGGGACCGCGCAGCACCTCACCGTTCTCCAGCGCGAATCGTGAACCGTGCCAGGGACATACGATTCGGCCGCGATCCACCCAGCCGTCAGCCATCGGCGCCGCCAGGTGCGGACAGAACTCGCCGAACGCCGAAACCTCACCGGGACCGCTCTGGCAGACCACCAGCCCCACGCCGTCCACTTCCACCCGAACCGGCTTGCCGTTCAGCTCGCTCGCGGGCAGCACGGGCGTCCACCCTTGGGTCCTTAACCGTTCGCCGGACCGGTCGACGCCGACAGCGGAGCCGAATACCAGAGCGCCGCCCAGGTAGCTGCCTGCGGCGGTGATGGCATAGCCGATAGCGCTCAGAGCCACTCCCCGACCCCGGCGCCCGCGGCGGCGCTCGCGCCAGGACTGCACGTAGAGCAGCGTGGCGGCGGAATTGACCGCACCATGCACCATTCCGACCCGGCGGTCCTGCCGGTGGGTGTGCTGCCAGTCGGATACTCCGGTGACGGCCGAGCCGAGGCTGGCCGCAATCCCCACGCCCAGGGCGTAAGTGGCGAGCCGAGCGGTGTCCCGAGTGCCAGGTGGCCGCGCCGGCAGCATGTTCAGCGCATCGAGGGCCACCGTCGTGCCGAGCGCTCCGCTGGCCATCGACGCCAGCGGCGGATGCACGGGGTGTCCCAGCCAGACGCCGTTGAGCGCATTCATCACGCGGTCACGTCCCCCGCCCAGCCCGTTGAGCAGCAGTGTAAGGACATGTTCGAGCCGATAGCTGGGCCGATCCAGCCACTCTTGACGTCCGATGGCGGCCACCAATCGCGGCCCTAACCTCTGCATCTCGACCTTCCGTGAGGCGTTATGCGTCTCCAAGACCATGCGTCCCCTCTTTGGATCTACGCGGCGAACGGCCGGCCGGTTCACCACCGCAAAGCCAGAATTCCCGCTCCGTGCCTGGGTTTGAATGCGGACCGCCTGTGAATTGGCTATCGGGCTGCTGTACGGCGCCATGCTGGCTTCTCTGCTGAACAGAGATATCCTCTGTAAAGCAGACATGGCCGAGTTGATTGTGGGGTCGCCGCTTGACCAGCCCGATTTTCGACGATGTCCGTCGCGGCATGATCCCGGCGCACATCTACAACGACAGCGAGTTGTTCGCCCTGGAGAAGGAACGCCTGTTCAGCCGGGCGTGGATGTTCGTGGCGCACGAGTCGGAGATCCCGGAGGAAGGCGACTACGTGGTGCGGCGGGTGCTCGACGACTCGTTCATCGTCACCCGCGGCTCGGATGGCGTGGTGCGGGCCTTATTCAATATGTGCCTGCACCGCGGGATGCAGGTGTGCCGCGCCGAGATGGGCAACGCCTCCAATTTCCGTTGCCCCTACCACGGTTGGACCTATCGCAACGACGGCCGGCTCACCGGTCTGCCGTTCCACCGCGAAGCGTACGGAGGCGACGAGGGCTTCGTGAAAGGCCAGAGTCTGCTGCCCGCACCGAATCTGGCGACCTACAACGGCCTGATCTTTGTCAACCTGGACCCGCACGCACCGCCGCTGCTGGACTTCCTCGGGGACTTCGCCTTTTATCTGGACTTCTACACCAAACAGAGCGCCGCCGGCGTCGAAGTGCGCGGACCTCAACGGTGGCGGATCAAGGCGAACTGGAAGATCGGCGCCGAGAACTTCGCCGGCGACATGTACCACACGCCGCACACTCACGCGTCCATCGTCGAGATCGGTCTGTTCCGGGAACCAAAGGCGCAGAAGCGCAAAGACGGAGCAACCTACTGGGCCCAGCGGGGCGGCGGGACCACCTACAAGCTGCCACCGGGCGATTTCGACGAGCGCATGCGGTATGTGGGATACCCCGACGCGATGATCGGCCGGATCAAAGAGGCGTGGTCGCCCCGTCAGCAGCGGGTGGTCGCCGAGGACGGCTTTATGTTCTCCGCTGCCACCTGCTTTCCCAATCTCAGCTTTGTGCACAACTGGCCCAAACTGCCCGGCGGCGATCAGGTGCTGCCGTTCATCTCGATCCGCCAGTGGCAGCCGATCAGCGAGAACGAAACCGAGGTCTGCTCATGGTTCGCCGTCGACGCAGCCGCCCCCGAGCAGTTCAAGAAGGACTCCTATAAGGCGTATCTCATGTGCTTCGGATCCACCGGCATGTTCGAACAGGACGACGTGGAGAACTGGGTGTCACTGACCACCACCGCCGGAGGGTCGATGGCGCGGCGGCTGCTGCTGAACAGCCGGATGGGACTCCTCGCCGACGACCGCCCGGTGATCGAGGCACTGCCGGCAGAGTCGTTCCACGGTCCAGGGCGCGCCCAGGTGGGCTACAACGAGTACAACCAGCGCGAACTGCTCAAACTGTGGGCCGACCAGCTGGAGTCCGTATGAGAAAGGCATTGCCGTTCAACGACACTCGCCATCTGCAGGCCCACCAGTTCCTGGTGGACGAGGCTTATCTGCTGGACGGGCAGCGGTATGAGGAGTGGCTGGAGACGATGACCGATGACATCCGGTATGTCATGCCGGTGCGGGTGACGACCGCCCGTGGCGCCGGCTTCACCGTGTCCCCCGGGATGGATCACTTCGACGAGGACAAGTACTCGCTGACACAACGGGTGGCGCGGATGGGCACCGAGCACGTCTGGGCCGAGGATCCGCCGTCACGGCTGCGGCACTTCATCACCAATGTGCGGACCTTCGAAGCCGACGACGCGGGGCACCTGCTCGTGGAGTCGGCCGAACTGCTGTTCCGCAGCCGCGGCGACGTCAACGAGAGCGCCTTGCTGTCCTGCGGACGCGAGGATGTGCTGCGCTGGGACGAGCCCGGTCACGCATGGAAGCTGGCCCGCCGCACCATCTTTGCCGACGAGTCGGTGTTACGGATGCAGAACCTGGCGGTGTTCCTGTGAACCCGGTCGGTGAGCCGATCAACCTGGCGAATGAATTCACCGAGGTCGTGGTGCAGCGGGTGGACACCCGCAACGGGTCGCGGCTGCTGATAAGTGCACCGAAGTCCGGGCAGTGGATCAGCTTGGACCCGCTGGAGGTAGAGGCGCTCACCTGGCAGAACGCCCGTACGCTGACGGCCATGGTGGGAAATACCGGAGCCCCGCTGCTGCCCGATGAGGACCGACCGGCGCCATGACCGGTTGGCTGGACGGCAAGCGGGCGCTGGTGGTGGGCGGCGGATCCGGGATCGGCCGGGCCGTTGTGGACGCGTTCGGCGCCGAAGGCGCGACAATCGCTGTCTTGGAACGTGACCGGGCAAAGTGCGAACGGCTGCGTGACGAACTCCCGGCCGTTGCGGTGGTCGAAGGCGACGCCACCACTCGGGCGGCCAACGACCGTGCGGTTGCGGCGGCGGTGGAGTCCTTCGGCGGCCTGGACACCCTGGTGAACTGCGTCGGCGTATTCGACTTCTACAAGGGGATCGACGACATCGGCGCCGACGACCTTTCGGCGGCGTTCGACGAGATGTTCCGCACCAACGTGCTCAGCCACCTGCAGTCGGTGAAGGCTGCGCTAACAGCGCTGCGCGCCGCGTCGGTCTCCTCGATCGTGCTGACCGAGTCCACATCCGCGTACTACCCCGGCCGGGGCGGGGTGCTGTACGTGCCCTCGAAGTTCGCGGTGCGGGGCCTGGTGACGGCACTGGCGCATGACCTCGCCCCGCTGATCCGGGTCAATGGAGTGGCGCCGGGCGGGACGCTGCACACGGATCTACGCGGGCTGGCGAGTCTGGGACTCGACGATGTCCGACTCGACGACTCCCCCGACCGGGCAACCGATTTGGCCGCCCGCACCCCGTTGAACGTCGCGCTCTCCGGCGCCGACCACGCGTGGAGCTATGTGTTCCTGGCTTCTGACCGGTCGCGCGGAATCACCGGCGAGACCATCCATCCGGATGGCGGATTCCGGCTGGGCGCACCGAAATGAGCTTTGACGCGGAGCGCACTCTGGTGGCGCAGGCCTGCCGCGTCGCCGCGGCCCGCGGTCTGGTCGACGGCATCCTCGGCCACCTGAGTCTGCGCGTCGACGACGATCACCTGCTCATCCGCTGCCGCAGCGACACCGACACGGGTGTGGCATACACCCGAGCCAGTGACATCCGGCTGATCGACTTCGACGGAAATGCCGGTGCCGCAGGCGAACTCGACGGTTACCGGGTGCCCAACGAGTTGCCCATCCATGTCGAGACGCTGCGCGCCCAGCCGCGGCATCGTGCCGTCGCCCACCTGCATCCCCCGGACGTCGTCGCAGCCGACCTGGCCGGCATCGTGATCCGGCCCATCTACGGCGCCTACGACATACCCGGCGCGTGGCTGGCCCGCGCCGGTGTGCCGGTATACCCACGCGCCGTGCTGATCCGGAACGCGCAGCTGGGCAGGGAGATGGTGGCGGCGATGGGTAACGCGCAGGTGATCATCTGTCGCGGACACGGGATCACCAGCGCCGCCGCCACGGTCGAGCAGGCGGTGCTACAGGCGATCAGCCTCAACGAGTTGGCCCGGATGTCGTTGCGGGTACGCACGGCCGGCGGCACCTTGCACAATATCGACGACGATGACTGGGCCGAGCTGCCGGACCTGGGAGCTGGGTTCAACGTGGCCGCAGCGTGGCGGCATGAGGTCGCCCGGTTGGGTGATCAGCCCAACTGATCGCCGATCTCCTTGGCCGCCTCGACGAGTGTGGCGGCCACCGACGAATACTTCGAAGTCGGCAATCGGTGCTGCGGCGCAGACGCGTTCAGCGCGAGCCGCAGTCCCGGAGCGCGAGTGGGTATGGCCACCGCGACCGACGCGACGCCCTCTTCGCTCTCTTCGCGGTTGGTGGCGTAGCCGCGCTCGCGGACCCGGATCAGTTCCGAGGAGAGCCGGGCGCGGCTCACGATCGAACGTGCCGTGATGGCTTCCAACTCGTCAGGAATGACTTGGCGCAGTTCGCTTTCCGATAGCTGTGCGAGCAACGCCTTGCCCGTCGACGTGCAGTGTGCCGGCATCGTGCGACCCAACCGGGAACCTACCCGGACGGCCTTCGGCCCTTCGATCGCCGCGACGAAGCGAACGTTGGCTCCATCCAGCATGCCGACATGGATTGTCTCACCGAGGGTTTCGGCGAGCCCACGCATGACCGGCAGCGCCGCGCCCTGGATGTCCAGGCGCCCGAAGATCGCGAACGCCACACTGGTCAGGGCCGGGCCGGGCAGGTACGCCTTGGATTCCGGGTCCTGGCGGACGAAGCCACGGTAGGCCAGCATGGCCAGCAGCCGGTGCGCAGTCGACGACGCCACACCGAGATATCGGGTCGCCTCGCTCAACCGGATCTGCGGCTGCTCACCTAACAGCAGAAGCAGTTTCAGCGCGTTGTCGACCGACTCGATCGGGTACTGCGGCACCTCTTTCGGCACCTGTTGAGCGTATCGCTCGGCCGGCCCGCGTCGGCAATTGTTACGGGCGTCGAACGTTCTCGGCGAAAACGCCGTACGGAGCCGCAAATACCGATACGGTTCGTACGCGTCGCGTTGCTCAGCGGTCGGGGACATTGTGGCTGGTAGGCAGCGCGGCGCGCCATTCTGCCCGGCGTCGGGACGCTAGCAAGCCGCCACTTACGCTCTGGCCCGCCGGTAATCGGCCTTGGCCAACGGCGCGGGCGACCGCCCTGACACCGAGCGTACGAAAGCTGCTCGACAACCGGTCCTACCTAACGGCTGTAGTTGCCGTTGCTGCCGGTCCACGCGCAACCTCGGTCGCGGCCGCTTACCCGTGCCAATCCTCGAACCTTCATCGGCGAGAAATTACTGACGTCGAGGTTAAAATTCCGGACCCCTATGGCCGTCGAACGAATTCTGACGTAACTCACCTGTAGCTGAGCAGCGCATATTTCTTGCAAATATATTGACGCACCAGCAAATTAGTTCTATTGACGCACCAGCAAATTATTTCCGGACTAACGCATTGGAGCTAGTGCTCCATAGGAATGGGGGAACGGGTATGCGCCTATCGGCAGAAATTATCGTTGAAACGCCAATACAACTTTGCGAATACCTATACGGTTTCGTACGCGTCGCGTTGCTCAGCGGTCGGGAACTCGTGGTCGGTAGGCAGCGCGGCGCGCCATTGGCGTTGGGCTGGTGGCTTCTGCGAGAGGAACGACCCAATGAGTTTTTTCACGCTGCCGCCGGAAATCAATTCGCTGCGGATGTTCCTCGGCGCGGGTTCCGCACCGATGTTAGAAGCTGCGGCGGCATGGTCAGGCCTGGCCGATGAGTTGGCTACGGCAGCGGAAGCGTTTGAGTCGGTTACCTCCGGCCTGGCCGGTCAAGCGTGGCAGGGCCAAGCCGCCGCGGCGATGTCGGCCGCGGCAGGTCCGTATGCGGCGTGGCTCAGCGCTGCCTCCACCCGCGCTATTGGGGCAGCCAGTCAAGCTACCGCGGTTGCCAGTGCATTCGACGCGGCACGCGCGGCAACAATCCACCCGCTCGCCGTCGCCGCGAACCGGAACGCGTTCGTGCAATTGGTGATGTCGAACCTGTTTGGGCAGAATGCGCCGGCGATTGCGGCCGCCGAATCTCTCTACGAAGAATTCTGGGCCGCCGATGTCGCGGCACTCGTTGGGTATCACGGCGGAGCGTCCCTGGCCGCTGCGGCGCTGTCTCCGTGGCAAGAAGCGCTCGGAGGACTCAGTAACTTGAACACCAGCATCGGCAATACCGGTGCCTGGAATCTAGGGATCGGCAATACCGGCGATAACAACTTCGGCAGCGGAAACACCGGCAAGGCGAACTTGGGAAGCGGAAACCTCGGTAACGGCAATCTGGGTAGCGGCAATGGCGGCAATGCCAATCTAGGCAGCGGAAATACCGGTAATGCCAATGTGGGCAGCGGAAACTGGGGCAGCACCAATTTCGGCAATGGCAACTTCGGCAATATGAACCTGGGCGGCGGCAACCAGGGCAACGGCAATTTCGGCTCCGGGAACATCGGCGACGGGAACCGAGGCGGCGGGAACGTTGGATCTACCAATTTTGGCAGCGGCAACGTGGGTTCGTTCAACCTGGGCAGCGGCAACATCGGCGATTCGAACGTCGGCTTGGGGAATAGAGGCAGCTACAACTTCGGCTTCGGCAACAACGGAAACAACAACATCGGTTTCGGCCTGACGGGCGACAACCAGGTAGGTATCGGCGTTTTGAACTCCGGCATCGGCAATCTTGGTTTCGGCAATTCCGGCAACAACAACCTCGGCTTCTTCAACTCCGGTGACAACAACATCGGCTTTTTCAACTCGGGCGACGGCAACTGGGGCTTGAGTAACTCGGGTAGCACCAACACCGGGTTCTGGAACGCGGGCGGGGTGAACACAGGATTCGGCAACGGTGGCAATAGCAACTTCGGGTTCGACAACGCCGGCTATGGCAACATGGGTGCCGGCAACGCGTTCTACTACAACGTCGGCTTCGGCAATGCGGGATCTGGGAACACCGGCTTCTTCAACTCTGCGGATTATGGGACCAACACCGGTGCGTTCAACTCAGGCTACTGGAACACGGGCTTGTTCAGCTCCGGCAACACCAATACCGGCCTGTTCGATTCCGGCAGTTTGAACACCGGGTTCGGCAGCTCGGAAACACCGGTGGGCGTGGTGAATTCGGGTTTCGGGAATGTCGGCACCAACCTGTCCGGTTTTTACAATTTGGGCAGTGATTCGTCAGGCTTTGAGAACAGGACTGCCGACGCCTACGGGTACACCTCGGGTTGGCATAACTCCGACGGCAGGGGCAATGTCGGCTTCTATAACTCAGGATTCGGCCTCGCCGGGTTCAACAACACCGGCCTCTACAACACCGGCATCAACAACTCCGGCAGCTACAGCTCGGGCGTGAACAACTCCGGCAGCGGCAGCTCCGGTGGCTCCAACACCGGCGACAACCAGTCCGGGTTCTTCAACTAGCCGGCGTCACTTGGGCTTTGGCCCAACGGTAGTCGGCCTTGCCGGACGGCGACCGCTGCACCTTGGGACAGAAGATCACCTCTTTCGGCAGTTTGTACCGTGCGATGTGACGCGCCGCCTCGGCGATGATGCCGGCGCTGTCGGCCGTCGCACCCTCCGCCAGCTGGACCAGTGCGACCACTTCGTTCCCCCACCGCGCACTCGGCCGGCCGGTCACCACCACGTCGTACACCGCGGGGTGTTCGTGGATGGCGGCCTCCACCTCTTCGGCGAAGATCTTCTCGCCGCCGGAGTTGATGGTCACCGAGTCGCGGCCCAGCAGTTCGATCTGGCCGTCGGCGTGCCAGCGCGCCCGATCACCCGGTACCGAGTGCCGGATCCCGTCGATGACGGGAAAGGTGCGCGCCGTCTTGGCCGCGTCGCCGAGGTACCCCAGCGGGATGTGGCCCTGCTGGGCGAGCCAACCGATCTCGTCGTCCCCGGGGGCCAGGATCCGGGTCAGGTCCTCGCTGACCACCACCGCGCCCGGGTTCGGCGCGAATCGACCCGACGCGTTCTGCAGCCTGCTGGAGACCTGTCCCATCTGGTTTCCCGACTCCGACGAGCCGCCCGCGTCCAGGATCGTCACGTGCGGCAGCAGCTCGACGAAACGCTGCTTGAGCGGCGCACTGAGCGCGGCCCCGCCGGTCACGACGATGAACAGCCCGGACAGGTCGTAGTCCCCGGCTTCGAGTTCTTCGACCAGCGGCCGTCCGAACGCGTCCCCGACAAACGACAGTGAGATGACGCGCTCCCGGCTGGCCAGCGCCCAGGTCTCGGCGGGATCGAAATGGGTGGTGGTCGGCGCCATTACGAACGGCCGCCCGCCGCACAGGTTGATGAAGGCCGCCCACTGCGCCGCGCCGTGCATCAACGGCGCGGCCGTCATCGACCCCGGTCCCTCCGGCCGCGACCGCTCGACGATGTCGTCCAGGCTCGTCACCACGTCACCGCCGAACGGCGGTCGGCCGCCCATCGCGTTCATGTAGATGTCGTGCTGGCGCCACAACACCGCCTTGGGCATGCCGGTGGTGCCGCCCGTGTAGAGCATGTAGAGGTCGTCGGGCGAGGGCACGACGTCCAGCGGTTCAGCGGACGTGGAGGCCAGCAGCTCCTCGTAGCGCACCGCTCCGGGCAGCGGCTCGTTTCCGGACTCGTCGTCGACGTGGATCAACCGGACCTCGCGCGGCACCCTGGCCAGCGCCTCGGCCAGCGTCGGCGCGAACCGCGCCTGATAGACCAAAGCGTCCGCGCTCGCGTTGTCGATCAGATAGACCAGCTCGTCGGCGACGTAGCGGTAGTTGACGTTGAACGGGGCGACCCGGGCTTTGTAGGCACCGATCATCGCCTCGAGGAATTCGTTGCAGTTGGCCAGGTACAAGCCGAGGTGACTCTGGCCGGACTCGTGCGGCGCCAACTCGGCGCGCTCCCGCCGGGCACCGTAGCCCCAGTCGTGCAGCGCCCGGGCAAAGCGGCGGGCTCGTTCGTCGAGCTGGGCGAAGGTGAACCGGCGCTCACCGAAGACGATGGCGTCGCGGTCGGGGTTGGCGGCGGCCACCGCCGAGAAAACCTGGGCAAGGTTGAATTCCACTGGCTCTCCTGTCGCTCGACAGTCTCGACAGTATCGATGACGGTATAGAGCCGGATCCGGACGCATATGTAGGACGCGTCAGGCATCCTTTAACGCATGGATGTGGAGGCCCTGCTGCAGACAATCCCGCCGCTAGCGGTGTATCTGGTGGTTGGCGGCATCGTCGGGCTGGAAAGCCTGGGCATTCCGCTGCCGGGCGAGATCGTGTTGGTCAGCGCGGCGTTGATGTCATCGCACCACGAGCTGGCGGTGAACCCGGTCGGCGTCGGGGCGGCTGCGGTGCTCGGCGCGGTGATAGGCGATTCGATCGGCTACTCGATCGGCCGGCGGTTCGGGATGCCGTTGTTCGATCGGCTCGGCCGGCGGTTCCCGAAGCACTTCGGGCCCGGACACGTCGCGCTCGCCGAACGCACCTTCAACCGGTGGGGTGTGCGGGCGGTGTTCTTCGGACGGTTCATCGCGCTGCTGCGGATCTTCGCCGGGCCGCTGGCCGGCGCGCTGAAGATGCCCTATCCCCGCTTCCTGGTGGCCAACGTGTGCGGCGGCATCTGCTGGGCCGGGGGGACGACGGCACTGGTCTATTTCGCCGGCGTGGCCGCCGAGCGCTGGCTGTCCAGGTTCTCCTGGGTGGCGCTGGTCATCGCGATCATTTGCGGGGTCACCGCCGCGATACTGCTGCGCGAACGCACGTCGCGCGCCATCGCCGAACTCGAGGAAGAGCACGCCCGCAAGTCCGACACCACCGCGGCGTGATCTAGCCAGCCGCCACGCCCAGCTTGTGGGTGTCCTCGGGACGATGCTGCTCGATGAGCCCGCGGGCCATCGCTTGCGCCCGCAGGGCCGCGTCGGTTTCGCCGACCGCCGCCATGATGATGGCCCCCTTCATCAGGATGTGCCAGGACATGGCGAACGCCTCGACGTCGATCAGGCCCGCTGCCACGGCGCGCTCGCGAACGATCTGGCGGACGTTGGCTATGTGCGCGATGCTGGCCCGGCCGACCGGGTGATCGACACCCAGCTCCAGCAGCACATTGATGAACGAGCAGCCTTCATAGCCGTCTCGGTTCTGAAACCACTCGTGCAGGACGTCGAAAATGGCCAGTAACTGTTCCTCGGGGGTCTTGCCGCGTGCCGCGGACTGCTCCTCGATCAACCCGTGCGTCCACAGCTGTTCCCGACGATCCAAAACGGCCAGGACCAGGTCGTTTTTGGTGGCAAAGTGACGGTAGAGCGTGGCCCGGGCCACACCGGCCCGCTCGATCACCTCGTCGGTGCCCACCGCGCGGATACCCCGCCGGCTGAACAACTCGTAGGCGGCACCTAGTATCCGTTCACGGGCCGGCACCTGGGGCCCCGTGACATCACCCACGGACATAACGAGGCTTACCGTACTCTTACGGCGGCCATGTAGACAGACCGCCCTGTCTTGTTATAGAACTGAGACTTACAAGGCGAGTCTGTCTGTCTTCAGATCAGAAGGATGGGCATCCTTCGCGGCGCGTTCTGCGCTTGTCGATTAGGAGTGCACTAATGAGCCTGGTCATTGCAGAAGCTTTTTCCTCCACGCACCTCACCCTGAGCACGCGGCTGGTTTATGAGCTCGGGGACCCGTGCAGCACGCTGCGCGCAATCACCGACCGCCGCGGCGAGGCGGTGATCATCCACGCCGGCGGCGAGATCGACGCGTGCAACGAGCACACCTGGCACCGGCTGGTGACGGAGGCGGCCGCTACCGCTACCCCGGCCGGCCCGTTCGTCATCGACGTGTCCGATGTGGACTTCATGGGTTGCTGCGCGTTCACCGTGTTGGCCGATACGGCCGAACAGTGCCGAGAACGCGGCGTCGAGCTACGGCTGGTGACTCAGACGCCGATCGTGGACCGGATCGTGGAAGCCTGCGGGTTGAGCGTCCTGCTGCCGATATACCCGACGGTGGACCACGCGCTGGCCGTGACTCCCGCCAGGTGAGCCCAGCGGTACTCGATCGGGCCGTTGGCGGTGGTCGCGTGGTTTGCACCCACCGGTGGTGGGCCCACCTCGAGCACGGAGCGCACCGCGGCGTGTAGGTAGTTTCGCAGCGTGGACGGGGTGTACCCGTGCCCGCGCAGTGCGATCCACTTGGGCAGATCGACGATGCAGGTGGCGATCAGGTTGACGGCGGCGGCATCGCTGCGGCGCCACAGACCCTCGGCCAGCTGCGCCATCACCCCGGTGAGTTCGCGTTCCAGCGCGCGTAGCTGGTCGGCGATCTCGCGCGGCATCGGCTGGCTCACCACGTCGTCGCGGCGCACCGTCATCAGGCAGGCCGACGACTCCGGATACATCTCCGGATACAGCAGCGACGTCTCGGCCGCCGCGTAGACGGCGTCCAATGGCTCGCTGCCCGGGCGCGCCTTGGCTTCCTCGATCAGGCTGGTCAGATGGTCCAGGAAACGCCTCTCTGCGCGAATCCACACCCGGCCGAGCAGCCCGCCACGCGACTCGAACGTGCGGTAGATGGCGCCGTTGGAGACCCCGGTGGCTTTGGTCAGCGCACGGATGGTGACGGCTTCGATGCCATCCTGGGCTACCAGGCCTTCGATGGAATCAAGGACGTGGTCGTGCTCTTGCAACCCAACACTTGACACTGCTGATCGCTCCTTCACACCCGACGTGCATCGAGACCATTGTCCCGAACTGGACGGTTTCCCACAGGGAAATGGCAGACATAGCGACATCAAAGGGTTCGGTTGGTATCGGTTCCGCAGGTCAAGCGGGTGTTTGGACGTCAGGTTTTGCTGCCGATGGGAGGGTAGTTTTGCCGATATGAGCCTGGAGCGCTCGGCGGACGATCTCCCGACCTTCGGCGTGGAAGAGGAATTCCTGCTCGTCGATCCGGACTCCGGCGAGCCGGCCCCCCGCAATCGCGCGGTCGCTGCCGAGGCCGAACGGCGGGGCGTGGACCTGCAGGTGGAGCTGAGCAGCTGCCAGGTGGAGACCGCGTCCAGCGTCGTGTCGTCCAGCTTGCGGCTCGGCGAGGAACTCAGGGAGCTGCGCCGCACCGCGGCCGAGGCCGCCGAAGCGGTCGGTGTCCGGCTGTTGGCCCTTGCTCTGCCGCCGGTCGCGCCGACGAAGTTTCCGGTCACCGACACCCCGCGCTACCGCAAGATCGGCGAGCAGTTCGGCATGGTGGCACACGAGCAGGGCATCTGCGGCTGCCATGTGCACGTGCAGGTGCCCGACCGGTCGGCGGCCATCCATGCCAGCAACTGGCTGCGACCGTGGTTGCCGACGCTGTTGGCGCTGTCGGCGAATTCGGCGATCTACCGCAACTCCGAATCGGGATACGCCAGTTGGCGCAGTGTGCTGTGGCGGCGCTGGCCGGTGGCGGGTGCCCCGCCGTACTTCACCTCGGCCGACGAGTACGACCGCACGGTGCGCATGCTGGTCGACACCGGCGTGATCCTGGATGCCGGGATGGTCTATTGGGACGTGCGACCATCGGCCGATTTCCCGACGGTCGAGGTGCGGGTCGCCGACGTGCCGGCCACGGTCGCCGACACCGTGCTGCTGGCCACCCTGATCCGGGCCGCGGTGATGACGGCGGTCGACGAACGCCCCGAGGGCGCCGATCGGCTACCGCCGGCGGCGCTGCGGGCCGCGTATTGGAAAGCCGCGCACGACGGCCTGGCCGGCGACACGCTGGATCTGGTCAACGGCCGCGGCGCGGTGCCCGCCCGCGAGCAATTGAGCGCGCTGGTCCATCGGGTGCGCCCGGCGCTTAACGCTCTAGGCGAGTACCACCACGTCGTCGACGAACTCGAGCGCGTCACCACGCTAGGCAACGGCGCGATGCGGCAACTGCGGGCATTCCGGCAGCGCCGCGACGCGATGGATGTGATCGCGGCGGCCGCAGAGGCGACGCTCAGCTGATGCTGGGCGCTTCGGCGCCGCGGGCGACACCGGTGCGGAGCTTGACCGACTCGGAATAGGTGAGGCTGCGGAACCGCAATACCGGGTCCTCGGAGGGCTCGATGCCGTCGGTGACACGGAGCGGGTCGAACACGACGATGTCACCGTCGTGTTCGCGCTCGGTGTCCAATCCGGTGATCTCGATGGTGCCGACGCTGACTGTGTCGTTGTGCTGCCACGGCGCGGAGGGGTCGACGGTCGAGTCGTTAGGTCCGGCGATCTGGACGCGGTAGTCGAACCGAACGGGTCCCGATTCCAGGCGGGTGTTGAGTTCGTCGGTGAGGAAGTCGGGTGGTTGCTTGCCGGCGGCCCGCTTCGACAGATGCTGGACGCCGGCTGCCGGAATCAGGTGGTAGCGAACGAATCTGCTGCTGCCGTCGGCGCCGGTCCAGCGGAAGGCGTGCAGACCGTGGTATTCGATCGTGGCGTAACTCGCCGGGGTTTTCCCGGCGGCCGCGAGTATCGGCAGGGCCCGCAGCAGCGCCGGCCGGGTGACGAACAGGCGGGCCAGGCGCGCCGGCATGGTCGGGCCGGGTCGCAGCGCCCGCAGCAGCTCGACGAAGCCGTCGGGCGTGCTGGAAGCGAACAGCCGAGCGGTCTGCGTCGAGACATCGGTCGTTTTGCCGTCAGGAAGGGTGAACTTCACCGCCAGCCCGCGCACCCCCGCGGCGCCGTCGGCTTGGGTCGGGTTGCCCGATCCGTTGGAGAACCGCACCAGCGTCGGCACCGGCGAACCGTCGAGATGCGCTGCGCGCGAGAGCGTCGCGGCCTCCGGTGTGGCGGTGAACGTGCCGCGGTACAGCGTGCCCTTGGCGTGCAACGCCCGCTGGCCGGGGCAGGCGCCGCCGGCACCGCGGATCGCTGCTATCGCGTCATCGGGAGTGACCGGCATTGCCGAATCCTAAGCCCCCGCCGACGCTTTTACACGGCGAGCAGCCGGTACAAGCCAACCAGACCGACCACCACGATGGTGGCCCGCAGCGCACCCGGCGACAACCGCCGACCGTAGCGCGCACCCAGCAATCCCCCGATCAACGAGCCGATCGCGATCAACCCGGCCACCGGCCAGCTGATCCGGTCCCAGGCCACCAACGTATAGCCCACCGCGGCAACGATATTCACAATCAGAGTGAGTAAATTCTTGGCGGCGTTCATGCGCTGCACCGATTCGGGCAGCAGGGCGCCCATCACACCGACCAACAGAATGCCTTGGGCAGCGGTGAAATAACCGCCGTAGACGCCAACGGCGAAGGTGCCCAGGACCAGCATTGCCATCCGGGTCGGGGTGAGGTGGTCGGCGGAGCGCCCGGCGTCCTCGGCACGGCGGCGTGCCCACGATTGGATCCAGGGCCCGATCAGCACCAGGATCAGCGCCAGCACCAACAGCACCGGCACGATCATGACGAAGAACTTCTCTGGCAGGTGCAGCAGCAGATAGGCGCCGAGCACGCCTCCGGCCAGCGACGCCGGGATCTGCCAGCGCAGGCGGTCCCACTGCCCGCGCAGTTCCCGGCGATAGCCCCAGGTGCTTGATACACCGCCGGCGACCAGGCCGACCGCATTGGACATGGTCGAGGTGACCGGTGGATAGCCGAGCGCGACCAGCGTCGGGAAGGTGATCAGGGTGCCAGACCCGACCAGCGCATTGATCACACCGGCACCCATACCCGCCAATCCGATCAACAGCATGTGGGAGATGGACACTGATGCACCCTATGCGGAGTTGCGGAGACGGCGCTGTGAGGAAGCTGGCACCATGTTGGCTGTGCTCGAACTGATCGATAAAGGCACCGCTTCACAGACCCACCCCGCGCCGCTGCTGTTCGTGCATGGCGGTTGCCTGTCGGCGTGGTGCTGGGACGAACACTTCCTCGATTTCTTCGCCGAGCGCGGGTATCGGGCGGCGGCCGTGAGCTGGCGCGGTCATGGCGCCAGCAGCTCGCCGAAGCCGGTCAGCAAGTGCTCCATCGCGGACTATCTCCACGACGTGCGTTGGGCGGCCGACCAATTGGGCGGCCGGCCGGTGCTCATCGGTCATTCCACCGGCGGCTTCATCACGCAGAAGTATCTGGAGAAGCGCGATGCACCGGCCGCGGTGCTGCTCGCGTCGACGCCGACGCGCGGCATTTTCCCGTCGGCCATGCGGGTTTGGCGCAAAGAGCCATGGATTTCGGTGCGGGCCAACGGAATCGGACAGGCACACGGTATCTTCAACACCCCGCGGCTGGCACGGCAATTCCTTTTCAGCCCAACGACTCCCGAGCCCCTCGTCGAGCAGGGAGCGCGGCGGGTCGAACCCGACAGCCTGCGCGCCGTCTTCTTCGACCAGGCGGTCCGGCTGCCGCGGCCGAGCCGCGTGACGACACCGATGTTGGTATTGGGTGGCGAGCACGACGGCCTGATCAGCAATGCCGAGGTACGCGCGACGGCGCGCAGGTACCGCACCGAGGCAGAGATCTTCCCGTGCATGGGGCACATGTTGATGCTGGAACCGGGCTGGCCGCGGGTGGCCGAGCGGATCCACTCCTGGCTGGGCGAGAAGGGGATGTAGCGCTCGTGGGATTCGATGCACGGCGGCGCGAGTGCGCCAACTGCGTATTGGGCGGTCCGACAACGGTCGTGGACATCGGTGGACACCGGATCGTGATGGACCCGACGTTCGATCCACCCGGCGAGCACGCCTACCTGACCAAGACTGTCGGCCCGGTGGTGAGCGCCGATGCGCTGGGGCCGGTGGATGCGGTGTTGATCAGCCATGACCAGCATCCGGACAACCTCGACGACGAAGGCCGCCGCTGGGCGCTGACCGCTCCCCTGGTGCTCACCCATCCCGGCGGCGCGTCCCGGCTCGGCCCGCCGGCGGTGGGTTTGGCGCCGTGGGAGTCCTACTCGCTGTCCGATGGTCTTGTCGCACAGGCGGTTCCGGCCGTGCACGGCCCGGCCGACGGGCAACGGGACGCCGGCGGTCACGTCAACTGCGAGGTGACCGGCTTCGTGCTGTCGGGCCCGCAGGTGCCCACCGTTTACCTCAGCGGCGACAACGCATCGATCGCCACGGTCCGGGAAATCTCCGACCGGGTGGGCCATGTTGACATCGCGGTTCTGTTCGCCGGCGCTGCGAGGGTGGCGTCCAAGGAACGCGGGCGGCCGTTGACGCTCACTTCGGCGCGTGCCGCCGCCGCGGCCGAACTACTCGGCGCCACGCTGGTGATACCTGCGCACGTGGACGGTTGGGCTCACTTCAGCGAGGGCGCCGAGGAGTTCGTCGCGGCGTTCGACCAGGCCGGGATCAGCGGTGTGCTCGGGCTTGCTGCCCACGGCGAGTGGATCGACTGGGTCGACCCGAGCACCCGCTGACTTCGGTGATCAGTTTCCGGTGTACGGAATGTTCGGGACGTTGGGCAGGTGCGGGAGGTTGGACAGCGAAGGCATCGGGCCACCCTGCTGGAACAGCTGAACGGCGGCGTCCTGGCCGTTGGCGTTGGCCACCCAGTCACGGATCGTGAAGTACAGGTCGGTGCTTGCACGGGTTGCCAGCTGGGCCGCCAGGTCGTACTTGGTCATGTTCGTGCCGGGGACGAGCTGGCTGCCGCGCGGGGTGTGTGGGCCGTCCTTGTTCAACGTGCTGTGGCATTCCTGGAAACCGGGCGGCGGGCCGCCGGCCGGGCAGCCCTCGAGGGGGAACTGCTGGGCGAAGTCGATGCTGTAGTAGCCGGTGTGCAGGTCGGCCGGGAAATCCGCCGGGTTGCAGTTCGGGAAGATCGGCGGGGCGAGCCGGTCCAGCTGGCCGATGGCGATGTTGTCGTCGACCCAGTTGGAGTGCGCGTAGAAGTCCTGCTGGGTGTGCAGCAACGCTCCGAACGCGGCGCGGGCACCGGGTCCGTCGGCTTCGACGTTGCCGTTGAGTACCGAGCCGCTCAGTACGACGGGCGAAAAGACGTCCCAGGCCTGGCGGGCACGGTTGCAGATGTCGACCGGGTTGATCGAGTTGTCGAGGTGACGGAACTCGTCGGTGGCGAAGACGTCACTGCCCATGGCTCCGCCACCGGGCGGCGGCCCCACCAGAATCTGGTTGACGGCCAGCTGGCTGACCTGATCTGCGGGTAGCGCGTTGCGCGTGATCGTCTCGTGGTACTTGACGTAGAACGCCTGAGCCGGCGGTGCGTACACGACGAGAGATGTGACAGCGGCGAGGCTGGCCACAACCACGGCGAGGACGCCCAGCGGGTGCCTGCGGGATAGCGTCATGAGAGCTCCGTGTTCGTAGGGACGTGGGTAGTGCGCTTTTCCAAACGTTTCCTTATAGCCCTTACGAAATCAATAAAAACTCGCGATATCAGCATGGGTGAATACGGGTGTCGTTTACTGCACAAATGCCGAATAGCGTCTTGCGTGGGCGGCTGTGCCGGATTTGCGGGTGAAAAACGTTGCGGCGTCTGGCTTTAGCAGTAGTACGCGGCTGCTCAGAAGTTGGATTTATTAGGTATTTGATTTGTCTTTTATGTGAATAGCGACTTTTTAGACGTAAGACAAGGTGGTCGTTCGATACGTATCGGCGGTGTGCTCGACCAGATCCGTGAACTGCGCGCGCAGCGTCGCCGTGGCTTCACCTACCGGCTTGTCGCAAAACCGGCAGTTGACGGTGAACTGTGCGTGCTCGTTTTCCGCGGGCCAGAACCGTCGGGGCCCGACCGCGGCACCCGGGTCGTACTGGACCGATTGGTGCGCGGCCTCCCGCAGGATCCTGCCGACGGGGTGGGCCTGCGGACATTCGAGTTTTAGCGTGCCGATGCCTTCGGAAAAGCTCATGCACACTGACGCTAGGCCAATGCGCGGGGATGCGCTCGCGCTAGACGTCGGAGGTGGTGTACCTCGTCTTGACCGGCGGTGCGGCCAGTAGCGGAGGTAGCTGGGTCAGCTTTCCTTCGCCGGCGCGGAAGCGCCGGTACGCCTCGTCGGCGTCCACCGACTCCCACAGTTCGTAGATCAGCCAGTGCGCTTCGTCGTCCTCATCGATGAGCACGTCCGTGCGCAAGTTGCCGTCGAACGCCCGGGTGTCCTGCAGCGCGCGCCCCATCAATTCCCGCCCCGCAGCCACCTCTTCGGGCTTGAATCGGAGCTCGAGAATCACCGTGACCGACATCGTCATCTTCCCTTCTGCGGCGTGAGGACCAGCGCGATACTAGCCCAGACCGCTAGCTAGTTGACGAAACCGCTTGTGCTACGTGGGATCTCCGGCCGCAGGAAGACATCGTTCAGTGTGACGATGCGTGTTTGCGGGATTCAATGATGGCCACCAGCAGCGCGTAGGCCGAATGTACCGACGGGTGGCGACCGCCTCGGTGGTGGCTGCCGCGATCAGGAACCGCCGCCGGTCGGCTTCGTGTCGGAAGCTGGGTATTCAGACGTGATCTTTGGGGTGGTCCCGGCTGGGATCGAACCAGCGACCTTCCGCGTGTGAAGCGGACGCTCTCCCACTGAGCCACGGGACCGGCGCCGAGAGGCGAACGACGTCGAACACTAGCACGATCACCGCTGGCGCCGACGGGGGCCAAGGCAGGCGCGCCCAGTACCAAGGGATTTGTGTGGGCCGGTTCACTGGACTATCGTCTTGCTTCGCACCGGACGACGATCTCGCCCGTTGCGCGCGGATGTAGCGCAGTTGGTAGCGCATCACCTTGCCAAGGTGAGGGTCGCGGGTTCGAATCCCGTCATCCGCTCGAGAGGTGCAAGAGGCATCAATCCCAGCGGTGGAGTGGCCGAGTGGTGAGGCAACGGCCTGCAAAGCCGTGCACACGGGTTCGATTCCCGTCTCCACCTCCAGTTTCGATCTCCAAGCGCGATTAGCTCAGCGGGAGAGCGCTTCCCTGACACGGAAGAGGTCACTGGTTCAATCCCAGTATCGCGCACCAGAGTTTTTGCAGGTCAACGGTGGCAATGATTGACGTGTACGCCTATCAGGCCCACAATGGGCGGTCTGAACGTTTTGCGGTGCGCCTAACCCCTTGGCAGGACGCCCTGATCCGCCATGCCGCCGAGGTCGAAGGGACCGACCTCACCACCTTCTGCGTCAGTGCCACGGTCGCACACGCCCGCGACGTACTCGCCGACCGCCGACATTTCTTGCTCGATGACGCCGCGTGGACCGAGTTCAACGCCATCCTCGACCGACCCGTGCAGACCAAGCCGGCCCTGGCGGAGCTGTTTGCCAAGCCATCGTTGTTTGACTCTGATCCGAACGAGTGAGCGGTTACAGCGCCCCACGACCGATCAGGGAGACGGACGACCCCGCCGGGTTCGACAGTGGTGAACCCGCGCTCGATGATTACCTGCGCAGGCGCGCGCTGGCCAATCACGTCGGCGGTGCATCACGTTGTTACGTCACGTGCCAGGATGCACGCGTGGTCGGTTATTACGCCATGTCAGCCGGGGCGGTTTCACACACTGGCTGCGCCGGCAAGTTCCGACGCAACATGCCCGACCCGATACCGGTGATCCCGTTGTCCCGCCTGGCAATCGATCGCAAGCACCAAGGCGGTGGATTGGGCGAGAGCCTGCTGCGCGACGCCATCGCTCGGGCCGTGCAAGCCGCCGAGCAGATCGGCGTGCGCGCCATCCTCGTGCACGCGATCCACGACAACGCGCGTAACTTCTACACCCGCTTCAACTTCGAGCCGTCCCCCACCGACCCGCTGCACCTGATGCTGCTGATCAAGGACGCCAAGGCGAGCGTTCCAGGCCGGTAGGCAGACGGGAAACGACTGAGCTGCGCAAACCGCGAGTTGCACAACATCACAGCTTCAAAAAGACTGCGATAGAACACCTCTCAACCCTTTCGTATATCTGCGCAGTCGCGTGGAAAGGCACTCCAAGGCCGCTGTGCTACCCTCCGCGCTACCTACCAGCTCCACAGCGAGGTGACGAGATGGGCTTCGGGCAAGCGATCTCAACCGGATTCGCCAAATACTTCAATTTCCGCGATCGCGCCTGCCGGTCCGAATTCTGGTATTGGTCTTTATTCACCTTCGTCGTCGGCATTTTGACGGCAGTCATCGACACGCAGCTGGACCACCAGATCACTAACACCGTCTTCCAGGCGATCACCTTCATTCCGAGCCTGGCCATCTCCGTTCGGCGCCTGCACGACATCGACAACTCTGGTTGGTGGGTGCTGATCGCCTTCGTGCCGATCATCGGCTTCGTCGTGCTTGTCATCTTTTGGGCAATGCGTGGCACCGACGGACCGAACCGGTTCGGCCCGGACCCCTTCGCCGAAGACCCCTCCCCGCATCGAGAATTCGGCGCGCCCGCCTGAGGGCGGGCCACCGGTTCCGCCCGGCTAAATTCGAGAAGTGAGTTGGACACGGTACGAGGGCAGAGCACTCGCAGACCCGGCCCTGCACGGCGACGCGCTCTGGGCCCAGCTTCAGGACCACATTCGCCTGCACAATCCGGACTACACGGACGTCCGCCTCGACAACGCCACAGCGACCGACGAATACGACACTTCGGTTCAGCCTGCCCGGCGGTGGTACCTGGTCACCTATCTGGCGGAGGGCGCCTGAGCGCCGCTCCGCAAATTCGCATCTCACACCTACCTGACTCAAACAAAATTATGGACCGGTAGCGCCCAATGGTCGCCATAGTCATGGGAACAACGACGACGAAGGGACCACCATGAGCGCCAAACGGATCCTTGCCGCGGTACTGTCCGCGACCGCGTTCGCAACGGGCCTGAGCACCCCCACCGCCCACGCCGACCCGAATGACCACTGCTCCACCAGATCCGGCTGCTGCAAAGGGACCGGAATGCGCTGATGCCCATGCGATTACGTGTGGCCGGGATTGGTTGCCACGGGCTGGGACCTGAGCGTGTGTCACGTCTACCACGCGAACAACAACGACCCCATCGGGATCGCCGAGGGGCCCGGTCCGGCCCCGCTGCCCGTACCCTCCGAAGCGCGGCCCCGCCCCCATTTCGTTCCTCTGCCCCTAGAAGATCCCGACCAAATCGAGCTCTGTTCGCTGTCGGTCGACGGAGTTACGATCAGGCCATCGTCTACAGATTCGAGTGAGCCATGAATCGCATCCGACGTATATCGGCCGTAGCCGCCCTCACCCTGGCGATCGGTGCCGGCAGTTTCGCAAACCTGGGCGTCGCTTCAGCGGACCCGAATGTGTGCGGCGGGCCCGGTACACCGCCCTGCGCGGGTCCGGGCCCGTTGACACCGGAACAGCAGTGCGCGCTGATCGCGTGGCAGACCTGGACGCCATGCAACTGGTTGGGTGTGCAAGTCCCGGTGGGCACCCCCGGGACCGCATGACGGTTCAAAACCGTTCGGCCACAACGTAACCGAAGGTCAGTGCTGCTCGCCCTGGCGGGCCTTGGCTTCATCCTCGGCCTGGCGCAGATGGCTGTCATGCGCGGCCTGCCAATGCTCGTCTGCCTTCTGCTGCAACAAGTACCGTGGCCCGTCGTCACCGCGGATCGCAGCGCGCTGGTAGCTGTTCGCCGTCCGCTCGTGTACCCGGGCCAACTCCTCGTGCCGATGAGCCGCGGCCAGGTGAGCATCCCGGGCGCGTTCCAATGCGTCCTCGGCGCGCTGTTGCGCAAAGATTGCCGACTCTAGCGTGGGCCGCCGCCCGGCAGCCAACTCCCTTCTGCGCTGACGCAGTTCCTCTACCCGGCGTCCGACCCGGGCCGTCCGTTCCGCGAAATACCGATCCTCGGCGTGTTCCTCGCCCGTTGACCCCGTCACCGTCCTGCCATCCTCTGCATCCGACTCTGGCGGGATTGACGTTGCCGGCACCTTCAAAACACTATGCCGAACGGCGTCATTCGTCGACGTCGAGCGCCTCGCTGACTCGGCTTCCAGCAGGTCGTCGATCTCGGCGAGTTTGGCCGAGGCCCGCCGCCACGCCGCCCGCCCGGCCGCGAGCCGCGCGTCGATGATTCGCGCCGAAACCTCCGACTGCGCCCGCTCGATGTATCCCTTCTGCTCCAGCGCGGTGATGAGCCCAACCATCGCCTGCGGGGTGACGAACACCGTGCGGGCCAAGCTGTTCAAGCGCGAGCGCCCGGAAACTACCGCCGATGAGATCGTGCGGTGCGGCACGCCGGTCACGTCGTTCCAGCGCACCGCGCTGCAGGACGTCGAATTGTCCGGCGTCACCATCAAGAAGGGCCAGCGAGTGGTGATGCTCTACCGCTCGGCCAACTTCGACGAAGAAGTCTTCGAGGATCCGTTCACGTTCGACATCACCCGGAACCCCAACCCGCACCTGGGATTCGGCGGGCACGGCGCGCACTACTGCATCGGCGCCAATCTCGCCAGAATGACACTGGGACTGATGTTCGGCGCGATCGCCGACCACATGCCCAGTCTGGCGCCGCTGTCCGCGCCGGACCGGTTGCGCTCAGGCTGGCTCAACGGCATCAAGCACTGGCAGGTGGACTACACCGGAAAGTGCCCGGTCGCGCACTGATTACTTGGGATCGGTAGCGATGCGTCCCTCATCTACTTGTCGCAACGACCAGCGGCCGTCGAGAACCGGCGTGCCGAGGCAAGGAGCGGAACGATGAAACGGATCTTCACCGGAGCACTGCTGTCAGGCGCTTTAGGGCTGGCCAGTCTGGGGGCCGGTGCGGGCGCCGCCCAGGCCGACCCCGGCACGGGCATCTGCAACCAGTTGGCGATGTGTAGCTACGTGTGGTGCCCGGGCAGCCCGCTCCCGATGCCGGATGTGGTGTGGGACATGAACGTCTGCCACCACTACTACGGCGGCAGCCTCGGTCACCCGGGAACCGAGGGCGGCATCCCGGTGGGCGCCCACATCCTCGAGGGCGACCCGTCACCGGCCAACACTTGCATGGGCTCCCCTATCTGCCTGCCGGGGCTGTAGAACGCACGGCATGATTGTCAGCAATACGACAGGAGGTATCGGGTGGCTACGCTTCTGGTCTTGCTGGTGTTCGGCGCAGTCGCAATCGCCGTTGTCGCCGCGGTGATCGTGGTGCTGGTACGCCTGGCGGACTCACCCAAGACAGAGTCCTACGTGCCGCACGCCTGGCCGGCTTCCCCGGTGACCGCACCGGGTTGGTATCCCGACCCCAGCGATCCCACACTGCGGCGGTACTTCGATGGCCGGCAGTGGACGTCGGCTACCCAGCCAGCGATTCAATGACTTTGACCAATTCGCCGGGCGCCTCCCAATTCAGCGCGTGCCCCGCGTCAGGCACCGTGACCAGTCGAGCGCCAGGAATGCCGGCCGCCATCCGGCGCGAGTGGCTCGGCGGCGTGGTGCGGTCCGCGGAGCCGACGATTACGACTGTGGGCACGGTGATTTGGCCCAGCCGCGGGTAGCGGTCTTCGCGGGAGAAGGCCCGCACGATCGGCAGTAGCGGCCCGTGCTCGTCGACGTGCTGCCGAAACCACTCGATGAACACTGACGCCATTGCCGGCGAAGGACGCTTCCCGCACTGCGCCGCGCCGAACAACACCGCGGCAGCCTTGTTTCGGATCAATCGCTGCACTACGCCGTACTCCAGCAACGGGATCTGCACCTTGTTCTGCGGCGCGCCGTCCATCACCCGGCCGGCCCAGGTGGCACACAGCACCACCCCGCGCAGCCGCCGCGCGAAATCGGGGTGGTCCAGCAGCGCGCGGATCGTCACGAAGCCACCCATCGAGTGTCCTACCAGCACGACGTCCCGGACGTCGAAATGCTCGAGCACCCCGGCGACGTCTGCGGCCATCTGCTCCGATCCGATCCCGTCCGAACCGAGCGTGGATTGGCCGTGGCCGCGCTGGTCAAAAGCGACAACCCGGAAACCCTTTGCCAGTAGGTCATCCCAAATGACATTCCATTCCGCGAGGCGGACGCCGTAGCCGTGCACAAGCACCACCGTCGGGCCTTCGCCCGCCGTCAGCGCACGAAGGACCGTGCCGTCCGGCCGACCGATGCGGACCTCCTCGCCTTGGGGTTCGGCGAGAAGTTGTTCGCGGGTAAAGGGATCCGGGTTGTTTTCGATCCGGTTGACCAGAGCCCGTACCCCGCCCCAACCCAACAATCCGGCCGTGGCCAACGCCGCGCCCGCGGCCCGTCCTGCTCTCATCGAAACCTCCCGACGCTCGGCGGTGTCGACTTCGAGTTCTACCCGCTGCCTTTCGCGGGCAGTTTCGCGGGGCAGTAGACGTTCGCGGCGATAGCGGTGAACCTCGCGGCGTTCTCCTGCGACAGACCCGGGTTTCCGTTCTGCAGCACCTGGACTACCTCCACCCCGGACTTGCCGCCGTCGGCGAGGGTACAGACCGTCTTGCCGGCGGCGATCGCGCTCCCCGGGTCCTTGTAGGTGATGCCGGCCGCGTTGAGGGATACCAGAAACGCTTGGTCCTGATTCGCGTCAGCCTGCGCCGGCGCGGCCAGTCCGATCGCCCCGACCGCCATAGCCACGCTGGCCGGAATAAGCAGGAGCCTCATAGCTTTCAGATGGTCGCAGAGCACGAGTCGACGCGCATCTCGAATGAGACCGTCAACCCGCGGTTGACATTATCCATTGCGTCAACCTACCGTTGACGGCATGGTTGAGCCGACCCCGATCGCCTATCCCGTCCGCCTCGATGAGTTGATCGACGCCATCAAGCGCGTGCACAGCGACGCGCTCGACCAGCTCGCCGACGCCGTCCTGACGGCCGAAAGCTTGGGTGAGGTCGCCGATCACCTGATCGGGCACTTCGTCGATCAGGCGCGCCGCTCGGGGGCCTCCTGGACGGATATCGGCAGGGCGATGGGAGTCACCAAGCAGGCCGCGCAGAAGCGGTTCGTCCCCAAAGCCGATGCTGCCCCCCTGGACCCGGAGCAAGGGTTCGCGCGTTTCACCCCGCGGGCCCGCAACGCGGTCGTCGCGTCCCAGAACGCGGCCCACGACGCCGGCAACGCCCAGATCACCCCCGACCATCTGCTGCTGGGCGTGCTGAGCGATCCGGCCGCGCTAGCCACCGTGCTGCTACACCAGCAGCAGGTCGACACCGACGCGCTGCGTCAATCCGTCGCGTTGCCGCCGGCGGCATCCGAAGTCCCGGCACTGATCCCGTTCAGCGGGCCGGCCCGCAAGGTGCTGGAACTGACTTTCCGCGAGGCACTTCGCCTGGGTCACAACTACATCGGCACCGAGCACCTGCTGCTCGCCCTGCTTGAACTCGAGGACGGCGCCGGCCCGCTGCACGGCGCCGGTGTGGCCAAGGAACGCGTCGAGGCCGATCTGGTCGCCGCGCTGGAATCGATCGCCGGCGCGGCAAAGGAGACCTGAGACGGCCAACCCCTCCCCTTGGCTTCGCCGGGTGTGTAATCATGCGAAGGTCCGCAGCACCGGCAGCCCAGGAGGCAAAGATGCACCGCTGGCTGATCGTCCTTTGCGCGTTCCTCGTCAGCGCGGCGGGCATGCTGTCGGTCGACGCCGCGATCCCGCGCGCCCGCGCCGGCGACGCACCGATCGGACACCTCGGTGACACGTTGCGGGTCGACACCGGCACGTACGTCGCCGACGTCACCGTGACCAGCGTCGTACCCGTCGACCCGCCACCGGGATTCGGCTACACCCGCAGCGGCGTTCCGGTGAAGAGTTTTCCGGACAGCTCGGTGGCGCGCGCCGACGTCGTGGTTCGCGCCGTGCGGGTGCCGAACTCGTTCATCCTGGCTACCAACTTCGCCTTCGACGGCGTCACGCCGTTCGCGGACGCCTACAAGCCGCGCCCGTGCGACGCACCCGATTGGCTCGACAACGCGCTGACCAACGCGCCACAGGGATCGGTCGTGCGCGGCGGGGTGTACTGGGACGCCTACCGCGATCCGGTGACCGTGGTCGTCCTGCTGGACAAGAAGTCGGGCGAACACCTCGCGCAATGGAATCTTTGATCAACGGGAATCTTTGAGCTGCGCATAGAAGAAGCGAGCGCGGCCGACGCCGCCGGACTCAGTGCCGTTGCCTCGCAGACCTTTCCGCTGGCATGCCCGCCCTACGCGCCCGCCGCGGACATCGCCGCATTCGTCGAGGCCAACCTGTCCACGGCTCGCTTCGCCGAGTACGTGAATGATCCACACCGGCGAATTCTCAAAGCCGACCGACAAGGCCGAATCGTCGGTTACGCCATGCTCATTCGCGAAACCGACCAGACCGGCGTCAGCGTCGAGTTGTCAAAGCTGTACGTCGCGGCCGACTTTCACGGTCACGGCGTGGCCAGGAAACTGATGGATGCCGCGCTCGGTGTGGCCGCCGCCTGGGGCGCCTCGCAGGTGTGGCTGGGGGTCAACCGGCACAATGTCCGGGCGCAACGCTTCTACGCCAAGAGCGGCTTCACCGTCAGCGGCACCAGGACGTTTCGGCTGGGCGAGCACGTCGAGCACGACTACGTCATGACCCGGGCGGCCGGGTAGTCAGCGCGAGCAGTCGCGAGGTGGCGCGCAGGTACTTCTTCCGGTAACCGCCGGCCAGCATCTCCTCGCTGAAGATGGTGTCCAGCTTGGTGCCCGAGGCCACCACCGGGATGCCGGCGTCGTAGAGCCGGTCGGTCAGCGCGACCAGCCGCAGGGCGACGCTCTGGTCCTCGATGCGGTGCACGCCGGTCAGGAAAACGGCGGTAACGCCCTCGATCAGCATCAGGTAGCGCGACGGATGCATGCTGGCCAAATGCGCGCACAGCGCATCGAAGTCGTCCAGGGTCGCGCCGGGCACCGCGGCGGCTCGGGCGACGACCTCGTCATCGGACGGCGGCGGTGGCGCCGGCGGCAGGTCGCGGTGCCGGTAGTCGGGTCCCTCGATCCGGACCGTGGTGAAAATCGCTGCAAGCGTGTTGATTTCGCGCAGAAAGTCTTGCGCGGCGAACCGGCCCTCGCCGAGCTGCTCGGGCAGCGTGTTCGACGTGGCCGCCACCGACACACCGCGCTCGACGAGCGAGGACAACAGGCGGGAGATCAGCGTGGTGTTCCCAGGGTCGTCCAGCTCGAATTCGTCGATGCACACCGCGGTGTAGCCGGCGAGCAACTCGATGCACTCGGCGAACCCGAACACACCGGCCAGCTGCGTCAGCTCACCGAACGTCGCGAACGCCTTCGGATTCTCGGTCACCCCCGGCCCGGCGCCGGGCAACTGGTAGTACGCGGAGGCCAGCAGGTGCGTCTTGCCCACCCCGAAACCACCGTCCAGGTACAGGCCGACGCCGGGCAGCACCTCCCGCCGGCCGAACATCTTCTTCCGGCCGGCCCGGCGCGTCACCGCCTGGCGGATGAACTCCTGACAGGAAGCGACCGCCGCGGCCTGGGACGGCTCTGCCGGGTCGGGCCGGTAGGTCGCAAAGCTCACGTCGGCAAACGTCGGCGGTGGATGCAATTGGGCGATCAGCCGCTCGGGTGACACCGCCGGGCGCCGATCCACCAGCCGGGAAACTGCCGCAGATCCGCCCGAAGAGGTAGACCCGTGCATGCTGGCACTGTAGCGACGTGCTGCAATCGAGCGATGCCCGACTTCGAGGCCGACATGGCGGCCGGCCACCACGCCGAGACCTCGTTGCAGCTGTTGGGTTCCGAACGCGTGCTTGGCCATCAAGAGTTGCACCAGTTCTACGGGTATCCGGCCGAACTGGCCGGCAGCTGGGTGCGGGCCAACTTCATCGCCAGCCTGGACGGCGGCTCCACGGTCAAGGGGCTCAGCGGCGCGCTGGCCGGACCCGGTGACCGGACCGTCTTCGTGGTGTTGCGGGAGCTCGCCGACGTGATCGTCGTCGGCGCCGGAACGGTGCGCTCGGAGGGTTACTCGGGCGTGCAGTTGAGCAGTGCGCAACGCGAAGACCGGCGCTCGCGAGACCAGAGCGAAGTCCCGCCCCTGGCGGTCGTCACCAGGAGTGGTCACCTCGACCGGGATCTGGCCGTGTTCACCCGCACCGAGGTGCCGCCACTGGTGCTCACCTGCGCTGCGGCCGCCGAGGCGGCGCGCCGCGAACTGGACGGGGTCACAGCCGAGGTGATCGACTGCTCGGGCAATGATCCCCACGAAGTCGACGTGTCCGCGGTCGTGACCAAGCTGCAGACGCGCGGGCTGCGCCGGGTGCTGACCGAAGGCGGGCCGACACTGCTCGGCGCCTTCATCGAGGCCGACCTGCTCGACGAGCTGTGCCTGACGATCGCGCCGCTACTTGTCGGCGGATCGGCGCACCGCATCGCCTCGGGAACCGCCCAGCTGCAGACCCGGATGCGTTGCGGCCACGTGATCACCGACGAAGCCGGCTACCTCTACACGCGGTATACACGCGCTACGTAAGGGACCAGTCGGGCGGTCCCGCTACTGTGGTCGGCATGAATCGGCGCATCACGTCCGCCACGATCGTGATGGCGGTCAGCATTGTGGTGGCCGGATGTGTCCCGGTCTTCGGCGCCGACCCGCGGTTCGCCACCAACTCCGGAGCCCGGCCGCAGGGCGTGTCCACGCCGAAACCGCCGCCCTCCGGTCCGCCGCCGATCGCGGCGCCCAAGAACGACCTCTCCTGGCGCGACTGCACCGCCAAGGTCAATTCCGACGCCGGCGTTCCGGGCGCACCCGGTGTCAAGCTGGAATGCGCCACCTTCGACGCCGACCTCGATCCGGTCAACGGCGGTTCGGGCTCGGTGAGCGTGGGCGTCGTGCGGGCCCGCTCCGCCAAGACTCCCAAGGACGCCGGGCCGCTGGTCTTCACCACCGGGTCCGACATCGCGTCCTCGACCCAGCTGCCCGTTTGGTTGTCGCGCGCGGGCGCCGACGTGCTCGACGCGCATCCGATCGTGTCGATCGACCGGCGCGGCATCGGCATGTCCAGCCCGATCGACTGCCGCGACCGGCTGGACCGGGAAGAGATGCGCGACCAGGCGCAATTCCAGACCGGTGACGACCCGGTGGCCAACCTCTCCGAGGTCTCCAACACCGCCACCACCAACTGCACCGACACCATCGCGCCCGGCGATTCCGCCTACGACAACACCCACGCCGCCAACGACATCGAGCGGCTGCGCAACATCTGGGACGTGCCGGCCATCGCCCTGGTCGGGGTCGGAAACGGCGCCCAGGTGGCGTTGACCTACGCCGGGTCGCGTCCGGACAAGGTGGCCAGGCTGATCCTGGACTCGCCGGTCGCCCTGGGAGCCAGCGCCGAGGCCGTCGCGGAACAGCAGGTCAAGGGCCAGCAGGCCGCGCTCGACGCCTTCGCGGCGCAGTGCATCGCCGTGTCGTGTGCGCTCGGCCCCGACCCGAAGGGCGCGGTCAGCGACCTGCTGAACACCGCCCGCAGCGGTCAGGGCCTGGGCCAGGCTTCGGTGGCCTCGGTCGTCGGGGCCATCACCACCGCCCTGGGCTTCCCCGTCGGTGACCGCGTCAGCAACACCACCAGCCTGGCCAATGCGCTGGCCGCAGCCCGCTCCGGTGACATGAACCAGCTGAACAACCTGATCAACCGGGCGCAAGCCACCCAAGACAGCGACGGACAGTTCGTCAACACCTGCAGCGACGCGGTGAACCGGCCCACCCCCGACCGGGTCCGCGAGCTGGTGGTCGCCTGGGCCAAGCTCTACCCCCAGTTCGGCACCGTCGCCGCGCTGAACCTGGTCAAGTGCGTGCACTGGCCCACCGGTTCAACGCCGCAGGCGCCCAAGGAACTCAAGGTCGACGTGCTGCTGATGGGCGTGCAGAACGACCCGATCGTCGGCAACGAAGGCGTCGCCGCAACGGCCGCCACGGTGATCAACGCCAACGCCGCCAGCAAGCGGGTGATGTGGCAGGGCATCGGGCACGGCGCCAGCATCTACTCGGCGTGTGCCGTTCCGCCGCTGGTCGGTTACCTGGACAGCGGCAAGTTGCCGGGCACCGACACGTACTGCCCCGCCTGATCCCTGGCCGAGGGCCCGACCGGTTTGCGGTGTACGGTGCGCTGGTGACGGCAGCTGACTCGACCAGAACCGGCCTGCGCGAATCCGTGCAGGCCGCATTCCGTCCCGGCCCGCACAGCACCGCATCCGTCCTGCGGGCGGTGCTCTGGCCCGCGGCGATCATGTCGGTATTGCACCGCAGCATTGTGCTGACCACCAACGGCAACATCACCGACGACTTCAAGCCGGTGTACCGCGCGGTGCTCAATTTCCGGCACGGCTGGGACATCTACAACGAGCATTTCGACTACGTGGACCCGCACTACCTCTACCCGCCGGGCGGCACGCTGCTGATGGCGCCGTTCGGCTATCTGCCGTTCGCGCCGTCGCGCTACCTGTTCATTTCCATCAACACCATCGCCATCCTGGTCGCCGCATACCTGCTGCTGCGGATGTTCAACTTCACCCTGTCCTCGGTGGCCGCCCCCGCGCTGATCCTGGCGATGTTCTGCACCGAGACGGTGACAAACACGCTGGTCTTCACCAACATCAACGGCTGCATCCTGCTGCTGGAGGTGCTGTTCCTGAGGTGGCTGCTGGACGGCAGGGCCAGCCGCGAGTGGTGGGCCGGACTGGCCATTGGCCTCACGCTGGTACTCAAACCGCTGCTCGGTCCGCTATTGCTGCTGCCGCTGCTCAACCGGCAGTGGCGGGCGCTGGCCACGGCGCTGGTGGTTCCGCTGGTCATCAACGCGGCGGCGCTGCCACTGGTACCGGACCCGATGGACTTCTTCACCCGCACGCTGCCCTACATCCTGGGCACCCGCGACTACTTCAACAGCTCCATCCAGGGCAACGGCGTGTACTTCGGCCTGCCCACCTGGCTGATCGTGGGCCTGCGGCTGCTGTTCACCGTGATCGCCATCGGCGCACTGTGGCTGCTGTACCGCTACTACCGCATCCGCGACCCGCGGTTCTGGTTCACCACGTCCTCGGGGGTGTTGTTGCTGTGGTCGTGGCTGGTGCTGTCGCTGGCGCAGGGCTACTACTCGATGATGTTGTTCCCGTTCCTGATGACCGTCGTGCTGCCGAATTCGGTGATCCGCAATTGGCCGGCCTGGCTGGGAATTTACGGCTTCATGACGCTGGACCGCTGGCTGCTCTTCAACTGGATGCGCTGGGGGCGGGCCCTGGAATACCTGAAGATCACTTACGGTTGGTCCCTTTTGCTGATCGTGACGTTTACCGTGCTGTACTTCCGCTACTCCGATGCCAAGGCGGAGAACCGGCTGAACGGCGGGATTGATCCGGCGTGGCTCACCCACGAGAAGGATCGCGCTAGCTTGGAAGAAGCATCCGTGCCGTCACCAGACCTGGGAAGGAGCGGCGCAACGTGACCGACATCGCGCGTCCCAAATTGCAGCTGTCCGACGACGAGTGGCGCAAGCGGCTCAACCCGCAGGAATTCGACGTGCTGCGGCGCGCGGGCACCGAGCCGCCGTTCACCGGCAGGTACACCAACACCAAGACGCAGGGCGTCTACCAGTGCCGGGCCTGCGGAGCCGAATTGTTCCGCAGCACCGAGAAATTCGAGTCACACTGCGGCTGGCCGTCGTTCTACGACCCGTCGAACTCCGACGCGGTGATCTTGCGTCCCGACCATTCGTTCGGCACGGTCCGCACCGAGGTGCTGTGCGCCAACTGCCACAGTCATCTGGGCCACGTCTTCGCCGGCGAGGGTTACCCGACCCCCACCGACCAGCGCTACTGCATCAACTCGATCTCGCTGCAGCTGGTACCGGACCAGGCCTAATCCACGCGGCGCGCGTGCACTTCCCAGAACGGGGCGTGCACCCGCCCGTCCACCAGCCACGGCTCCATGGCCCGGAACCGGTCCAGCACCACCTGCACCGGCTCGGCCAGGTCAGGATTGCGGGCGGCCATCTCCTCGATGGTCTGGGCGTTCAGATTGACCTGGTAGGTGGTGGGGCCCAGGTAGGTGATCTCCCAGCCTGCGCCGGGTAGTACGTCGCGAAAGTCCTCCTCGGACAACGCCCGCACCATCCGGAAGCCGTTGACATCGTGCTGACCGAACTCGTACATGTACAGCCGAGCGCCGGGTTTCGTGGCCCGGTGCAGCGCCTCCGCGTAGGACTTCTGCATGTCCAGTTCGGTGCTGAAGGTGTGATAGAAGGCGCAATCGACCACGGTGTCGAATCGGCCGTCCAGCCCGTCCAGCTTGGTGGCGTCGGCGACCTGGAAGTCCACCGTCACCCCGGCCTGCCGCGCGTTTTCCCGCGCCCGCTCGATCGCCGCGGCCGAACCATCGATGCCGGTAACCGAAAACCCTTGCGAGGCATAGTAAATCGCATGATGGCCGGGGCCGGTGCCGGGATCGAGCACCTCGCCTTTGACCGCGCCGAGCGCGACGAGCTGCTGGACCACCGGCTGCGGACCGCCGATGTCCCACGGGGTGGCCGCGGGCAGACCGTGCGCCAGGCGCTGGTCGAGATAGTTGTCTTCGAAGCGGGCGGGGTCTCTGGGATCGCGGGGGCCGGGCGTGGTCGCTTGGGTCATGGCAGCGCATTCACCAACTGCTCGACCGCCACCCGCGGCCCGGTGAAGAATGGCGTCTCCTCCCGGGTATGCCGCCTCGCATCGGTGGCGCGCAGTTCCCGCATCAGGTCCACGATGCGGTGCAACTCGGGGGCCTCGAAGGCCAGAATCCATTCGTAGTCACCGAGCGCGAAAGCGGGGACCGTGTTGGCGCGGACGTCCTTGTACTCGCGGGCGGCCATGCCGTGCTCGGCGAGCATTCGGCGGCGTTCCTCGTCGGGCAGCAGGTACCACTCGTAGGAACGCACGAACGGGTAGACGCAGATGTAATTGCCGGCCTCCTCACCGGCCAGGAACGCCGGGATGTGGCTCTTGTTGAACTCAGCCGGCCGGTGCAGCGCCACACTGCTCCACACCGGCGAACTGGCCCGGCCCAACGCGGTGGTGCGCCGGAAGTCGGCGTAGGTGGCCTGCAGCGCTTCGATGTTGTCGGCGTGGGTCCAGATCATGAAGTCGGCGTCGGCGCGCAGCCCCGCGACGTCATACAGGCCGCGCACCACCACGCCGCGCTCTTCCTGCTGCTTGATGAACGTCGCGGTCTCGTCGATCACCTCGGCACGCTGGTCACCGAGCTCGCCGGGCCGCACCGAGAACACCGAGAACATCAGGTAGCGGATCGTTGCGTTGAGGGCGTCGAAGTCGAGGCGTGCCATGGCACCTATCGTGCCACTTGCCCGTGCACCGCCTCGACGACGCTGGTGACGGCCTTGCCGGCGGCCGCCACGCACGCGGGCACCCCGATGCCGTCCAGGTAGCTGCCCGCCACCGCCAGCGTCGGCGGCAACCCGGCCCGAATCTCGGCCACCAGGCCCGCATGACCCGGGCCGTATTGCGGCATCGCGTCGATCCAGCGTTGCACGCGCGCGTCGAGGAGTTCGACGCTCAGGCCGAACACGTCGACCAGGTCGCTCAACGCCCAGCCCAGCAGGTCGTCGTCGGAGGCGCGCACGGCGACGTCGTCACCGAAGCGCCCGAACGACAGGCGCAGCAGCTGGACGTCCCCGCGCATCCCCCACTTGCGGGATGACAGGGTGATCGCCTTGGCGCGCAACGGTTCACCGCTGGCGGCCAGCACGCCCGAGCATTGCGGGAACGCGGTGTCGGCCGGCACGGCCAGCGCCGCCACCGCGGACGAGGCGCTGCTCACCCGGCTCGCAGCCGCCACCGAACGCGGCGCGATGTCGCCGAGCAGGCGTACCAGCCGCGGCGCCGGGACGGCCAGGATGACGGCGTCGGCGGGCCAGCGGTCTCCGTGGTCGTCGTGCAGTTCCCAGCCCGGCTCGAGCCTGGACACCCCGGCCCGCACCCACCGCAGCCCGCTGCGGGCGATCAGTTCGTCGATCAGCACCTGGTAGCCGCCGGCGACGGCGCCGAACACCGGTGCGCCGGTGGCGGGCGGCATGCCTCGCCGCACCGCCTCGGTGAGGGTCTCGGCGCCCCGGTCCAGGGCGGCGGCCACGCTCGGGGCGGCCGCCCGCAGACCGATCGTCGCCGCGGATCCGGCATACACGCCGCTGAGCAGCGGATCGACCGATCGGGTCACCACCTGGTCGCCGAAGCGTTCTGCCACCAGTTCGGCCGTCGCCGGGTCGGCTCCGGGTTGCCAGGTCAGCGGATGATCCGGCTCGGCGCCGATGCGGGCCAGGGTGGCCTCGTCCACCAGGCCCGCCACCGACGACGCCGAGGACGGGATGCCGACCACCGTTTCGGTGGGGAACGGGTGCAGCCGTCCCTGGCTGTAGATCAGCGGCCGCACCCCGGTGGTGGTGCGCTGTCGGTCCGAGAGCCCCAGCTCGGCCAGTAGCGCGGGCACCTCGGGCCGCCGCTGTACGAACGCCTCGGCGCCCAGATCCATCGGCTGGCCGCCCACCAATTCGGTGCGCAAGATCCCACCCAGCCGGTCGGCGGGGTCGAACAGCGTGATGGTCGCCTCTTCACCCACCGCCGCCCGCAGCCGGTACGCGGCCGTCAGCCCCGAAATCCCGCCGCCGACAATGCAGTACGAGCGGGTCATAGCGAGTGGACCAGCGCCACCAGGTCGGTCAGCACGCCGGGGTCGGTTTCGGGCAGCACGCCGTGCCCGAGGTTGAAGACGTGCCCGGCCGCCCCGGCCTGCACGGCGCGGCGTCCGTCGTCGACGACAGCGCGCGCGGCGCGCTCGGCCACCTCCCAGCCGGCCAGCACGACCACGGGATCGAGGTTGCCCTGCAGCGCCGTGCCGGGCTGCACCCGGCCGGCAGCGTCGGTCAGGGAGGTCCGCCAGTCCACGCCGACGACGCGGGCCCGGCCCGGCTGCACCGCCTCGGACATGGCGCCCAGCAGTTCGGCGGTCCCGACGCCGAAGTGTGTCATCGGCACGCCGTACTCGGCCAGTTCGGCGAAGACGCGGGCGCTGTGCGGCAGCACAAAATTGCGGTAATCGGCCAGCGACAGCGTCCCGGCCCACGAGTCGAAGACCTGGATGGCGTCCACCCCGGCGTCGAGTTGCCCGCGCAGGAACTCGATGGTGAGGTCGGCCAGCTTGGCCATCAACGCGTGCCAGGTGGCCGGCTCGGCCAGCATCATCGCCTTGGTTCGGGCGTGGTGGCGGCTCGGACCGCCCTCCACCAGGTAGGAGGCCAGGGTGAACGGGGCGCCGGCGAACCCGATCAGCGGGACATCGCCGAGCGCGGCGACCAGCAGCCCCACCGCGTCCAGCACCGGCTGGATCGCTTGGGCGTCAAGGGGTTTCATGGCGTCGACATCGGCCGTGGTGCGCACCGGGTCGGCGATCACCGGACCCACGTCCGCGACGATGTCCAGGTCCACGCCCGCGGCGCGCAGCGGCACCACGATGTCGGAGAACAGGATCGCCGCGTCGGTGTCGTAGCGGCGGATCGGCTGCAGGGTGATCTCGCAGGCCACCTCCGGTTCGAAGCAGGCGTCCAGCATGCGGTGGTGTTCGCGCAGCGCGCGGTATTCGGGCAGCGAGCGGCCGGCCTGGCGCATGAACCACACCGGAACCCGGCTGGGTTCGCGGCCGGCGACTGCGGCCAGATAGGGCGACTTCGGGAGGTCGCGGCGGGTACGCGCAGAAGTATTCACTGGGCTCAATGCTGCCATGCAGCCATTCCGTACCATCAAGGCCGATGCCTGCAACCTATGACGACTTCCCGAGTCTGCGCTGCGAACCCAACGACAACGGCGTGCTGAATCTCGTTCTCGATGCGCCCGGTCTCAATTCGGTCGGCCCGCAGATGCACCGCGATCTGGCCGACATCTGGCCGGTGATCGACCGCGACCCGCAAGTCCGAGCCGTACTGGTGCGCGGTGAGGGCAAAGCGTTCTCCTCGGGCGGCAGCTTCGACCTGATCGACGAGACGATCGGCGACTACGAAGGCCGCCTGCGGATCATGCGCGAGGCCCGCGATCTGGTGCTCAACCTGGTCAACTTCGGCAAACCGGTGGTGTCGGCGATCAGGGGCCCGGCCGTCGGCGCCGGCCTGGTGGTGGCCCTGCTGGCCGACATCTCGGTGGCCGGCAGGTCGGCGAAGATCATCGACGGGCACACCAAGCTCGGCGTCGCGGCCGGCGACCACGCCGCGATCTGCTGGCCTCTGCTGGTCGGGATGGCCAAGGCGAAGTACTACCTGCTCACCTGCGAGCCACTGTCCGGCGAAGAGGCCGAACGCATCGGCCTGGTCTCGACCTGCGTCGACGACGACGACGTGTTGTCCACCGCGACGCGCCTCGCCGACGATCTGGCCGCCGGCGCCCAGAATGCGATCCGCTGGACCAAGCACAGCCTCAATCACTGGTACCGCATGTTCGCACCCGCTTTCGAGACGTCGCTGGGGCTGGAGTTCATCGGCTTCAGTGGCCCTGACGTGCGCGAAGGGCTCGCGGCGCACCGCGAGAAGCGGCCCGCACGGTTTATTGGCGCCTCCGACAGCTGAGCGCGGTTCGGCGCGCCTTTTAGCGCGTGTCGAGACATAGGTCTACCGTCGAAGCCTGTGACGTCCGCCGTCGAACCTGAGCCATTCCGCGAAGCGGTAGCGGCCATGAACGGTGTCACCGTGCGGCCGGAGATCGAACTGGGCCCCATCCGTCCCCCGCAACGCCTGGCACCGTTCAGCTACGCGCTGGGAGCCGAGGTCAAACACCCCGACCTGGACATCGTCCCGGAGCGGTCCGAGGGGGACGCCTTCGGCAGGCTCATCCTGCTCTATGACCCGGACGGTTCCGACGCCTGGGACGGCACCATCCGCCTGGTGGCCTACATCCAGGCCGACCTCGATTCGCACGAGGCCATCGACCCGCTGCTGCCGGAAGTGGCGTGGAGTTGGCTGGCCGAGGCGCTGGACTCGCACACCGAACAGATGACCGCGCTGGGCGGCACGGTCACCGCCACCACGTCGGTTCGCTACGGCGACATCTCCGGCCCGCCCCGCGCCCACCAACTGGAACTGCGGGCTTCCTGGACGGCCACCACGCCCGACGTGGGCAGCCATGTCCAAGCCTTCTGTGATGTCCTCGAGCACGCCGCCGGTTTGCCACCGGCCGGTGTCACCGACCTGAGCTCACGGTCACGCGCCTGACATGTGCCCCGACCCGTCTCCTGAGGAGACAGATCCGCCGGGCAGCACGGACCCCGAGGCTCCGCTGCTCGCACACCCGGCTGACGGCATGCCCGAACTCTCCGTCACGGTTGACCAAATCGCCTCTGCCGCAGAGCAACTCGATCGCGGTCGGGGTCCGTTCGCGGTGGACGCCGAACGCGCGTCGGGTTTTCGGTATTCCAACCGGGCCTACCTGATCCAGATCCGGCGGTCCGGTGCCGGCACCGTGCTCATCGACCCGGTCAGCCACGGCGGTGACCCGCTGACGGTAGTGCGGCCGGTCGCCGAGGTGCTTGGCCAGGACGAATGGATTCTGCACTCCGCCGACCAGGACCTGCCGTGCCTGGCGGAGGTCGGCATGCGGCCCCCGGCGTTGTACGACACCGAGCTGGCCGGGCGGCTGGCCGGATTCGAGCGGGTGAACCTGGCGGCCATGGTCGAACGGTTGCTGGGTCAGCGGTTGGCCAAGGGCCACGGCGCGGCCGACTGGTCCAAGCGCCCGTTGCCCCCGGCCTGGCTGAACTACGCCGCCCTGGACGTCGAACTGCTGCTCGAACTGCGGGCTGCGGAGGCCGAGATCCTGGCGCAGCAAGGCAAATCCGATTGGGCCGCACAGGAATTCGAATACCTGCGGTTATACGAAGAACGTTCGGCCAGTGCCGTTGGGCGGCGCGACCGGTGGCGACGAACGTCAGGCATTCACCGCGTGCACGACCGCCGCGGGCTGGCCGCGGTCCGCGAACTCTGGACAATGCGCGACCGGATCGCCCAGCGGCGCGACATCGCGCCGCGCCGCATTCTGCCGGACTCCGCGATCATCGAGGCCGCGCTCACCGACCCTAAGTCGGTCGACGACCTGGTGAAGCTGCCGGTGTTCGGTGGGCGCCACCAGCGTCGCAGCGCGCCGATGTGGCTGTCGGCGCTGGAAGCGGCCAGGCAGAACCAGGATCTGCCGCAGGTCGTAGACGTGCCGAACGGACCACCCCCGCCGGCCCGGTGGAGCAGGCGCAAACCGGAGGCCGCCGCGCGACTGGACGCCGTCCGGGCGGCGCTCAGCGAGCTGTCCGAGCAGGTGAAGATCCCGACGGAGAACCTGGTCGCGCCCGACCTGGTTCGCCGATTGTGTTGGGAATGGGATGAATTGAGCGCCGGAGCCGCCGATCCGGCCACCGTCGTGGAGGGGTTCCTAATCGCCGGGCAGGCACGGCCGTGGCAGCGCGAACTGGTGGTGCCCGCCCTGGCGGCGGCGTTGCTACGGGCCGCGCAGACCGGGGGCGATTCCAGCGACCGCTAGTCGAGGCGCTCGCTGATCTCGGTCGGCTCCGCCGCCGAACTGTTCAGCGCCGCAACCCAACCCGTGATGCGGCGGGCCACATCCTGGTCGGTGAGCCCGAGGTCGGCCAGCACCTCCCCGCGGGACGCGTGCTCGTAGAAGTTCTGCGGCAGGCCCACGTCGCGGCACGGGATGTCGATCTCGGCGCTGCGCAGCGCCGCCGACACCGCCGAACCCACCCCGCCGGACATGCCGTTGTCCTCCAGCGTCACCACCAGCTTGTGCTGCTGCGCCAGGTCCCGTACCCCGTCGGGTACCGGCAGCACCCAGCGCGGGTCGATCACAGTCACGCCGATGCCCTGGTTGTGCAGCCGCTTGGCCACCCCGAGCGCCATCGACGCGAACGCACCCACCGCCACCAACAGCACGTCCTTGCTCAGGCCGTTGCCCGGCACCGCGAGCACGTCGATACCCGAGGTACCCGCGCCGCGTCGTTCGATGGCCGGGATGTCCTCACCCACATCGCCTTTGGGGAAACGAATGGCCGTCGGGCCGTCGCCGACCTCGAGCGCCTCGGCGAGTTCCTCCCGCAACCGGGCGGCGTCACGCGGCGCGGCCACCCGCATGCCCGGGACGATGCCCAGGATCGACAGGTCCCACATGCCGTTGTGGCTGGCGCCGTCGTTGCCGGTGATGCCGGCGCGGTCGAGCACCATGGTGACGGGCAGCTTGTGCAACGCCACGTCCATCATGATCTGGTCGAAGGCCCGGTTGAGGAACGTCGAGTAGATCGCCACCACCGGGTGCATCCCGCCCATCGCCAGCCCGGCCGCCGACGTCATCGCATGCTGCTCGGCGATGCCGACATCGAACAATCGGTCCGGAAACGCCTCCCCGAACGCCGACAACCCGGTGGGCCCGGGCATCGCGGCGGTGATCGCCACGATGTCGCGACGCCGGCGACCGTGCGCGATCAACGCGTCGGCGAACGTCGCCGTCCAGCCCGGTCCGGCCACCTTGGTGGCCAGCCCGGTGCGGGGGTCGATCGGCACCGTCGAGTGCATCTGCTCGGCCTCGTCGGCCTCGGCCGGGCCGTAACCCATCCCCTTGCGGGTGGCGACGTGCACGATGACCGGTGCACCGAAGCCGCGGGCGCTGCGCAACGCGACTTCGACCGCCCGCTCGTCGTGCCCGTCGACCGGGCCGACGTACTTGAGCCCGAGGTCGGTGAACAGCAACTGCGGGGACAGCGAGTCCTTGATCCCGGCCTTGACGCTGTGCAAAAAGTGGTAGGCGACCTCGCCGACCACCGGCACCGATCGCATGGCGTTGCGGCCGCGCTCGAGGAACTGTTCGTAGGCCGGCTGCAACCGCAGGGTGGCCAGATGGTCCGCCACGCCACCGATCGTCGGCGCGTAGCTGCGTCCGTTGTCGTTGACGACGACGATCACGGGCCGATTGGAGGCGGCGATGTTGTTGAGTGCCTCCCAGCACATGCCGCCGGTGAGCGCGCCGTCACCGACCACCGCGACCACGTGCCGGTTGCGGTGCCCGCTCAGCTCGAACGCCTTGGCCAGACCGTCGGCGTAGGACAGCGCGGCGCTGGCGTGGCTGGACTCGACCCAGTCGTGCTCGCTTTCCGCGCGGGACGGATAGCCCGACAGACCGCCCTTCTTGCGCAGGCTCTCGAAGTCGTGCGCGCGCCCGGTGAGCATCTTGTGCACGTAGGCCTGGTGACCGGTGTCGAAGATGATCGGGTCGTGCGGCGAATCGAAAACCCGGTGCAATGCCAACGTCAATTCGACGACGCCGAGATTTGGCCCCAGATGCCCTCCGGTTGCAGCCACCTTGTGGATCAGAAACTCGCGGATCTCCTGCGCCAGGTCGCGTAGCTGCTGTTGGGAAAGGTGCTGCAGATCAGCGGGCCCGCGGATCTGTTCCAGCATCTCGCCAGTCTACGCAGCGCCGGCGACAACGCACCGCTACGCGGCGCCGAACAGTTCGGCGAGCGAGTCACGCAATTCGGGATCCGCCAGCACGACGACCTCATCCCCGGCCCGCAACGCGATGTCACCCCGGACCGGCACCAGGCCGGAGTCGCGCACCACCATGCTCACCCAGATGTCGCCGACATGCTCGCCCAGCGCTTCGATCGTGCATCCCTCGGCGGGTGACTCGGCGGCGACGTGGAACCGGTGCACGCCCTCCGGTTCGTCCTGTAACCGGACGCTGACCTCCCACGGATGCGGCTCGACCGTGCGCATCGGCAGGTGCAGCAGCCGCGCGATACCGGGTACCGAACTGCCCTGCACCAGCACCGAGAATGCGACGACGACCACCACGATGCCGTACAGCCGTTCGGCGTCGGCGATGTGCGCGGCCCGCAGGAACTCCCCCAACAGGATCGGCACCGCGCCTTTGAGGCCGGCGGCCAGAATGAAGAGTCGTTCGTTGCGCCGCAGGTCCACCGGGATCAGGCAGGCGCCGACCGCCAGCGGACGGATCACGAGCGTCAGCCCGAGGCCAAGGACAAGCCCGGGGATCCACACATCGGGATGGGTGAGCATGCGCAGGTCGACGGTCAACCCGAGGACGGCAAAGGCGACGATCTCGGCCAGCCCGGCCAGGGCGGCATGAAAGCGCTTGATCTCCGGCTTGTACGGGGCACGAGCGTCGCCGATCATGATGCCGGCCACGAACACCGCCAGGAATCCCGAACCGTGCGCAAGCGTCGCGATGCCGTACAGCATGACGCTGGACGCCATCGTCCGCAGCGGGTAGAGCCCCTCGCTGGGCAGGGCCACGCGACGCATGAATGCCAGCAGGGCACGGCCGCCGATCAGTCCGACGCCCACCCCGATCGCCATCTGCAACACGAATGCGGTTCCCACATTTGCGAAACCGGCTGCGCTGAGGCCGCCGGCGGCAACGAGACCGACCATCAGCGAGATTCCGACCGGGTCGTTGGCGCCGGACTCGCCTTCCAGGATGGTGCCGCTGCGACCCGCGATCTCGCGCTTGCCCAGCACCGCGAAGACGACCGCCGGATCGGTGGGGGCCACCGCGGTGGCCACCAAAACTGCTGCGTACCAATTGATTCCGAACGCGTAGTGCAGCATCAGCGCCGCACCTACGACGGTGAGCCCGGTGCCCAGGACACCGAGCGACAGAATGGGGCCCGCCGCAGCACGGAAACGCCGCAGCCCGATGTGCATGCCGCCGTCGAATAACACGAACACCAGCGCGACGGTCAGCACCCGCTCGACGGTCCGCTCGGCGGGCGCCTGCACCGCGGGCACAAGGTGTACGGTGACGGCCGCGCCGACCAGCACCAGTAGGGCCACCGGAACCTTCACCCGCTCGGTGAGGCGGTTGGCCAGCACGGCAATCAAGCCCAGCGCACTGGCGAACAGCACAATAGACGCGTAATGGGCGGAATCGTTCACAGTTGCTTTCGATCGGTCGACAATGGGATCGCCGACCAGACTTCCCGGCACACCGCGACGGAGTCTAGCGGGTGAGCAGGGCCACGCATTCCACGTGATGGGTCAAGGGGAAGGCATCGAACACCCTGATCTGTTCCACGGCATAGCCGTGACCGCGGTACAGTCCCACGTCGCGAGCGAAAGATGCTGCCTCACAACCGATATGGACTATCCGGGGCACACCCGCGGCGGCCAGCAGATCGATGATCTCGCGGCCGGCGCCCGAGCGGGGCGGATCGAGCACCGCGACGTCGGCGCTGTCCTCTTGGGCCGCCAGCGCCCGTCGCACCGAATCGGTGACGACGTCGACCTGGGGCAGATCGGCCAGGGCGACCCGGGCCGCACCCGAAGCCGCCCGCGAGGTGTCCACGCTGAGCACCCGCCCCGACTCCCCCACGCCGGCCGCTAGCGTCGCGGCGAAAATCCCGGCGCCGCCGTACAGATCCCAGGCCGTGCTGCCCGAAGCCGGCTGCGTCCAGTCCGCGACCAGCTCGCTGTACACCCGAGCGGCATCGCGGTGGGATTGCCAGAACGCCGTCACCGGCAGCCGCCAACTGCGCCCACCCACGCGCTGCACCGCGTGGTAGTCACCCTCGGTCACCGTGGCTGCGGTGCGCTTGCCCTTGCGCACCGTGCGCACCACGTGGCGTTGCCCGTCGTCGTCGAGCACCGCGTGCAGGTGGGCGCCCGGCGGCGACGGCACTTCGTCCAATCCGTCCAGCATGCCGTCGGGCAACTGCCCGCAGCGCAGATCGGTTATTAACTCGTCGCTGTGGTAGCGGTGGAACCCGGGACAACCGTCCGCACCCACCTCGAGCCGGACCCGGGTGCGCCATCCGGTCGGCCCGGTGTCCGAAATCGGTTCGGCCACACCGGACCAACTGTGGCCACCGAGCCGTTCCAGCTGATTGGCCACCACCTGAGCCTTTATCGACCGCGCCGCGGCGGGGTTCACGAACGCCAGATCGCAGCACCCGGCACCGTGCACGCCGGCGATCGGACACAGCGACTCCGTCCGATCGGCCGCGGGTTCGATCACCTCGACGGCCTCTGCGTGCCAATACGAACCGCGGTCCGCGGTCACCCGCACCCGGACCCGCTCCCCCGGCAATGCGTAGCGGACGAACACCACCCGTCCTTCATGGTGCGCGACGCAGCTGCCGCCGTTGGCGGGCGCCCCGGTCACCAGAGTGAGCTCCCCGCTGGCGGTTTCGTCGATCAATCGAAGATACCCCGGCGAGCGTCACCCGGTGCGGCGTGCGGCTGTAGGGCCTTGATCCGCTCCGACGAAGTCAGCTGCCACGGAACCGAAGTCACCATCACACCGGGCATGAACAGCAGCCGACCCTTGAGTCGCAGCGCACTCTGGTTGTGTAGCAACTGTTCCCACCAACGCCCCACCACATACTCCGGGATGAACACCGTCACCACGGTGCGCGGCGACTCCTTGCTGACCCGCTTGACGTAATCGAGTATGGGGCGGGTAATTTCGCGGTACGGGGAGGCGATCACCTTCAGCGGGACGCTGATATCGCTCTCCTCCCACTGCTGTTGCAGCTCACGGGTTTCGCCTTCGTCGACACTGACGGTGACCGCTTCGAGCACGTCGGGCCGGGTGGCTCGCGCGTAGGCCAGCGCGCGCAGTGTCGGCAGATGCAGCTTGGACACCAGTACCAGCGCGTGATTGCGGCTGGGCAACACGATTTCGTCGCCATGCTCGGCGGCCTGCTCGGCAAGTTCGCGGCTGACGCCGTCGTAGTGCCGGCGGATCAGCTTCATCAAGCCGAACAGCAGCGCCATGGTGACCACGGCGATCCACGCACCGGCCAGGAACTTGGTGATCATCACCACCAGCAGCACCGTGCCGGTGGCAATGAATCCGATGGTGTTGACGATCCGGGACCGAATCATCCGTCGCCGCGCGTCCTGATCGGTTTCGGTGCGCAGCAGCCGCGTCCAGTGCCGCACCATGCCGATCTGGCTCAGGGTGAACGAAATGAACACCCCGACGATGTAGAGCTGGATCAGGGCGCTCAACTCGGCGCGGAACGCCACTATTGCCAGCAAGGCCGAGAACGACAGGAACGCGATCCCGTTGGAGAACGCCAGCCGGTCCCCGCGGGTGTGCAACTGCCGCGGCAGGTAACTGTGCTGGGCCAGCACCGAGCCGAGCACCGGGAATCCGTTGAAGGCGGTGTTGGCGGCCAGCACCAAAATCAGCGCGGTGACGGCGGTGATCAGCACGAAACCGATGTGGAAGTTGCCGAACACCGTCTGGGCCAGTTGCGTCACCAATGTCTTTTGGAGTGGGGCGCCGGGCAATTGGGCGGGGTCGCTGACGAGCTGGACCCCCGTCTTCTTGGCCAGCACGATGATGCCCATCAGCAGGGTCACCGCGATCGCGCCCAGCATCAGCAGCGTGGTGGCCGCGTTCTTGGACTTGGGCTTCTCGAAGGCTGGCACGCCGTTGCTGATGGCCTCCACACCGGTCAGCGCCGCACAACCCGACGAAAAGGCCCGGGCCATCAGGAACACCAACGCGAAGCCGACGATCTTGCCGTGCTCGGAATGCATGTGGTACTTGGCCGACTCGGCCTGCAGCGGGTTGCCCAGCACGAAGATCCGGAACAGGCCCCAGCCGAGCATGCCTGCGACGCCGATGATGAACGCGTAGGTCGGAATCGCGAACGCCAGACCCGACTCGCGGACCCCGCGCAGGTTCAAAGCCGTGACCAGCAAGATCGCGGCGACGCAGAACCACACCTTGTGGTGGGCCACGAACGGGATCGCCGAGCCGATGTTCGACATCGCCGAGGCTGTCGAAACCGCAACGGTCAGAACGTAATCCACCATCAAGGCGCTGGCTACCGTCAGGCCGGCGTTGGCGCCGAGGTTGGTGGTGACCACCTCATAGTCGCCGCCACCGGACGGGTAGGCATGCACGTTCTGCCGGTAGCTGGCCACCACCACCAACATGACGGCGGCCACCGCCAGCCCGATCCACGGCGCCAGCGTGTACGCCGCCAATCCGCCCACCGACAGCATCAGGAAGATTTCCTCGGGTGCATATGCCACCGACGAGAGCGCGTCGGAGGCGAACACCGGCAGAGCAATCCGCTTGGGCAGCAGCGTGTGGCTCAACCGGTCGCTGCGAAACGGCCGGCCAATGAGCAATCGGCGCGCAGCGGTTGAAAGTTTGGACACGAGAGCCAAGAGTAAGCCCACGTGGGTTTGGCGGTAGCGTTCCCTACACAAGAATTTTCACGACCGAAATCGGCTCACCAACGTCGCGAAAGGATCAGTAAGTGCGGGTGGTTGTGATGGGGTGCGGCCGGGTCGGGTCGTCGGTGGCAGACGGTCTGTCGCGGATCGGCCATGACGTCGCGGTGATCGACCGCGACAGCGCCGCCTTCAACCGGCTCAGCCCGGAATTCGACGGCGACCGGGTGCTCGGCCAGGGCTTCGACCGCGACGTGCTGCTCAAGGCGGGCATCGAAGAGGCCGATGCGTTCGCCGCGGTGTCCTCGGGCGACAACTCCAACATCATCTCGGCGCGGCTGGCGCGGGAAACGTTCGGTGTGCGCCGGGTGGTCGCCCGGATCTACGACGCGAAACGCGCCGAGGTCTACGAACGCCTCGGCATCCCGACGATCGCCACTGTGCCGTGGACCACCGATCGTCTGCTCAATGCCCTTACGCAGGAGACCGAGACGGCCAAGTGGCGGGATCCCACCGGCACCGTCGCCGTCGCTCAGGTGGTCCTGCACGAGGACTGGGTCGGGCACCGCGCCACCGACCTCGAGCGAGCCACCGGCGCGCGGGTGGCGTTCCTGATCCGCTTCGGCACCGGCGTGCTGCCGGAACCGAAGACCGTTCTGCAGGCCGGTGACCAGGTGTACGTCGCCGCCATCTCCGGTCGCGCCGCCGAAGCCGTGGCCATCGCGGCGCTGCCGCCGAGTGAGGACCTGGATAAATGAAAGTAGCGGTAGCCGGCGCCGGCGCGGTCGGCCGCTCGGTCACGCGGGAACTCGTGGCCAACAACCACGACGTGACGTTGATCGAGCGCAACGCCGAGCACCTGGACACCGACGCCATTCCGGCCGCCCACTGGCTGCTGGGTGACGCCTGCGAGCTCAGCCTGCTCGAGTCGATGCACCTGGAAGATTTCGACGTCGTCGTCGCCGCCACCGGTGACGACAAGGTCAACGTGGTGCTCAGCCTGCTGGCCAAGACCGAGTTCGCGGTGCCGCGGGTGGTGGCGCGTGTCAACGATCCCCGCAACGAATGGCTGTTCACCGACGCGTGGGGCGTGGACGTGGCGGTTTCGACGCCGCGGATGCTGGCTTCGCTGATCGAGGAGGCCGTCGCCGTCGGCGACCTGGTGCGGCTGATGGAGTTCCGCAAGGGTCAGGCCAATCTCGTCGAGATCACCCTGCCGGACGACACACCGTGGGGCGGCAAGCCGGTCCGCAAGCTGCAGTTGCCGCGTGATGTCTCGCTCGTGACCATCCTGCGGGGACCGCGGGTGATCGTGCCACAGGGCGACGAGCCGCTGGAAGGCGGCGACGAGCTGTTGTTCGTGGCGATCACCGAAGCCGAAGAAGACCTGCGCAAGCTCCTGCTGCCGACGACGTAACCGTCAGTCCAGCACCGGGTCCTCGTCGACGGCGCGCTCCTGCTCCGTCGTTACGCGCAGCACGGCCCTGATGGCGCCGTAGGTCACCAGCGCTGCCAGCGCCGTCAGCGGCCAGCCCATGGCGATCCGTGCGACCCCGAGCCAGCCGGTCTTGCCCAGTTCGTAGAGGTGCCCCTGGACCGCGAAACGGGCCAGGAACACCAACGTCCAGGACAGCGTCGCGATGTCAAAGGCGTAGAGCGCCCGCGGCACCCCGCGCCAGCTGTTGTCCCGGCCGCTGGCCCAGGCCCACAGATAGCCCACCACCGGTCGGCGGATCAGGATCGATATCGCGAATACCACGGCCCACACCAGCGACATCCAGATGCCGAGCAGGAAGTAGCCCTTGGATTGCCCCACCAGGTAGGCGATCAGGGCGCACACGGCGACGCCGAAGAATCCGGAGACCGCCGGTTGGACCGAGTCCCGGCGAATCAGCCGCCAGACCAATACCAGTCCCGCGGTGATCAGTGCGCTGACGATGGCGGGCAGCAACCCCGCAACGCTGGACGCGATGACGAACGTCACAACCGGCAGCGACGAATAGATGAGTCCGCTTACGCCGCCGGCCTGGGCCAGCAGGCGCTCAGCGTTGTAGCGGTTATCGCTCACGGGAATGCAAAGAGATCAACGCTGGATTTCGTAGTGCGGGTTGTAGATGGCTTTGGTGCCGTTCTCGAGCTTGCCGAGCCGACCACGCACCCGCAGCATGCGGCCGGAGTCGATGCCGGGGATACGCCGCTGGCCGAGCCACACCAGTGTCACCGTGTCACTGCCGTCGAACAATTCCGCGCGGACGCCGCCCGAGCAGCCCTTGCCGTTGGTTTCCACGCTGCGCAGCGTGCCGATCATCGTGACCTCCTGGCCACGCTGGCAGTCGATGGCTCGCTGCGCGCCGGTATTGAGGACTTCATCGGAGAGTTCTTCGACGTCGCGTTGTTCCGGGTCTTCCGTCAACCGACGGGTGAGCCGGCGTAGATACCCTTGGGCCCCCATGGCCACTCCTGACAATTCGACGTCGTTGAGGTCTGCTAGTTCTTTCGCATTCCAACATGCCAACGGTCACCGTAGACCTGTTGGTTCCCGGATGCCACATAGATGAAACCACTGATCTCAAGGTGACTTTGCCCACCCGGCAGGATGGGGGGGTGGCTGTCGATATGCGCGGTGTCACAACCGTGTTGCTGCCTGGGACGGGCTCCGACGACGACTACGTCCAGCGGGCGTTTTCAGGTCCCCTGCGGGGTGTAGGTGCGGCGTTAATCACACCCGCTCCGCAGCCCGGTCGGCTGATCGAGGGCTACCTGACAGCCCTCGATGATGCGGCGAGTGAGGGGCCGATCGCGGTGGGCGGGGTGTCGATCGGGGCGGCGGTGGCCACCGCGTGGGCGCTGGCCCATCCGAAGCAGACCGTGGCGGTGCTCGCAGCGCTGCCGGCCTGGACGGGCGATTCGAGTTCAGCCCCAGCCGCGCACGCCGCGCGCTACACGGCAGCGCAGTTGCGCCGCGACGGCCTGGACGCCACGACGGCGCAGATGCAAGCGTCCAGCCCGCCCTGGCTGGCCGACGAACTGGCCCGCTCCTGGCGGGCTCAATGGCCGCAGCTGCCCGACGCGATGGAGGAGGCGGCGGCCTACCGTGCCCCCGACGCGACGGAACTGGCGCGGCTGGTGGCGCCGCTGGGCGTCGTCGCGGCGGTCGACGACCCGATACACCCGCTTCAGGTGGGGGTCGACTGGGCGAATGCAGCGCCGCGCGGCGCACTGCGCACGGTGACGCTGGAAGAGTTCGGCGCGGATGCGGCCGCGCTGGGCGCCGCCTGCCTGAGTGCGCTCAGCGAGGCTGACTAGCCGCCGGTGCTGGTGCTGCGCAGCTGCTGCATGGCCGAACCCTCGGCGCCGCGGCGGGCGACCGGCTCGTTGGTCTGCTGCTCCTCTGCCGGCTGTTCACCTTGTTCGGCGGCCTGAGCGGCGGCGGCTTCGCGCAACTGCTGCACCATCGGTTCGGGCAACTGGACCGGCAGCGGCGTCCGCACCGGCAACGGTGTGTCACCGCGCCGAACAACGGTGTCCGCCAACGCTTCCCGCGCTTCATCGGTCAGCGCGTCGATGGTCTCGTGCGGCCCGTTGACCACACACCTGATCATCCAGCGGTAGCCGTCGACCCCGATGAAGCGCACCACGCCCGACGCAGTGCCGACCACCTCACGGCCCCACGGCCCGTCCTTGATGGAGACCTTGGCCGAGTCCTTGCGCAGCGAGTCGGCGAGCTCGCTGGCCACCTCACGCCACAGTCCCGCGGACTTGGGTGCCGCATAGGCGGCGATGGTGAACCGGCCGTTGGGCGTGACCACCCACACCGCGCTGGGAACGCCGGTTTCGGTGAGTTCGACCTGCACCTGGCCCGCCGAGGGCATCGGGATCAGCACCGAGCCGAGGTCCAAACGGGCTACCGCGGCGTCGGCCGGGTCGTCGAAGTCCTCGATGTCGAACGGGCCCTCGATCTCCTCGTCCGCTGCACCCTCGGGTTCGCCGGTCAAGGACTCTTCGCCCACAGTGCTCGGGTCGTCGTCTTTGCGTTTACCAAATGCCACCATCGGCTCCGCTCTGCATCGTCGTCGGCGGCCGCACTGCGCCGCTGCTCCTCATCGCTTCGCTCTGCATCGTCGTCGACGGCCGCACTGCGCCGCTCCTCCTCATCGCTTCGCTCTGCATCGTCGTCGACGGCCGCACTGCGCCGCTCCTCCTCATCGCTTCGCTCTGCATCGTCGTCGACGGCCGCACTGCGCCGCTCCTCCTCATCGCTTCGCTCTGCATCGTCGTCGACGGCCGCACTGCGCCGCTCCTCCTCATCGCTTCGCTCTGCATCGTCGTCGACGCTCACAAACTCGCATGTCCGCCGGAGGAACCGTGACCACCGTCGCCACGGGATGTTTCGGCCAGCCCGGCCTCGTCGAACGACGAGACCTCGACCAGCTCGACCAATTCGACCCGCTGCACCACCAACTGAGCGATGCGGTCACCTCGATGCACCACGATCGGCGTGGCGGGGTCGAGGTTGATCAGCGCGACTTTGATCTCGCCACGATAGCCCGCATCGATGGTGCCGGGACTGTTGACGATCGAAAGCCCCACCCGCGAGGCCAATCCCGAGCGCGGGTGCACCAGGCCGACCATCCCGAACGGGATCGCGACCGCGACGCCGGTGCCCACCAGCGCCCGGTGTCCCGGCGCCAGTTCGACGTCCTCGGCGCTGAACAGATCGACACCTGCGTCGCCGTCGTGGGCACGGCTGGGCATCGGGAGATCCGGATCGAGACGAACTACCGCCAGACTGGTCGACACGGGGCCACAGATTACCCTTGACCGCGTGTCGGATACGCGCGTCGCGCCGCAGAGCGTGCGATACCGCGAGCGGCTGTGGGTGCCCTGGTGGTGGTGGCCGCTGGGTTTCCTGCTGGCGGGGATCGTCGCGTACGAGTTCAACCTGGGGTTGCGATCGCTGCCCGACTGGTTGCCGTTCGTCACCCTGTTCGTTCTGGCGACCGGCGTGCTGCTGTGGCTCGGACGCCTCGAGATCCGGGTGACCGCCGACGACGGGAGTGTCCAACTGTGGGCCGGCCAGGCGCACTTACCCGTCACCGTGATCTCCCGCTACGCCGAAATAGCGCGAACCGCCAAATCGGCCGCTCTGGGCCGTCAACTCGACCCAGCGGCCTTCGTCGTGCATCGCGCATGGGTAGGCCCGATGGTTCTGCTGGTTCTCGACGATCCCGATGATCCGACGCCGTACTGGTTGGTGAGCTGCCGCCACCCCGAGCGGGTGCTGTCGGCCCTGCGAAGCTGACTGCGGCAGCGTCAGGCTGCGCAGTCCGTACAGATCATCACGCCGTTCTTCTCGCTGGCCAACCGGCTGCGGTGCTGAACCAAAAAGCAACTCGAGCAAGTGAACTCGTCGGCCTGCTTGGGAATCACACGTACCGACAACTCTTCACCGGAGAGGTCGGCGCCAGGCAGCTCAAAAGACTCGGCGGACTCGGATTCGTCGACATCGACAACGGCCGACGCCGCTTCGTTCCGTCTCGCTTTCAGCTCCTCCAGCGAGTCTTCCGAGACATCATCAGTCTCGGTACGCCGCGGAGCGTCATAGTCGGTAGGCATCGTCTATCCGTCCTGTCCCCTCTATGCCCTCGTCAATCCAAGGCCCTCGTCAGTCCAAGGAACGCTTTGTACCAGCGTCGAACGCCTGCACCAAACGATTCGTGCCCGTATTGCGGGTCAATCGACTGTGATTTACGTCACACCAGTGGATTGACCCTAGTCCTTGGCCTCAAACGGTGTGAATACCGTGCGATTAGAGTGCATGTGTGGTCGCACAGATTACCGAGGGTACCGCCTTCGACAAGCATGGTCGGCCCTTCCGGCGGCGCAACCCCCGTCCCGCCATCATCGTGGTGATTTTCCTGGCCGTAGTGACGGCCGTGGTGTGGACGGTCGCACTCACCCGGCCGACAGACGTCCACGAGGTCGCGGTGTGCAATCCCCCGCCGGAACCCACCGGCACAGCGACTCCGACCAAGCTCGGTGAACAGGTTTCCCGGACCGAGATGATCGACGTCACACCCGCCAAACTGAGTGACACCAGGGTGCGAGTGCTCAACGCCAGCGGTCGTGGTGGGCAAGCGGGCGACATCGCCGGCGCGCTGAAGGACCTCGGCTTCGCGCAACCGACGTCGGCCAATGACCCCGTCTACGCCGGCACCCGGCTCAACTGTCAGGGGCAGATCCGGTTCGGCACCGCCGGACAAGCCACCGCGGCGGCGCTGTGGCTGGTGGCACCGTGCACCGAGTTGTTCCACGACGGCCGGGGTGACGACTCCGTCGACCTGGCCCTGGGCACCGAGTTCAGCGCCCTGGCGCACAACGACGACATCGACGCGGTGCTCGCCACCCTGCGCCCGGGTGCCACCGAGCCTGCAGATCACGCCCTGTTGGCCAAGATCCACTCCACCAGCTGCTGACGGTTCAATCCAGGATCGGATCGGTACCGCCGAATCGCCGCAGGACGTCCAGCAGCTCGTCGGCGATGCCTGGCGCCGCGGCAAGCACCAACCCGGCGCCGGGCACATCCGGCTCCGGCAGCACCACCCGCGCGCCCGCCTCGGCGGCGATCAACGCACCCGCCGCGCAGTCCCAGGCCTGCAGGCCATGCTCGTAATACGCGTCCAGCCGGCCCTCGGCGACCATGCACAGATCCAATGCCGCCGAACCGATTCGACGCACATCGCGGACCACCGGCAGCATCTGGGCCAGCAAGGCGGCCTGGCGGACCCGGCGCCGCGGCGCGTAGCCGAATCCGGTGCCCAGCAACGCCATCGACAAATCGTCGACCGCGGTGCACCGCAGATCGGTGCTGCCGGACTCGTCCGTGACGCTCGCACCGAGCCCGGCCGCGGCCGAATACACCCGTCCCGCAACCACATCGGCGACGGCTCCGGCCACCGAGACCCCGTCGACCTGCGCGCCGACCGACACCGCGTAGGCGGGGATCCCGTAGACGAAATTCACCGTGCCGTCGATCGGGTCGAGGACCCAGGTGACCGAGCCCGCGGCCGTCGGGTCGGTCGGCCCGCCGCCCTCCTCACCCAGGATCGGGTCACCGGGCCGGAGCTGCGCCAACCGCTGCCGCAGTAGGCGTTCGGCTTCGGTGTCCACCACGGTCACCGGATCGGTGGGGGTGGTTTTGGAGCGCACCGCGGACCCGGTTGCCGATCCGTTCTGCGGGTCGAAGACCTCGGCGCGCCGCCCCCGCACGAACGCGGCCGCCTCGGCGGCCACCGTTTCGGCGATTCGGCGCAGCCGTGCGGGCTGGTTGTCGGGCGCGGTCACTGGCCTATCGCACCACAGCAAGCCAACTCCCCGAACGGCGTAACCCGGCGACCCCGGCAGATCGCTATAAGGTGAGCGGACAACTCAGTCTCGCCGAGGAGATTTCGATGACCGTTTCCGGAAGCGACACCGCCTCAGCACCAGCAGGCGCCGGCCAGCGACGAGGTTTCGGAATCGACGTCGGCGGTAGCGGCATCAAGGGCGCCATCGTCGACCTCGACACCGGGCAGTTGATCGGTGACCGGATCAAACTGCTGACTCCCCAACCCGCTACGCCCGCGGCGGTCGCCAAGACGATCGCAGAAGTCGTCAACGGATTCGGCTGGACCGGTCCGCTTGGAGTGACCTACCCCGGCGTCGTCACCCACGGGATCGTCCAGACCGCGGCCAACGTGGACAAATCGTGGATCGGCACTAACGCCCACGACATCATCAGCGCCGAACTCGATGGTCAGGACGTCACCATCCTCAACGACGCCGACGCCGCGGGGCTGGCCGAGGAGCGCTACGGCGCGGGCAAAGGTCACGAAGGCCTGGTCGTCCTGCTCACCTTCGGGACCGGGATCGGCTCGGCGGTCATTCACAACGGCAAGCTGATTCCGAACACCGAGTTCGGCCACATCGAGGTCGGCGGCAAAGAGGCCGAACACCGGGCGGCGTCGTCGGTGAAAGAAAAGAACGGGTGGAGCTACGAGAAATGGACGAAACAGGTGACCCGGGTGCTCGTGGCCATCGAGAACGCCATCTGGCCGGATTTGTTCATTGCCGGCGGCGGGATCAGCCGCAAGGCCGACAAGTGGGTGCATTTGCTGGAAAACCGCACGCCGGTGGTGCCGGCCACGCTGCAGAACGCTGCCGGAATCGTGGGCGCGGCGATGGCCTCGACGCGCGACGTGACGCACTGATTTCGTCTGCTCGGGCAGTTCAACCCCGTGGTGAAGTTACAATGGTCGTCGGCGGCCGCCCAACCGATAGCGCGCGAGTATTCACGCTGATATCAAACGCCGACATTCGACATAGCAGACACTTTCGGTCAACCATGCCCAGACCCACCGGAAGTGCGTCCAACCGAAGGGGTGTATGTGGCAGCGACGAAGGCTAATCCGATCACCGATGAGCCGGTGAAACGGACCGCCGCAAAGTCTCCCGCCAAGCGAACGGCGGCCAAGGCCGCCAACGGGTCCGCTCCGGCAAAGCGGGCAACCAAGGCCACCAAGGCAGCGCCGGACGGCGCCGGTGACGCTCCCAAGAAGACCCGCGCCAAGGCTGCCAAGGCACCGGCGACGCGCGGCGCGGCAAAGCCGACGGATGCCGACGACACGACCGGAGTCGACGTCGCCCTGGACGGCGGCGACGAGCTGGACACCGACATCGATGTCGAGCCGGGCGAAGACCTGGAGATCGACGCCGCGGACCTGAGCCTCGACGACCTGGAAGAGGAAGTCGCCGTAGACGCCGAGGACACCGAACTCGAAGTCACCGACGGTGAGGCCGAGGACGGCGAGGCCGCTCCGGTGGCCGCAGCCGGTGAAGCCGCCGCCGAGGATGACGAAGAGATCGCCGAGCCGACCGAAAAGGACAAGGCCTCCGGAGATTTCGTCTGGGACGAAGACGAGTCCGAGGCGCTGCGCCAGGCCCGCAAGGACGCTGAACTCACCGCATCCGCCGACTCGGTGCGCGCCTACCTCAAGCAGATCGGCAAAGTGGCGCTGCTGAACGCCGAGGAAGAGGTCGAGCTGGCCAAGCGCATCGAGGCAGGCCTCTATGCGACCCAGCTCATGATGGAGCTCAACGACCGCGGCGAGAAGCTGCCGGCCGCCCAGCGTCGCGACATGATGTGGATCTGCCGCGACGGCGATCGCGCGAAAAACCACCTGCTGGAAGCCAACCTTCGTCTGGTGGTCTCGCTCGCCAAGCGCTACACCGGTCGCGGCATGGCGTTCCTGGACCTCATCCAGGAGGGCAACCTCGGTCTGATCCGCGCGGTGGAGAAGTTCGACTACACCAAGGGCTACAAGTTCTCCACCTATGCGACGTGGTGGATCCGCCAGGCTATCACCCGCGCGATGGCCGACCAGGCCCGCACCATCCGTATCCCGGTGCACATGGTCGAGGTGATCAACAAGCTGGGCCGCATCCAGCGCGAGCTGCTGCAGGACCTGGGCCGCGAGCCCACTCCTGAGGAACTCGCCAAGGAGATGGACATCACCCCGGAGAAGGTGCTGGAGATCCAGCAGTACGCCCGGGAGCCGATCTCTCTGGACCAGACCATCGGCGACGAGGGCGACAGCCAGCTCGGCGACTTCATCGAAGACAGCGAAGCGGTCGTCGCCGTCGACGCGGTTTCGTTCACGCTGCTGCAAGACCAGCTGCAGTCGGTGCTGGACACCCTGTCGGAGCGCGAAGCCGGCGTCGTGCGGCTGCGGTTCGGCCTCACCGACGGCCAGCCGCGCACGCTGGACGAGATCGGGCAGGTCTACGGGGTGACCCGGGAGCGGATCCGCCAGATCGAGTCCAAGACGATGTCCAAGCTGCGCCACCCCAGCCGCTCGCAGGTACTGCGCGACTACCTGGACTAGGCGTTCATCCCCCCGCCATCAGCGCCACGCGCACGCCGTGGGAGAACTGAGACGCCCGCAGGGTGATGCTGGCCGGCAGCATGGCTTTCGGGACGTCGAACGCACATGTCACGAGCACCTGCTTGCCCGCCTCGATGTTGGTCCGATCGTTGGGACTGTCGAGGTTGAACGCGTGCTCGTAGTTTTTGCCGGAGAAGTCGGTGAGCATCTGGTCTTGGCAGTACACCGCCCGGGGGGTGGGGCCGTCGTTCTTGACCATCAGGTTGACGACGACGAAGACACCCTGCGCCGTGCGGTGCCCTGTCTCGGGCACACCGAGGTGAATAGCCGTCACGGTGAAGGCCAAAGTCCCGTCTCGGACCTCGTCGTTCATACCGGGGCCGGAGTGCTGCCGGACACCCAGGCAGCCGGTGATCAGAACGGCCACGGCGACCCAGGCGAATCTGCGCACACAGCACTGCTACCAGCCCGACACGCCGCAGGTAAAGCGACAGCGCCGGTACCGTGACGGCCATGCCAGCCGACCGCCACAACATCTCCTCCGACTCCGAGTTCGAATCGATTGTCGGTTACTCGCGCGCGGTGCGCGTGGGTCCGCACGTGGTGGTGGCCGGCACCACCGGCAGCGGGACCAATGTGACCGATCAGGCACGAAATGCGTTGAGCCGCATCGCGATTGCTTTGGAACAAGCCGGCGCCACACTGGCCGATGTGATCCGGACCCGCACCTACGTCACCGACATCACCAGCTGGCGCGAGGTCGGCGCGGTGCACGCGGAAGTGTTCGGCGAGATCCGCCCGGTGACCACCATGGTCGAGGTCTCGGCGCTGATCGCGCCGGATCTGCTGGTGGAGATCGAAGCCGACGCTTACCTGACGTCTACGTAGTGCCCTGGGCGGGCGGGAAGCTGCCGTCGGGCGCCGGCGGGTACTCGACCGCCCTGATGACCGCCGCCGACGGCAGCGGGCCGTACAGGTGCGGGAAAAGCATGGATTCCGGGTCCGTGGGTACTCCATTCTCCCAGCGCAACGGCGCATCGAGAGCGGAGACGTCGATGTACAACAACAGCAGATCGCGTCGTCCATGGAATAGTCGATTCGCCGGCAGATGGACCTGCTCCGGCGTGGACAGGTGGATGAAACCGTCCGGGGAGTCCGGTTCGATGCCCCCGCGCCGACTCGCCTGGGCCCAGTCCCGAATTCCGCACAAATGGACCAGCACGCGCGGGGCAGTCATCTCACCAAGAATGCCCATTTCGCACGCCGAAAATCCGTGAGAAACGACACACCTCATAACGGTCGGGGAACAAGGCGAAAACTCCGAACGTCTGACAGAGTGAAATTATCGCCAGAACGGAGGAGCCATGAACGCAACTCTGACCAGTCCCGAACTCACCCGGGCAGACCGCTGCGACCGTTGCGGCGCCGCTGCCCGCGTGCGTGCCAAGCTGCCTTCGGGGGCCGAGCTGCTGTTCTGCCAGCACCACGCCAACGAGCACGAAGCGAAATTGGTTGAACTGGCGGCCGTCCTCGAGGTGAGCGGTAGCTAAATCCGTCGAACTCGCCCGCCGCAATGTCGGCGGCGCGAGTAATCTTCGGCAATGCTGGACGGGATGAGCGCCGAAACGCTGAAACCGTCCCGCCACCACTTTTGGCACATTTTCAAAAGGGCGCTGGCCAAGGCCTGGGACGATTCGATTTTCTCCGAGTCCGCGGAAGCGGGATTTTGGACGTGTCTTTCGACGCCGCCGCTGCTGTTGGGAATCCTGGGCACGCTGGCTTGGGTGGCTCCGCTGTTCGGCAAGGACACCCTGTCGGCGATCATCAAAAGCATTCTGGGCACAGCGCGTAGCTTCTTCTCCCCCAGTGTCGTCAACGAGATCATCGAGCCCACGATCCGCGATATCACCACCCACGCCGGCGGTGAGGTCGCCTCTCTGGGTTTCCTGATCTCGTTGTGGGCGGGATCCTCAGCCATCTCGTCCTTCGTCGACGCGATCGTCGAGGCGCACGACCAGACGCCGCTGCGCCACCCGGTGCGGCAGCGCTTCTTCTCGCTGTTCATCTACATCGTGATGCTGGTCTTCGTGGTGGCGACAGCTCCCGTGGCGGTGGTGGGACCGCGCAAGGTGAGCGAGCACATCCCGATAGGACTGCAGAACCTGCTGCACTACGGCTATTACCCGGCGCTGATCCTGGGCCTGATGGCCGGCGTGACCGTCCTGTACCGGGTGGCGCTACCGGTGCCCTTGCCCACCCACCGGCTGATACCCGGCACCGTGCTGGCCACCGTGGTGTTCGCCGTCGCGACCCTGGGCCTGCGCCTTTACCTGCGGTGGATCGGCAGCACCGGCTACACCTACGGCGCGCTGGCCACCCCGATCGCCTTCCTGTTGTTCGCGTTCTTCGGCGGCTTCTCGATCATGATCGGCGCCGAACTCAACGCCGCCATCCAGGAGGAGTTCCCCGCTCCGGCCACCCACGCACACCGGTTGCGGAACTGGCTGACCCGTCGCACCGCAGCGATGACCGGCACGAACGAACCGGAAGTACCTCAGTCGAAGGCGGTCCCGGACGCGGCCAACGTCGAACCTACGGCGTGATCAGCCCTTCTTGAGCCGGTCGTAGATCTGCTTGCAGTCGGGGCAGACGGGTGAGCCCGGCTTGGCGGCCCGGGTGACCGGAAAAACCTCGCCACACAACGCCACAACGTGATTGCCCATGACCGCGCTCTCGGCGATCTTGTCCTTCTTGACGTAGTGGAAGAACTTGGGAGTATCGCTGCCGGTCCCGTCATCGACGCGTTCTTCGGCATCGGTGCGTTCGATCGTCTGGGTGTCCATGCCACACATTGTGCCTCCTGACCTGCCGACTGACACCGGAGAACCCAAAAGCGTTTTCGTGTGGAACAGTGGAAGGATGAAGCGCGGCACCGAGCTCGGCGGTTTCGACGAGGAGGGCCGACCGGTACTCATCACCGCTGCCGCACCTTCCTACGAGGTGCAGCATCGCGCGCGGGTGCGTAAATACCTCACTCTCATGGCGTTCCGCATCCCTGCGTTGCTGTTGGCGGCCATCGCTTACGGCGCTTGGCACAACGGCTTGATATCTCTGTTGATCGTCGCTGCCTCAATACCGTTGCCGTGGATGGCTGTTCTGATCGCCAACGACCGTCCCCCGCGTGACGCCGGCGAACCCCGACGCTTCGACCATTCCCGCAAGCGCACCCCGTTGTTCCCGACCGCCGAACGGCTGGCACTGGAGCCGCGTCGTGATCCGCTGACGCAACCCGATGCGCAGGTCATCGACCCCGACGGTTCCCGCTAGCCGTCCACTCGCGCCACTTCTCAGGACATTCTCAGGTCATCGCCGTATTTCTGCACGTCACAGCGTGTGAGATGGCGGAGCGGTGGGAACTCTGCGACCGGGCTTCTCGTTAACCACATGACAAAGACAAGCCAATCGGGAGGGCGCAATGGCTAATGCCACCACAAGCCGGGTCGACGACAACTTGGATGCTCAGAGCCCGGCGGCAGACCTGGTGCGCGTGTATCTGAACGGCATTGGTAAGACGGCGTTGCTGAACGCCGCTGACGAAGTCGAACTTGCGAAGCGCATCGAGGCGGGCCTGTACGCCGAGCACCTGCTGGAGACTCGGAAGCGCCTCGGCGAGAACCGGAAACGCGATCTGGCGCTTGTCGTCAAGGATGGCGAGGCCGCCCGTCGTCACCTGCTGGAAGCCAACCTGCGACTGGTCGTTTCGCTGGCCAAGCGCTACACCGGCCGGGGGATGCCGCTGCTGGACCTTATCCAGGAGGGCAACCTGGGTCTGATCCGCGCGATGGAAAAGTTCGACTACGCAAAGGGTTTCAAGTTCTCCACCTACGCCACCTGGTGGATTCGTCAGGCGATCACCCGGGGTATGGCTGACCAGAGCCGCACCATCCGGCTGCCCGTCCACCTTGTCGAGCAGGTCAACAAGCTGGCCCGGATCAAGCGGGAGATGCACCAGAATCTGGGTCGGGAAGCCACCGACGAGGAACTGGCCGCCGAGTCCGGCATCCCGGTCGAGAAGATCAACGACCTGCTCGAGCACAGCCGCGACCCGGTGAGCCTGGACATGCCGGTCGGCTCCGAGGAAGAGGCCCCGCTGGGCGACTTCATCGAGGACGCGGAAGCCATGTCCGCCGAGAACGCGGTGATCGCCGAGCTGCTGCACACCGACATTCGCAGCGTGCTGGCCACGCTCGACGAGCGGGAGCACCAGGTGATCCGGCTGCGGTTCGGCCTCGACGACGGCCAGCCGCGCACCCTGGACCAGATCGGCAAGCTGTTCGGTCTGTCCCGGGAGCGGGTCCGCCAGATAGAGCGCGACGTGATGTGCAAGCTGCGCCACGGCGAGCGAGCCGACCGCCTGCGGTCCTACGCCAGCTGAGGCAGCGCCGAGCTGGATTTCGAGCCCGATAGGAGACGGTGTGCCCGCCGCGCTTGCGCGGCGGGCATACTGCTGCGGTGGAGCGTTTTGGACGAACCATCCGCACGGCTGGCGAAGTAGACTCGGCGGCAACGGAGGATGCTGAATGAACGACTTGGTTGACACCACCGAGATGTACTTGCGCACCATCTACGACCTCGAAGAAGAGGGTGTAACGCCGCTGCGTGCGCGGATTGCCGAACGGCTGGAGCAGAGCGGGCCGACGGTGAGCCAGACCGTCTCCCGGATGGAGCGCGACGGATTGCTCCGCGTGGCCGGCGACCGCCACCTTGAGCTCACCGACAAGGGCCGCGCGCTGGCGATATCCGTGATGCGCAAGCACCGCCTCGCCGAGCGCCTCCTGGTCGACGTCATCGGATTGCCATGGGAAGAGGTGCACGCCGAGGCATGCCGGTGGGAGCACGTGATGAGTGAGGACGTCGAGCGCCGGTTGGTCAAGGTGCTCAACAACCCCACGACCTCTCCGTTCGGCAACCCCATCCCGGGCCTGCTGGACCTGGGTGTGGGTTCGGAGTTCGACGCCGACGACGCGATCCTGGTCCGGCTGACCGAGCTGCCGCCGGGATCCCCGGTCGCCGTCGTCGTCCGCCAGCTGACCGAGCACGTCCAGGGCGACATCGACCTGATCACCCGGCTCAAGGACGCCGGCGTGGTGCCCAACGCGCGGGTGACCGTCGAGACCGGTGTCGGCGGCGTGACCATCGTCATCCCGGGCCACGAGAACGTCACCCTGCCGCACGAGATGGCGCACGCCGTCAAGGTCGAGAAGGTTTGAGCCACTAGCCGGCGCGCCGGCCGAAGTCCTGCCGCGGCGGCAACCGCACCCCCAGTTGGGCGGCCAGCCGATAGCCGGTACCGGCCAGCTTGCGAATGTCGTTGGGGCGCAAGCCCGACTGCAACGCCTGATCCAGCATGCCAGCCATCCGATGCTGTGGGTCGCAACGCAGCGCGGCTTCCAGTGACACCCCCGCCAGCGGTCCGTCACCGCGCACGTAGGCGCTGAACGCCAACAGCACCACCGCTTCCACCCGCCACGGTGGCGGCAACAGGCGCGACAGCAGCGACCACAGCGCCTCGGCGGCGTCCGCCGTCTCGCCCACCGCGAGGGCATACAGCGTGTCGCGCACCCGCACGTCGATCAGCGCACACCCCAGCTGGGCCAACTCCGCATCGCTGAGGCCCTGCCCGTCGATCACCCGGGCGGCGGCGTCGATGGCCAGCTCGACGTCGCGCCGGCCGCAGCCGGCCGGATCGGCTTCGCACGCGGCCGCACGTGCGATCGCCGCCTTCTCGACCGCGGCCGCCAGCGCTTCGCTGCGCCCAGGGTCGGTCGCGATCACCGCCTGCAGGTCGGCGCGCCGGGCATACAGTCGCCGCCCCTCCAGCACCGCCGCCGCGGCCAGCGGTGACGCCGCCGGATCGTCGATCGGCCCGCCCGCGCCGCAGCCGTCGACGCAATGCCAACGCCCGCCCGCGGCGACCCGGTCCACCACGTGCGCCGCATAGCGCTGGATGCCGTACCGCGCCAGCGCATCGGTGAGCGCGTCGCAAAGCTCGCGGTACTCGTCGTTGCACACCGGACACTGGGCACCCTCGTCGTCCACCAGCACCAGGATCGCGGCGTCCGGACGTGCTGCCGCGGCCACCTCGGCGAGCTGCTCGACACGGCCGGGAAGGTCCTCGGACAGGTCGGCGCGCAGCACCGAGCCCATCCCACCGCCCTCCAGCGAAACCAGCACCAGCGATTTCTCCGGCACGAAACCGAGGATCGCCGGCAGTGCGGCGATCAGAGCGCCGGGGCGATTGAGTTCGAAGTCAGCTCGTTGCGTCGTCATGGCGTCCACGCTGACGACACCGACCGTCAGTTCGTGCTCGCACAACGTGATTCAGCCGCCCGCTTGTGGAGAAAGTCGCGACTGTGGGCTCTATCGTCTAACCATGACTTCCATGCGCGAATACGACCTGGTCGTTCTCGGATCCGGGCCCGGCGGCCAGAAGGCCGCGATCGCCGCGGCAAAGCTGGGCAAGTCGGTCGCGATCGTCGAGCGGGGCCGGATGGTCGGCGGCGTCTGCGTGAACACCGGCACCATCCCGTCGAAGACGCTACGGGAAGCGGTCGTCTACCTGACCGGCATGAGCCAGCGCGAGCTGTACGGCGCCAGCTACCGGGTCAAGGACAAGATCACCCCGGCCGACCTGCTCGCCCGGACCCAGCATGTGATCGGCAAACAGGTCGACGTGGTGCGGTCGCAGCTGATGCGCAACCGGATCGACCTGGTGCTCGGTCATGGCCGCTTCGTCGACCCGCACACCATCCTCGTGGAGGAAGACGCCCAGGGTGAGCGGGTGACGGTCAGCGGCGACTACATCGTCATCGCCACCGGCACCAAGCCGGTGCGGCCATCGGGGGTGGAGTTCGACGAGAAGCGGGTGCTGGATTCCGACGGCATCCTGGACCTGCGGTCGTTGCCGTCGTCGATGGTGGTGGTCGGCGCTGGGGTGATCGGGATCGAGTACGCGTCGATGTTCGCCGCGCTGGGCACGAAGGTCACCGTCGTCGAGAAGCGCGACACGATGCTGGACTTCTGTGACCCCGAGATCGTCGAGGCGCTCAAGTTCCACCTGCGCGACCTGGCGGTGACGTTCCGTTTCGGCGAGGAGGTCACCGCGGTCGACGTCGGCGCCTCGGGCACGGTCACCACCCTGGCCAGCGGCAAGCAGATCCCCGCCGAGACGGTGATGTACTCCGCGGGCCGGGAAGGGCAGACCGAGCACCTCGGCCTGGAGAACGCCGGGCTCGAAACCGACCATCGCGGAAGGATTTTCGTCGACGACCAGTTCCAGACCAAGGTCGAGCACATCTACGCCGTCGGCGATGTCATCGGGTTTCCCGCGCTGGCCGCGACCTCGATGGATCAGGGAAGACTGGCGGCCTACCACGCGTTCGGGGAACCCACCGAAGGCATCACCGCCCTGCAGCCGATCGGGATCTACTCGATTCCGGAGGTGTCCTACGTCGGCGCCACGGAAGTGGAACTGACCAAGCAGTCGATCCCCTACGAGGTCGGCGTGTGCCGGTACCGCGAACTGGCCCGCGGCCAGATCGCCGGCGACTCCTACGGCATGCTCAAGTTGCTCGTGTCCACCACCGACCGCAAGTTGCTGGGCGCGCATCTCTTCGGCACCAGCGCCACCGAAATGGTCCACATCGGGCAGGCCGTGATGGGTTGCGGTGGCACCGTCGACTATCTGGTCGACGCGGTGTTCAACTACCCGACGTTCTCCGAGGCTTACAAGGTCGCGGCGCTGGACGTGACGAACAAGATGCGCGCCCTCAACCAGTTCCGCCGCTGAACCACCTCGCGTCCCACCGTGGGCGAATCGCTGGGTACCAGCAAGCGAATAGAATTCCCGCCGTATGCGTTGATCGTGTTGCCAGCAAATCTCGTGCGGTGCCGGCTTGGGACCCCCTCGATTGAGAGACACTGGTTGGGGGAACCTAGAGGGACCCGTGTGACCCCGAGAGGAGGAGCACCATGACCCACCCTGATGAGGCGCATGACTACCAGCCGGGCCAATCCGGCATGTACGAGCTCGAATTCCCGGCGCCGGTGCTGTCGACGTCCGACGGGCGCGGTCCGGTGTTGGTGCACGCCCTGGAGGGCTTCTCGGACGCCGGTCACGCCATCCGGCTCGCGTCCCGCCACCTCAAGGCGGCGCTGGACACCGAGCTCGTCGCCTCGTTCGCCATCGACGAGCTGCTGGACTACCGGTCCCGGCGGCCACTGATGACCTTCAAGACCGACCACTTCACCCACTACGACGACCCCGAGCTCAGCCTCTATGCGCTGCGCGACAGCGTCGGCACGCCGTTCCTGCTGCTCTCCGGCCTGGAACCGGACCTGAAGTGGGAACGGTTCATCACCGCGGTGCGGTTGCTGGCCGAACGGCTCGGAGTGCGCCAGACCATCGGCCTGGGCACCGTGCCGATGGCGGTCCCGCACACCCGCCCGGTCACCATGACCGCGCACTCCAACCACCCGGAGCTGATCGCTGATTTCACGCCGTGGATTTCCGAGATCCAGGTGCCGGGCAGCGCCTCCAACCTGTTGGAGTACCGGATGGCCCAGCACGGCCACGAAGTCGTCGGGTTCACCGTGCACGTTCCGCACTACCTGACGCAGACCGACTATCCCGCCGCCGCGCAGGCATTGCTCGAGCAGGTCGCCAAGGCCGGAGCGCTTGAGCTCCCGTTGAGCGCCCTGACCGACGCCGCCGCCGAGATCCGGACAAAGATCGACGAGCAGGTGCAGGCGAGCGCGGAAGTCGCTCAAGTGGTGGCCGCACTGGAGCGACAGTACGATGCCTTCATTGACGCTCAGGAAAACAGGTCTTTGCTCGCCCATGACGAGGAGCTGCCGAGCGGCGACGAGTTGGGTGCCGAGTTCGAGCGGTTCCTGGCGCAGCAGGCTGAGAAGAAGTACGACGACGACGACAAGAAATAACGCCCCATCGACCCGACAAGGCTGGCGACATGACCGAGCGGAAGCGCAATCTTCGCCCGGTGCGGGAAGTGACCTCCCCGTCGCTGCAGTACCGCACCATTCACGGCTACAAGCGGGCGTTCCGGATCGCCGGATCCGGTCCGGCAATCCTGTTGATCCACGGCATCGGTGACAACTCCACCACCTGGACCGGTATCCACGCCAAGCTCGCGCAGCGGTTCACCGTCATCGCGCCTGATCTGCTCGGTCACGGCAAGTCCGACAAACCGCGCGCGGACTATTCGGCCGCGGCGTACGCCAACGGCATGCGCGACCTGCTCAGCGTCCTGGACATCGAGCGGGTGACCATCATCGGTCATTCGCTCGGCGGTGGGGTGGCGATGCAATTCGCCTATCAGTTCCCCCATCTCGTGGACCGCTTGATCCTGGTGGGCGCCGGCGGCGTCACCAAGGACGTCAACATCGCGCTGAGGTTCGCCTCGTTGCCGATGGGCTCCGAGGCATTGGCGCTGCTGCGCCTGCCCATGGTGTTGCCGGCGGTTCAGTTGCTGGGCCAGCTGGCGGGGCTCGCGCTCGGTTCGACTGCCCTTGGTCGCGATCTGCCGAACATGCTGCGGATCCTCAACGACCTCCCCGAACCGACCGCCTCATCGGCGTTCACCCGTACCCTGCGGGCCGTCGTCGATTGGCGAGGACAGATCGTCACCATGCTGGACAGGTGTTATCTGACCGAAGCCATCCCAGTTCAGATCATCTGGGGCGCAAAGGATTCGGTGATCCCGGTTCAGCATGCCCACATGGCGCACGCCGCGATGCCGGGCTCGCGACTGGAAATCTTCGAGGATTCCGCGCATTTCCCCTTCCACGACGACCCGGCCCGGTTCCTCGACGTCGTGCAGAACTTCATCGACACCACCGTCCCGCCCGAGTACGACCAGGCCGCACTGCGTGAGTTGCTGCGCAGCGGCGGCGGGGCGCGGACCGTGTCCGGGCCGACCGACACCCGGGTCGCCGTGCTGAACGCGATGGGGGCCGACGAACGCAGCGCCACCTGACGTTGCGCGAGCAGACGTGAAAGCCCCTTCGCGCTCGGCGCGTCGGGGGCTTTCACGTCTGCTCGCCGGTTATAGCGGCATTCAGCTTTGCCGGCGCAGCACGGCGGAAAGGTGGTGCTGCACGGGCTGACCGACCGCCCCCATCCGCAGCGAATAGGAAAGCTCGTCACCGTCGATGCGGAAGGAGCGGCCGAGCGCGCTGACCTCCTTGGCCGTCGGGGTCAGCCCGACCGATGTGGTGACCAACTCGAGTTCGATGACGTCGTCGCTCAACGAGTATGTGCCGACCTCGATTTCGGTGATACCGCTCGGGTGGGCCAGCACCAGCTCGACCTGACCGGGCTGCGGCACTCGCAGATAGCCGGCCTCGGCATGCAGCGGCTTGCCGTCGGCGGCGGACTTCGTCTTCTGCCCGTAGCTCAGGAATGGCTTGCCGACGTGGGAGAAAACGACCTCTTCGAGGTATTCGAACGGCTCGATCGTCGGATACTCCCCCGCACCCCGTCCCGTCCACACGCCCAGTAGCGGTGCCAACGGCTCGAGGTTGGGATGCAGGTCTGGCGGCATGGGGCCAGACTAGACGCCACGGTTCAGCCCGAGGTGGACACCTTGCGGTGGGACCGCAGCGCCTCGATCTCGCGCTCGAAGTCCTCGGCGGAGGAAAAGGACCGGTAGACCGAGGCGAACCGTAGATAAGCGACCTCGTCCAGTTCGCGCAACGGACCCAGGATGGCCAGACCCACCTCGTGGCTGGGCACTTCGGGTCCGGCCGCGCGCACCGAATCCTCCACCTGCTGCGCCAGCAGGTTCAGCGCGTCGTCGTCGACCTGGCGGCCCTGGCACGCCCGGCGCACCCCGCTGATCACCTTCTCCCTGCTGAAGGGCTCGATGACGCCGCTGCGCTTGACGACGGCGAGCACCGCGGTTTCCACGGTGGTGAACCGGCGCCCGCACTCGGGGCAGGACCGGCGGCGGCGGATCGCCTGCCCCTCATCGGTTTCCCGAGAATCGATCACGCGGGAGTCCGGATGCCGGCAGAACGGGCAGTGCATGGCCGCTCCTTAGTGCTGACAACCCGGTGTGCAGAACACCCCGAGAGTACGCGGTATCCGCGCTGCGCACCCGATGGCCCTCAGCCGACGGGCGCGATCAGGGTCTGGCCCGCGGCGACGGCGTTGGAGTCCAGCGCATTGAGATCACGGATCCGTTCGACCACGTCGCGAACCGGAGCGCCGGGGGCCACCCGGGCGGCCAACTGCTGCAGCGACTCGCCCGGTTCCACCCGCACCACCGCCAGCGCAGCGGGTACGCGGCTCGAGGCGTCGGTCGATTCACCGTTGGCCATGGTGCCGAAATTCGCCATCAGACCCAGCCACAGGGTGACGATGCCGGCCAGTAAGGCGAGCCCGACCGTCGTGGCGACCGAAACCGCGCGCCGACGGTGCGGGGCAGTGGAGACGGCCACCCCGGTGCCGTAGTAGCGCAACGGCGTGCCGCCGGGACGCGCCGGCCCTGGCCGGTGGGTCCGGGGTGGTGTGGTCCGGTAAGCGGGCGACTCGCTGATCGGCCTGTTCACGGGCCTGTTCACCACCCGTTGCGCGTTCCAGGTGCGCTGCGGGGCCGCGTAGATGAGTGCCATGCCGTTCCCTCCGGTCGACTACTTATCGCTCGTTTGTTCGACCGTAGTCGCTCAGGTGTTCGATATCGAACATCTGAGCGACCCGTGTCGCACGAGCAAAACGGTAGACCTCCCCACCGACAAGGTCTTGACGGTGGAACCAGCTGGGTGACTTTCGAATACCCGAACGCGCGGAAAGTTACACACTTGTGATTCGGCAGATCGGAGTGTTTTTTTCGGCTGCTGACACGCCGGTCGAACACATGTTTGATTCTGGACGCGCTGGGCGCTACATTCAGAGCCATGAGCGACAGCAACGACCCTGCAGCAGCAAACCCGGACAGCCGCCTGCACGCTGTCGACGCAACGCTGACCGAGCGGCAACGCACCATTCTGGAGGTCATCCGCGCGTCGGTCACCACCCGCGGCTATCCGCCCAGCATTCGCGAGATCGGCGACGCGGTGGGCCTGACGTCCACCTCCTCGGTGGCGCACCAGCTGCGCACCTTGGAGCGTAAGGGCTACCTGCGGCGGGACCCGAACCGTCCCCGCGCCGTCGATGTGCGCGGCGCCGACGATGCCATCACCCCGCCGGTCACCGATGTCGCCGGCTCGGACGCGTTGCCCGAGCCCACTTTCGTCCCAGTGCTTGGCCGCATCGCCGCCGGTGGCCCGATTTTGGCCGAGGAGGCCGTCGAGGACGTGTTCCCGCTACCGCGGGAGCTGGTCGGTGAGGGGACGCTGTTCCTGTTGAAAGTGGTCGGCGATTCGATGGTCGAGGCTGCCATCTGCGACGGCGACTGGGTGGTGGTGCGACAGCAGAACGTCGCCGACAACGGCGACATCGTGGCGGCCATGATCGACGGCGAGGCCACCGTCAAAACGTTCAAGCGGGCGGGCGGTCAAGTGTGGCTGATGCCGCACAACCCGGCATTCGACCCGATCCCGGGCAATGACGCGACCGTGCTGGGCAAAGTCGTCACGGTGATCCGCAAGGTATAGGTGTCAGTCCGCCCGGACGAAGCCGTTCGCCTGAGCTACTTCCTCGTTGGCGAACCAGATCTCGGCCAGCGTGTCGTGGTAGAGCGCGCTGTCGGGCGTGTAGTACAGGCCGAACCGGGCGCTGGCTTTGATGGGATAGCCGTCCGGGGCCCGGTAAGGGTCGTCGACGAGCGGCAGATGGATGGTCGGGCGCCCGGCTGCCTGCGGTGCGGCTGCCTGCGGCGCGGCGGCGAGTGCTGTCTCAACCGTCGGCGTCGCGGTCCCGTCCGGGTCCGCTGCCGCGTGTCGGCCCTGCCTCGACTCGATCAGCGGCTCCGCTTCGGGGATCTCCTCCTCGTCCGCCGTGGCGCCGGTCGGATAGAAGACGTCCGGGAACGCCCCGTCGTCGAGGGTCTGTCCGGTGTTGAAGTCGGGCACCGGCGCGACCGGCTCGTATGTTTCCGGTACGTCCTCTTCGGACACGAAGTCCTCGGGCGACACCGTCTCGGCAACTTCGGGTTCGATATCGACGGGCTCCCCGACGGGCTCCTGAGCTGGAATCGGAGTGGTGGGCGTGGCGTCCGCCGCGTCGAGGTCGTCGTCGTAACCGCGGTGCTCGTCGCGCTCGTCGTATTCGTCGTGCGCCTCGTATCCGGCATGCGCCTCGTACTCGTCGTGCGCTTCGTACTCGTCATGGGCTTCGTACTCGTCGTGGCCGGCGAGCCCCGGCTTCCCCAGCGGCGCCGCGACGCCGCCTCGAGACCAGCTGACCCGTCCGCTCGAGCCCGGGTCGGACGCCGGCTCGGGACGGTGGTCGGCGGGCGGGAATTGCTCCGAGCCGTAACCGACGTCGTCATGCGGCGGCCAGTGCTCGTCGGGATGGGCGTCGAAGTCACCCGCGTCGTAGCCGTGGTCGGGGTAGCCAGCGCTGTCCCGCCCTCCACGACGGCGGCGCAACCCCGCGACCACCAGCACACACATCACAATCAGCAGCAGCACCGGGACTGCCGCCACCAGCCACCACCATTGGAAGGTGAACTTCTTCCCGGGCGGCGGCGCGGCGGAGTTCGCGGGCTGATTCTGGCCGGAGACCTGCAGCCCGGACAGCAGCGGCGCCAGGTTCGAGGGGTCGGTCGCGAAGGTGTTCTTCGCGCGATTCCACGAGATCTTGCCGCCGGTGAACTTCTGCGACACCACGTCGCCATCGACGGTCTGATCGGCCACCGGCGCGCCGAGTTTCCCGGTGGCACCCTTGAGCTTGTCCCAGGCGGCCTTCATCGCCCCGCGCACGACGAACGCGCCGTGGTCGGGCGTCCAGAAGATCACCGGCTTGTCGGCGGCGGAGAACGTGGCGACGCGACTGGCCGGCGTGATGCCGCCGTCGGCCTCATTGGTGATCGGGAAGCCCAACTCGCTGCCGACGGGACCGCCGAGTGCCTCGTACTTCTGCAGGATCGGGCCCTCGACGGCGTTGGCGCCGGTGGCCGGGCTGAAGAAGATCTTGCCGCCGTTGAAGTCCTGGGCGATCCCGTCGCCACCGATGGGGTACTGGTCGCCCTTCTTGGCGCCCAACGGGCCGCTGGCACCGCCGGCGGCGCGCCAGGCCATGTTGATGGCCGCGGTGGGGTCAATCGCCACCTGCAGGCCTTTGAGCGCATCGGCCAGGTTCGGCGGGTTGGTGGTGAACTCCTTGGTCTGACGGTTCCAGGACACCTGCCCGCCGGTGAACTTCTGGGTGGTGACCTCACCGTCATAGGTTTCGTCCCCGATCGGAGCGCCGAGCACCCCGCCGGAGCTGCCCAGCTTGTCCCAGGCGGCGTTGAGCGCGCCGCGCACGACGAACGCGCCATGGTCGGGCGTCCAGAAGATCACCGGGTTGTCGCTGGCCGCGAAGGTGCTCACCCGGCTGTCCGGCCCGGCCAGCCCGGGCACTTCGTTGATGGTCGGGAAACCCAGATCGCTGCCCGCCGGGCCGCCGAGCGACTCGTATTTGTCCAGGATGGGGCCGAACATGTATTTCGCGCCGGTGGCGGGCGTGAAGAACATCTTGCCGCCGTCGAAGTCCAGCGCGAAGCCGTCACCGATCGGGTAGACGTCACCCTTCCTGGCGCCGAGCGTCGAGGTGTCGCCGCCGGCTTTCTCCCATGCGGCCATCATGGCGGCCTCGGCATCGCCGATCGGAGAAGCGGACGCGGTCGGCGCCGGCAACACCGTGGTCAACCCGAGCGTCAACCCCGTAAGCAGCGCGGAAACCGCCAAGCCAATAAACGCACGCCCGACCAGCTTGCTCAATTGACCCCTCTGCCCGTTCACCAAGCCTCCCAGCCGATGCCCTGCTCGCCCAGCGAGCCGGCGGATTCACCGCCATGGGCCGTTCCCCAGCTCCGATCCACATCGACACCGGGCTCGCATAACTTTGCTTTAGCGAACGAGAAATGCGAAGTCAAATCATAAATGTTACGGAAACGGATATCGACCTGATGTCGAAATGATGCCGTGCCGCGGTCATGTCGCGAGAATGCGCGCTGCGCGCGACACACTCGTTGGGTTACCGTGCCGGAGACACCATCCCGCCCGGGATGGCGCTTGTTCACGTGAGAGGAAACCCAGCGTTCATGGGTGTTTCCGGACCTGTCTGGGCCCTCACGATCGCTGTGATCGCGGCATTGATGCTGTTCGACTACGCCTTCCAGATCCGCAAAACGCACGTACCGACGCTACGTGAGGCCGCCGTCTGGTCAACCTTCTATATCGGGATTGCGTTCGTTTTCGGCCTTGGCATAGCCTTTTTCGGCGGTACCCGGATGGCGATCGAATACTTCGCCGGCTATCTGAGCAACGAAGCGCTGTCCGTGGACAATCTGTTCGTATTCCTGGTCATCATGGGCGGTTTCGCCGTGCCGCGGGTCGCGCAGCAGAAGGTCCTGTTGTTCGGTATCGCTTTCGCGTTGGTCGCGCGAACGGTCTTCATCGTCCTGGGCGCCGCGTTGTTGAGCACTTACAACTCGGCTTTCTACCTGTTCGGCCTTTTGCTGTTGTTCATGGCCGGCAAACTCGCCAAACCCGCAGAGCCGGAAGCAGATACCGCCGACAACGTCGTCATCCGGCTGGCCAACCGCTTCCTGCACACCGCCAAGCACTACGAGGGCGACCGACTCTTCACCGTGGAGGACGGCAAGCGGGTGATGACGCCGCTGCTGTTGGTGATGATCGCCGTCGGTGGCACCGACCTGTTGTTCGCCTTCGACTCGGTGCCGGCGATGTTCGGTCTGACGCAGAACGTCTACCTGGTTTTCGCAGCAACGGCGTTCTCGCTGTTGGGTCTTCGCCAGTTGTACTTCCTGATCGACAATCTGCTGGATCGGCTGATCTATCTGTCCTACGGTCTGGCCGTGATTCTCGGGTTCATCGGGATCAAACTGATCCTGGAAGCGCTGCACGACAACAACCTTCCGTTCATCAACCACGGCCAGCCGGTCCCGGTTGTAGAACTCAGCATCACGACGTCGCTGCTGGTGATCGTCGCCGTCCTGGCGGTCACCACGCTCGTCTCGCTGCTCTCCGCCCGAGGACGCACGCTGAACCTGGCCGCGCGAGCCCGCCGGCACGCAGAGGAATACCTAGACCTGTTCGGCGGACTGCAGCCGCGGGACAACCCCGACCAGCGGCACAGCACCTACGCCGCACTTCTCCGGGTGGAGCGCCAAATCGATTCGCTCCCAGACAAATACAGCGCAGAGATCAGGCAGGACGAGGAGCTCGCGATGCTACTGCGCAGCGTGCACGACGCCCACGAGGCGCACGGTTGAGCTGGATACCCGCTAGATACCCAGGGTGCGGCCGATGATCTCCTTCATGATCTCGGTCGTGCCGCCGTAGATGGTCTGTACGCGGGCGTCCAGATAGGCACGGGCGACATTGTATTCGCGCATATAGCCGTAACCGCCGTGCAGCTGCAGGCAGCGGTCGATCAGGTGCACCTGCTTCTCGGTGGAGTACCACTTGGCCATGGCGGCCTGTTCGGCCGTCAGCTTGCCTTCCAGGTGCAGGGCCAGGAAGTTGTCCACCATGATGCGCACCACGGTGGCCTCGGTCGCCAGCTCCGCCAGCAGGAACCGGCTGTTCTGGAAACTACCGATCGGCTTGCCGAAAGCCTTACGCTCCTTGGTGTATTGGATCGTTTCTTCCAGCACGGTTTCCATGGCCGTGGCGGCCATCACCGCGATGTTGATCCGTTCCTGCGGCAGGTTCTGCATCAGGTAGATGAAGCCCATGCCCTCCTCGCCGAGGAGGTTCTCGACGGGCACCTTCACATCCGTGAACGAGAGTTCCGCGGTGTCCTGGGCGTCCAGGCCGATCTTGTCCAGGTGCCGGCCGCGCTCGAAGCCCTCCATGCCGCGCTCGACGACCAGCAGGCTGAACCCCTGCGCGCCCTTCTCGGGATCGGTTTGGGCCACGACGATCACCAGGTCGGAGTTGATTCCGTTGGTGATGAACGTCTTTGAGCCGTTCAGGACGTAATGGTCGCCCTGTTTGACGGCGCGCGTCTTGATGCCCTGCAGGTCGCTACCGGTGCCCGGTTCGGTCATCGCGATCGCGGTGATCAACTCACCGGAGCAGAACTTGGGCAGCCAGCGCTGCTTCTGCTCGTCGTTGGCCAGGTGCAGCAGGTAGGGCGCGATGATGTCGTTGTGCAGGCCGAACCCGATGCCGCTGTAGCGGCCCCGGGTGGTCTCCTCGGTGACGATCGTGTTGTAGCGGAAGTCGGGATTGCCGCCGCCGCCGTACTCCTCGGGGACGGCCATGCCCAGGAAGCCCTGCTTGCCGGCCTCCAGCCACACTCCCCGGTCGACGATCTTGGCCTTCTCCCACTCCTCGTGGTACGGCGCGACGTGCCGGTCGAGGAAGGCGCGATAGGACTCGCGGAACAGATCGTGCTCGGGTTCGAAGAGAGTGCGCTGGTATTTGACGGCACTGCCCATGCGGACGACCTCCGTTGGTCTGAAATAGGTGCGGGACTCCTGCCCAAGATATACCAACCGGGTGGTTGGTAGGCATCGGGCGTGGCCAGGGCCGCGCGGGTCAGTCCTGCGGGCCGTATTCGCGCAGCGCAGCGGCCAGCGCCACCGGGACCCTGGCGCGCAGCCGGGTGCCGTCGGCCTGGTGATCCTCCTGCTGGACGCGACCGTCGGAGTGCACGCGGGCAACCAGATCCCCGCGGTCATAGGGAATGACCACATCCACCGCGGTGTCGGTGGGCACCGCGAGCTCCGCCATGCGCCGTCGCACCGCGTCGATGCCCGCACCGGTACGCGCGGAGACGAAGACGGCCCCGGGCAGTTCGTGGCGCAGCCTGGCCAGCATCAGGTCCCCGGCCGCGTCGACCTTGTTGACCACCAGCAACTCCGGCGGAGAGTCGGCTCCGTACTCGGCGACCACCTCCGAGATCACCTCGCGCACCGCACTGATCTGCGCGAGCGGGTTGACATCGGAGCCGTCCACCACGTGCACCAGCAGGTCCGCGTCGACCACTTCCTCCAGCGTGGACCGGAATGCCTCGACCAGCTGGGTCGGCAGGTGGCGCACGAAGCCGACGGTGTCGGTGAGCACGTAGGGCCTGCCGTCGTCGAACACCGCCCGCCGGGTGGTGGGCTCCAGCGTCGCGAACAGTGCGTCCTGTACCAGCACACCCGCGCCGGTCAGCGCATTGAGCACGCTGGACTTGCCCGCATTGGTGTACCCGACGATGGCGATCGAGGGCATCTCGGCGTGCAGCCGGCGGCTGCGTTGGGTGTCCCGGACCTGCTTCATCGCCTTGATCTCGCGCCGCAGCTTCGACATCCGTTCCCGGATGCGCCGCCGGTCGGTCTCGATCTTGGTTTCACCGGGGCCGCGCAGACCCACGCCGCCGCCGCTCCCGCCAGCGCGACCACCGGCCTGCCGGGACATCGACTCACCCCAACCGCGCAGCCGCGGCAGCATGTATTCCATCTGCGCCAGCGATACCTGCGCCTTTCCTTCCCGGCTGGTGGCGTGCTGAGCGAAGATGTCCAGGATCAGCGCCGTGCGGTCGATCACCTTGACCTTGACCGCCTTTTCCAGCGCGGTGAGCTGGGCCGGGGACAGTTCGCCGTCGCAGATGACGGTGTCGGCGCCGGTGGCCAGCACCACCTCGCGCAGTTCCTGCGCCTTGCCAGACCCGATGTAGGTCGAGGGGTCGGGCTTGTCGCGGCGCTGGATCAGGCCCTCGAGGACCTGGGAGCCGGCCGTCTCGGCGAGCGCGGCCAACTCGGCCAGGCTCGCCTGGTTGTCGGCCGCGGTGCCCTCGGTCCACACACCGACCAGCACGACCCGTTCCAGCCGCAGCTGCCGGTATTCGACCTCGGAGACGTCGGCGAGTTCGGTCGACAGCCCGGCGACGCGGCGCAGCGCCGAACGGTCTTCAAGGGCGAGCTCACCAAGGCTCGGGGCGGTTTCGGGGATGCCCGTCTCGGGCGAATCTGGATATGTCATAGCTGATTTCGATGGTGGCACGTCGAGCAGATCCGTGCACTCGAATAAATCACGCCGGCGCGTCCCACCAGCGGTCGTCCAGCTCGCCACGCGCCACCAGCACGGACGGTCCGCGCAGGAAGCTGGTCGCGTCGGTGACGGTGACAGTGACGTCCCCGCCGGGCACGCGCACGGTGAGGGTGCCGGTATCGGCGCCGGTGCTGGCCAGCGCCGCGACGGCGGCCGCCACCGTTCCGGTGCCGCAGGAGCGGGTCTCGCCGACGCCGCGTTCGTGCACCCGCATGGTGACGGCGCCGTCGAGTGGGACGGTGAGGATCTCGACGTTGACCCCCTCAGGGAATTGGGTGGTGTCGAACTCGACCGGGCCCCCGACGTCCAGGGCGGCCAGGTCGTCAACGGTGAGGTGCGGGTCCGCGCAGGCCAGGTGCGGGTTGCCGACGTCGATGGCGATTCCCTCGAACCGCCGGCCCCCGACGACCGCCCGTCCGGCGCCCAGCCTGCTGGCCTTGCCCATGTCCACGGTGACGTCGGCCGTCGTCTGATCACTGTGGTGCAGCGTGACCGGCCGCGGTCCGGCCAGCGACCCGACGACGAACTCGTCGCGCGGCTCGCAGCCGCTGGCACGCAGGTAATGCGCGAAGACCCGGACACCGTTGCCGCACATCTGGGCCCGGGATCCGTCAGCGTTGCGGTAGTCCATGTACCAGTCGTCGCTACCGACGCCGTCGGGCAGCCGGTCGAGCACGCCGGCTTTGACGGCCGCACCGGCGGTGGTAACCCGCAGGACGCCGTCAGCGCCGAGGCCCCGGCGCCGGTCGCACAGCGCGACCACCCGGTCAGCCGTCAGGGCCAACCGGGCATCGAGGTCGGGCAACACGACGAAGTCGTTCTGGGTGCCGTGGCCCTTGGCGAATTGCACCTGATCAGGATACGTGCCGCCAGGCCTGCAGCGCGTCCTCGACGGCGCCGGCCGCCGCCGCGTCCAGCCAGTGCACCCGGTGGTCGCGGCGAAACCAGGACCGCTGGCGCCGGACATAGCGGCGGGTGCCGATGAAGGTCAGTTCGCGCGCCTCGCGCAGCAGTTCCTCGGTCCCGCCGGCATCGAGGGCCGCGATCACCTGGGCATACCCGAGCGCCCGGGATGCGGTGACGCCGTCCCGCAACCCCTGCTCGAGCAGCGCCCGAACCTCTCCGACCAGCCCGTCGGCGAACATCGTGTCGGTGCGCCGGGTCAATCGCTCGTCGAGAAGTGTTGTCTCGCAGTCCAACCCGACAATGACAGTGTCCCAGCGGGCGGCGCCGATGCGCGGCGCGGACGCGGCGAACGGCTGCCCGGTGAGCTCGATGACCTCCAGCGCGCGAACGGTGCGGCGGCCGTCGGTGGGCAGGATGGTGGCCGCTGCCGCCGGGTCGCGCCGCGCCAGCTCGGCATGCAACCGGCCCACCCCGATGTCGGCGAGGCGCTGCTCCCAGCGGGCCCGCACCGTCGGGTCGGTGGCCGGGAACGACCAGTTGTCGAGCAGCGACTGGATGTAGAGCATCGACCCGCCGACGATCACCGGCGCCGCTCCCCTGACCATGATCGCTTCGATGTCGGCCGCTGCCGCCTGCTGATAGTGCGCGACGGTCGCGGTTTGCGTGACGTCGAGGACGTCGAGCTGGTGATGAGGGATGCCGCGGCGCTGGTCGACGGGCAGCTTGGCGGTACCGATGTCCATCCCGCGGTAGAGCTGCATCGCGTCGGCGTTGACGATCTCGACCGCGACCTCGCGGCCCACCGCCTCGGCGACGTCGAGGGCCAGTTGGGACTTGCCGGTACCCGTCGGACCGATGATCGCGAGCGGTCTCACGGCTGCCAGACGCCGGTGAAGTAGCCCACGCCGTAGGGCGCGCCGCGGTAGAGCTCCTTGGCCGAGCGCGGGCCGGGTTCGCTCAGCCCGGCCAGCACCCCGAACGCGACCCGTCCGAGCACCCGCGGCGGCAGCCGGACCAGCGTGTCGGCATCGCCTGCGGCCAGCGCGTCGTCGAGCAGCCGCTGAGGGTCGGCGCCGCTCGGGTCGTAGCCGCCGGGGGCCGCCGGTGTCAGCGTGTTGACGCCGTCGGCGACCACCAAGACGCCGATCGGTTCCGGCTGCTCGTCGATCTCGCCACGCAACCGACGGCCCCGGTCCCGCGCGGCGGTCGGTTCGAGGTCCTCGGCGTAGACCCGGACCTGCACGCTGGCAGCGGGCCGGACCTGACCGCGCACCCAGGCGGCGATCAGCGCGCACAACGGCATTTCGACCTCAGCGCGGGACTGCGGTGCGAGCCGCACCGGAACGTCGACGCCGAATCCGGCGAAGCTGCCGGCGCTCTCGGGGTTCACCACGTCGTCCGCGCGGCCGACTCCGATCGCGATCCAGCTGTCCGGCAATACGGCGACCGCCGCCCCTACCGCCGCGGTCAGGTCGGACAGTTCACCGGCTGCGGCGCCGGATAGTTCGGGCACGAGCACCGGCGCGGAGGGAACGATGGCGATGGCGCTCAGCACGCCACCCAAACTAACGCCGCGGCCGCGTCAGGCGGAGGTGGAGCCCCAGGCCGGGCCTTCGGCGGCGGATACCGGGGCGGCGTCGGCGTCCTGCTCGGCCAGCTGATCCGGACGGTCGCCACCGGATTCGGCCACGATGGTGGCGGCCTCGCCGCGGGCCAGTCCGACGGTGGCGATGATCACCACGGCGACGGCTGCGATCAGCAGGATCCACTCTGGGCCATCGGCCACCAGCGTCTCGCCCAGCACCGTGATGCCCAGGATCGTGGCCACCGTGGGCTTGGCCACCGTCATGGTCGGCAAGGACGCCGTCAGCGCGCCGGCGCGGAACGCCGACTGCTGGAAGATCATCCCGCACAGCATCATGATCAGCCAGGGAACGAACTCGGGTGCGGTCACCGCGGCACCCAGTCCCTGCAGGTGCAGGACGTCGACGACGCCCTTGGTGAGCACCGCGAACAAGGCCAGCGAGGAACCCGCGGTCAGCGCGAGCAGCACGGCGGCGGCGGGGCGGCCGTGCAGCACCTTGGCCGCGACCACACATGACACCAGCAGCGGGCCCATCACCGCGGCCACGATGATCCAGGTGCTCAGCGGCGCCCGGTCGTGACCGGCCGTCGGGTCACCAACGATGATGACCACGGCCAGGGAGGCCGCCAGCGTGACGGCCCACAGCCACTCCGAGCGCGTGGTCTTGTGATGGGTCAGACGCGAATAGATCGGCAACGCGAACAACAACGCCGTAACCTGCAGCGCGGTCACCAACATGACCGAAGCCCAGACCAGCGCCACCGCTTGCAGGCTGTAGTTGAGGATCGCGCACAGGCCGCCCAGCCACCACCGGGTGTCCCGCAGGGACATGCCGAACAGCTTGAGGTGCCCGACATGCTGGTCGGTGATCTCGTGCGCCGAGCGCTGCCGGATCACATCGCCGGTCGCCGACGCGAGCGCTGCAAACAGCGCGATTATTCCGGCGATACCAACCATCGACATGGGCGACCCTCAATTCCCGACTTCGCTACCAGCGTTCCCCCGGCCGTTCGCTGGTAGTTCAACGAATACTCTATGGCCCTATATACGCTCTGGACAGTGATTTAGCCTCTCGTCGCATCCCCACACTCGCCCATCGACCTAAGCGGCGCCCAGAGCCAGCTATGTGGCACCTGTGAAAACCCGGTTCGATGTGGCGGCCCAGGCCACCGACGTCCTTTGGTAACGGTACCCGCGCTCACGAAGTCCCTATCGTGCGCAACCCAACGGGAATGCTTTCGTTACCGCGTTTCCGAAGGCATCGGACGAAGGTGGCAGCGGAGGACTGCACGAACTGCTTCAATATCTGTGGAACCGGTCGGGGACCTGACTACGGGCTCAGGCAACACCAGAATTACCGACCGGACAGGTGCCGCTTCGCGCGGCAGCTGCGCGGGAAGTGGACCGCGCGACCGGCTAAAGGGTAGGTGACGAGCACGATGACGGGTGGCAACGACTTCGCAGGTCCGACGGCTGAACCAGTGTCGAGACCGGTTCCCGGACCGCGACCGGGACCACGACCCGGTCCCCGGCCGACGCCGCGGCCCGGCGCTGCAGTAACGCACCCGGTGCCCGGCCCCCCGCGCAACGATCCGCACCGGTTCGGCCGGGTCGACGACGATGGCACCGTGTGGCTGATCAGCTCGTCCGGCGAGCGCGTCATCGGTTCCTGGCAGGCTGGTGACCCCGAAGCCGCATTCGCGCACTTCGGCCGGCGCTTCGAGGACCTGAGCACCGAGGTCGCCCTGATGGAGGAGCGGCTGGTGTCGGGGACCGGGGATCCCCGCAAGATCCGGGCGAACGCCGCCGCGCTGGCCGAAACGCTGCCCACGGCGGCGGTGCTGGGCGATGTCGACGCGATCGGCAACCGGCTCGCCGACATCCAGGCGCGCATCGACGTCTACGTCGTCGCCAACCGCTCCCGCCGCGAAGAGCACCGGGCCGCCCAGACCGCCCGGAAGGAAGCGCTGGCCGTCGAGGCCGAGGACCTGGCCGCGAATTCGACGCAATGGAAGATCGCCGGCGACCGGCTGCGGGCGATCCTCGACGAGTGGAAGACGATCACCGGGCTGGACCGCAAGGTCGACGACGCGTTGTGGAAGCGCTATTCGGCGGCGCGGGAGACCTTCAACCGGCGCCGCGGATCGCATTTCGCCGAACTGGACCGGGAGCGGTCGGGGGTTCGCCAGGCCAAGGAACGGTTGTGTGAGCGGGCCGAGTCGCTGTCCGACTCGACGGACTGGGCAGCCACCAGCGCGGAATTCCGCCGGCTGCTCACCGAATGGAAGGCGGCCGGACGCGCCAGCAAGGACGTCGACGACGCGTTGTGGCGCCGGTTCAAGGCCGCGCAGGACTCGTTCTTCACGGCCCGCAACGCCGCCACCGCGGAGAAGGACGCCGAGCTGCGCGCCAATGCGGCCGCGAAGGAGGCGTTGCTGTCCGAGGCGGAGAAGCTGGACATCAGCAATCACGACGCCGCCCGGGCGGCGCTGCGCTCGATCGCCGACCGATGGGATGCCATCGGCAAGGTCCCGCGGGAGCGGTCCGCAGACCTGGAGCGGCGGCTGCGTGCGGTCGAGAAGAAGGTGCGCGAGGCCGGCGAGTCGGACTGGGCGGACCCGCAGGCGCAGGCCCGCGCCGAGCAGTTCCGCGCCCGCGCCGAGCAGTTCGAACAGCAGGCCGCGAAGGCCGCCGCGGCTGGCAAGACCAAGGAAGCCGACGAGGCCAGGGCCAACGCCGAGCAGTGGCGTCAGTGGGCCGACGCAGCCGCCCAGGCTCTGACCCGCCGCTCCTAGCGGTCGGGTGGCGTTTCGCCGCGGCCGGGTTCTGTGTCGTCGGGCAGGTTGTCCAGCAGGGTCCTGGCCTGGTCCTGGGCCACGACGCGACGGCGCTCCTCCTCGGCGGCGAGCTGCACGATCGTGCGCTGCCACACCACCCGCGCCCAGTGGAACGTCAGCAGGATGACGGTTATCCAGGTGACGATCAGGCCGACGCCCGGGCCGGGATGTCCCGCCGGCGCCGTCTGACGCGACCACACCGCCAGCATTCCGGTGCCGCTGGCCAGCATGCAGCCGGCCAACGCCACCCAGGCCACCGCCCAGCGCCGGGTCAGTAGCGCCAGGATCGAGAAGCCGACGCCGAACACCAGCGTCAGCCAGGCGAAGACCCGCGACGGCAGCGCCACCCCGGCCGTATCGGCACCCCGGCCGGCGAACAGCACGTCCCACCCCCGCACGCTGCCGGTGTGCGGCAGGATGAACGCCCCGAGTAGCACGAACACCAGCACCGCGACCACCAGTGCCCTGGCGCCGGGCTCGATCTCACGCGCGACGCGGCGTTCGGCCGCCTCGATCTCCGACCGGTAGGCGTCGAAATCCCCCACGTCTACTTCTCCAATCCCACCCATCTATTGGGCTGCTCCGGTCGATGCGCCGCATCCCGCCGGTTCGGCCGGCGCAGCGGGCCGCCCGACGCCAGGCATGCCTAGGCCGACACCGCTCGGGCGCCGGCCCGCCGCGTGGGCGTCACCGGCGCGGGTACGGCGATGGCTGAGGATGCCCGCGTCGGCGATCAGGTGGTGCGGCGCGGCCTCGGTGATTCGGGCGGTGACGATGTCACCCGGACGTATTTCCTGGTCACCGGCGGCGAAGTGGACCAACCGGCCGTCGCGGGCCCGCCCGGTCATCCGTGCGGTGCGGGTGTCCTTGCGGCCTTCCCCGGTGGCGACGAGCAGTTCGACAGTCTGGCCCAGGAGCGCGCGGTTGTGCTCGAGCGAGATCCGCTCCTGCAGTTCGATCAGTCGCTCGTAGCGTTCCTGGACGACGGCCTTGGGCAACTGATCGGGGAGGTCGGCGGCGGGGGTACCGGGCCGCTGGGAGTACTGGAAGGTGAACGCGGCCGCGAACCGTGCCTGCTCAACCACGTCGAGGGTGGCCGCGAAGTCTTCCTCGGTCTCGCCGGGGAAGCCCACGATCAGGTCGGTGGTTATCGCGGCGTGCGGCATGGCCGCCCGGACCCGCTCGATGATGCCCAGGTAGCGCTCGGCGCGGTAGGAGCGGCGCATCGCCCGCAGAATCCGGTCGGACCCGGACTGCAGCGGCATGTGCAGCGCGGGGCAGACATTGGGTGTCTCGGCCATTGCCTCGATGACGTCGTCGGTGAATTCGGCCGGGTGCGGTGAGGTGAACCGGACCCGCTCCAGCCCTTCGATGCCGCCGCAGGCGCGCAGCAGTTCGGCGAAGGCACCGCGGTTGCGCGGAATCGCCGGGTCGGCGAAGGAGACGCCGTAGGCGTTGACGTTCTGGCCCAGCAGGGTTATCTCGAGCACACCGGATTCCACCAGCGACCGCACCTCGGCCAGCACGTCGTCCGGGCTGCGGTCCACTTCCTTACCCCGCAGCGACGGGACGATGCAGAACGTGCAGCTGTTGTTGCAGCCGACGGAGATGGAAACCCAAGCCGCATAAGCGGATTCGCGTGCACTGGGCAGCGAGGAGGGGAATTCCTGCAGCGCCTCGGCGATCTCGATCTGCGCGGCGTTGTTGTGCCGGGCGCGTTCGAGCAACGTGGGAAGCGACCCGATGTTGTGGGTGCCGAACACCACGTCGACCCACGGCGCCTTGCGCAGCACGGTGTCGCGGTCCTTCTGCGCCAGGCAGCCGCCGACCGCGATCTGCATGTCGGGATTGCTACGTTTGCGCGGCGCCAGGTGGCTGAGGTTGCCGTAAAGCTTGTTGTCGGCGTTCTCCCGCACGGCACAGGTGTTGAAGACGACGATGTCGGCGTCGGCTCCCTCGGTGGCGCGCTGGTAGCCGGCAGCTTCGAGCAGCCCGGCCAGCCGTTCGGAGTCGTGCACGTTCATCTGGCAGCCATAGGTACGGACCTGATAGGTGCGCGCCGAAACCACGGTCGGGGCATCCCCCGGCACGTCCCGCGCCACCGTCGAAGTCACCCGGATATGGTACGGCGAGGTCGCCCTGGCCGATGAACCCGCAGGCCGGGGCGATCGCGAGCGCGGCGAAGCCGGGCGACGCGGGTCGCCCCGTCAAGGCGCCCGGCGATCGCGAGCGCGGCGAAGCCGGGCGACGCGGGTCGCCCCGTCAAGCCGCCCGGCGATCGCGAGCGCGGCGAAACCGGGCGACGCGGGTCGCCCCGTCAAGCCGCTCGGCCATCGCGGGCGCGGCGAAGCGGCGCAGATCAAGCGGCCCCAGTGGCGCGCTTGACGGCGTACATGTTCCGGTCGGCGGCCCGAAGCGGGTCGGGCTCCCCCGCGGCGATTCCGGCACTGAAGCCGACCTGGCCACCCACCTCGGTCCAGCGCTGACGCAGCCGGGCCACGACCTGCTCCGCGGCGCTGTGGTCGGCGCCGAGCAGCATCAGCAGGAACTCGTCACCCCCGATCCTGAAGACAACGTCGTCCTGGCGCACCGACCAGCGCAGCGCGTCGGCAAAGGTGACGAGGAGTTCGTCGCCGGCGGCGTGCCCGTGCGTGTCGTTGTACTGCTTGAAGTTGTCGAGGTCGATCAGCACGATCGTCGACGCGCCGGTGTGCAATGACAGGTGGTGGCCGAGCGTGCTGCGGTCGAGCAGCTGGGTGAGGGCATCGGTCTGGGCGATCTGGTGCGCCAGCTCGGTCTGCCGTGTCAGCTGGGCGATCAGCCAGGCCGGCACCTCGGCCACGATCACCCACATCAGTGCGGCGGTCACCGCGGTCGGCGGCAGCCCGCCGGGATGCGGGCCGGCGCCCACGACGAACGCGACGACACCGAGCGGCGCGAGGACCAGCGAGCGCCAACGCGGACACGTCAGCCCGATGTAGACGAACGTGATCGTGATCGTGCCCGGCAGTTGCCGAGTGGCGTCCGAGTCAACGGACCCGACCACGATCGTGAGGACAAGCGAGGCAATGGGCCAGCCCAGGAGCAAAACGCGCTTGTTCTGCCAGCCGATCGTCCGGCCCACCACCGCGACAACCCCGGCCAAAAGCGTTGCCCCGCCCAGGATCCAGTACATCCGGACGTCGACGCCGCTGCCGGCGACGGACGCGGCGTGCACACCGGCGGCACCGTAGAGCACCACCAGGATGAGCAACCCGATCAGGCCGATCGCATGCCAACGACCGGTCGACGGCTGAGGGTCGACGGGCCGGGGCACGAGCCCAGGATAAAACTAGACTCGCCGCCGTTCGCGCTCTGCGGCCAACTCGGCGAAGACCACCTCACACGCCACGTTCTGGCTGTAGCCGCGGCGGGCCAACATCCCGATCAGTCGCCGGCTCACCTTGGCGTCGTCGTCGCCCAACACCTCACGCCGTAGCTTGGCCCGCACCAGCTGCTCGGCCCGCGCCCGCTCAGCACCGCCGTCGATGTCGGCGAGCACCGCGGTGATGACCTCGTCGTCCACACCCTTGGTGTGCAACTCGGCGGCCAGCGCGCGCCGGCTCTTTCCGGTGTTCGCCCGCCGGGACCGCACCCACTGCTCCGCGAAGTCGGTGTCGTCGACCAGCCCCACGGCGGCAAGCCGGTCGAGCACCCGGTTGCTGACGTCGTCGGGATAGCCCCGCTTGGCCAGCCGCCCGGCCAACTCGGCCCTGGTGCGCGCTCGCGCGGTGAGCAGGCGCAGACACAACGCCCGCGCCTGCTCGTCGCGACGCGAGGACTCAGAAGTCGACGGGGGCGGGCAGGACGCTGTCATCGGTCACCACTGCACCAATGCCGAGCTTTTCCTTGATCTTCTTCTCGATCTCGTTCGCGATGTCGGCGTTCTCCATCAAGAAGTTGCGGGCATTCTCCTTGCCCTGGCCGAGCTGCTCGCCCTCGTAGGTGAACCAGGAGCCGGACTTGCGGATGAAGCCCTGGTCGACGCCCATGTCGATCAGCGAGCCTTCCCGACTGATGCCCTTGCCGTAGAGGATGTCGAACTCGGCCTGCTTGAACGGCGGCGACACCTTGTTCTTGACGACCTTGACCCGGGTGCGGTTGCCGACCGCATTGGTGCCGTCCTTGAGGGTCTCGATCCGGCGCACGTCCATGCGCACCGACGCGTAGAACTTCAATGCCTTTCCGCCCGTAGTTGTTTCGGGTGAGTTGTGCACCATCACACCGTCGACGAAGTAGTTGTGGTTGCCCTCGACCTCGATGTCGAAGCGATTCATTGAGCGGGTGTGCGGCTTGACATGGACGTCGAGAATCCGGGCCGGGACCAGCGCTTGAGTCGGTTCAACGAACTCCGGCACCACCTTGCTTTGGCCTCGGAACCGGGGCAGCAATTTGTACTCCATGGATGACGCCATGTACGGCGCCACCAACTCCTGGAACTTGGACGAGGACGCCGTTGAAAACGTCAATACCGCCTTGCCGGCCGAACCCGCGGCACGCAGACGCACATCCATGCCGTATGTGTCGCGCAGGTAGTCACACAACCGCAACCGCGTGCCTTCGGTCATGGCCTCAACACAGATCTCAATGCGTCCGGTGCCGCCATCAGTGCGCTGCTGCAATCCTTTGGAGCGCAAGCTAAATGAACCGTCATCCATGTACCAAATGGCCAGAGCCAATGGGGTCAGCGCCTTGAGGTACTCCTCGGAGAAGAACTTCTTCCCGTCCCCCAGGTACACCGCCCGCCGCAACTCAGCGAGCTCCGGCAACGGGGTGAAGTCGACGAAGCTCGCACCCTGGGCGTTCTCCCGCACCGTGTGCTGGATATTGCCCAACAATGCGGTCTTCCAGCGCAGGTACTCCAACTGCTTAGAACCATGCCCCAGTCGGAACCGGACGCCGTTGCGACCCCGCGGGTTGGGCGACAGGTTCCCGTCACCCATTAGCGAACCCAGCACCACCTGGAACTGCTGGTCACTGAGCAGACGGGGTTCGGCGGCCAACACCCTGTCGCCGGTGTTGAGGTCTCCAGCTTCGGTCCAGCCTCCGGGCGTGCGGATGAGGTGATTAGGCGTGGCGGCAAACTGCGACTTGCCGTTGCCAGCGGACTTCTCCACGGTGAACTGCAGAAACTGTTCGGCTGGCCCGTTGTTGAACCAATTGATTACCTTGCGCGGGACGATCTTGTCTGCCACCGGGTCGTAGGACAGCACCTCGACGTCCATTTTGTTGTTGACGATCTTGCCGATCTTTTCGGTGCTACCGTCTGCCAGGGTCACGCGGGTGGAGTAACTCATGCACCCGAACATCACCCCGATCTTCTCCCGCAGCTGGTTGATGAAGATCGCCGTTGTACCCGAATTGTTCAGCGCGCCAGTCATTTTCCGCAGCGCCTGACTCATCAGCCGGGCCTGCAGACCGACGTGGCTGTCGCCCATCTCGCCTTCGAGTTCCGCGCGCGGCACCAGCGCCGCCACCGAGTCGATGACCACGATGTCCAGCGCGCCCGAGCGGATCAGCATGTCGGCGATCTCGAGCGCCTGTTCACCGGTGTCCGGCTGGCTGACCAGCAGCGAATCGGTGTCGACACCGAGTTTCTTGGCGTATTCCGGATCCAGCGCGTGCTCGGCGTCGATGAACGCCGCGACACCGCCGGCGGCCTGGGCGTTGGCCACCGCGTGCAGCGCCACGGTGGTCTTACCCGAGGACTCCGGACCGTAGATCTCGATGACCCGGCCACGCGGCAGGCCGCCGATACCCAGGGCGACATCCAACGCGATGGACCCGGTCGGGATGACTGAAATCGGCTGGCGCACCTCGTCTCCGAGGCGCATCACCGAGCCTTTGCCGTAACTCTTCTCGATCTGGGCCATCGCCAGTTCGAGAGCCTTCTCGCGGTCGGGGGCTTGAGCCATGATGCCTCTCCTGTAGTCGGTGTTCGGTGACCGGTGTTGGTCGGTTGGCCGTGACACTAGGCGCGGGGTCTGACAAGTCGAGGTCGCCGAATGATCACCACAGTAGCCGAACACTTGTTCGACTCAAGTTCGACACGCCGCGTGTGGCAACATGTCCGGGCAATATGTCCGGGATCGACATCTCCACCGAGCTCGCCGAAGTGGCCTCCTACGGCGGCTTTTTCGCGCTGACCGTGGGCGGCGAACCGACCGGGTGGCATCCGGTCGCCAAGTCCTATGCCGACGGGTTCGCCGAGCTCGTCGGTGCGACCACCGCCCGCTACCGCAGCACCGAACTGCGGGTGGGCGCCTCGCTGGTCCACCTCGGTCACGCCGCCCGGCTCTGGTCGCCGGTGCTGGCCTGCGTGCTGGCTCACGGCGTGCTCCCGGACCTCACCGGGCTGCAACGCGCCGACGACGACGCCCGGCTGCGGCTGCCTGAACCCACCGGCGAACGCGTCGCACCCTCCCCCGAGCTGCTATATCGGGTCGTCGTGCGCGAGCACATGGAACGGTTGGCCGCCGGCCTGCGGGTTGACCTGGCGCTCGGGCTGCTCTACGGCAATATCGCGTCCGCTTTGGTGGGCACGTCCCGGATGCTGCTGGCGGCGCGGCCGGACCTGCGCGAACCGACCACCCGGCTCACTCGTGAGCTGCTCGACACCGGCCGCCTCGCCGGCACCGGCGTCGTCACCAGTCCCGGCCTCGGCTTCCGGCGCAACAGCTGCTGCCTCTTCTACCGCATTCCCGGTGGTGGAAAGTGCGGCGACTGCCCGCTCTAGCCCGCGTTGATTCTGCGCTGGCCGCGGCGTGTTCCCGCAAAACCACGCCCTCAGCGCAGAGTCAACGCCACCCGGGAGGTCACCACTGCTCGCGCGGCACGTCGAAGTCAGCACACAGCGCACGCCATACGTCGCGAGGCTCGACGCCGTCTTCGATCGCCTGGGCGGCAGTGCGACCGTCGAAGCCCGTCAACACGTGATCAACCAGCACCGATGCACCGTAGGCGGCGCCGAACCGCAACGTCACCCGCTCGTGGAACTCCGTCAGCCGCACGCACAGCAACATACCCAGCGCGCCGCCCCGCTCAATCAATCGCTTCGCGGCACACCCGCACCGGGTCGGCCACTCCCGCGACGCTGGCGGCGGCCCGCTGGGCGGCCGCCCGGTAGTCCGGCGAGGCCAACACCTCCTCCACCGCGGCCACAAGAGCGTCGGCGGTCAAAGGCCGGATCAGCTGCCCGCTGCCCTGCCGGACCACTCGATTCGCCATCTCCCACTGATCGCCGCCGCCGGGCACCACGACCATGGGGACGCCCGCCAGCAGCGTCTTGGCGACCATGCCGTGGCCGCCGCCGGCGATCACCAGGTCGGCGTGGCGCAGCAGCTCGTCCTGACGGCCCAGGCCCACCACCGCCCAGGGCGGCGCCGCCAGCTCCTCACCGCCCAGCCAAGACACCACCAGCCGCGAACCGGCCGGCAGCGTCTCTCCCGGCCGCAAGGATTCGAGGGCGAGCTGCGCCAGCCCGGTGGTGCCGGTGTAGGCCGTCGACGGCGCGATCACCACCACTGGACCCGAGCCGGGCGGGATCGCCAGCACCCGTTCGGTCGGCTCGAAGTGCAGGGGGCCGACGACCACCGCCTCGGCCGGCCAGTCCGGACGCGGCACTTCCAGGGCGGGCAACGTGGCGATCAGCCGCCGCGTCGGCCCCGGATCCCGCGCCGGCAGGCCGATCTCGACCCGCACAGTCGCGCGCTGGCGCTGACCCGCCCGCACCGAGCGGGCCGTCAGCGCCCGCATCACCGAGTCCCGCAGGCGGCCCCGCAACCCCGTACCGGGCGCCAGGCCGCTGCCGATCGGCGGCAGCCCCTTCGACGGCAGGTACAGCGGGTGCGGGCAGAGCTCGACCCACGGGATACCGAGCAGCTCGGCGGCCATGCCCCCGCCGGAGGTGATCACGTCGGACACCACCAAATCCGGGCCTAGATCGCGCAAGGTCGGCGCGATCAACACCGCCATCCGGGCAGCCCGCCGGTGAATCCTGGCCCCGGCGTCGAGGTCCTCGTCGGTGGCTTTGAGCCCGTCGAGCTCCACGGCGTCGATCCCGACTGCGCGGGCGGCGTTCAGCCACTCCACGCCGGTGAACAGGGTGGGTTGGTCACCCGCGGCGAGAAAGCGTTGGCAAAGCGCTATCGCCGGAAACGAGTGCCCGGGGTCCGGCCCGGCAACCACGGCGACGCGCATCGGCCCTACCCTGCCACAGCGGCGCTCGCCTACGCTGGCAACCATGACTGAGCTGACTCAGACGACAACCAGTGACAACATCCGCACGGTCGAGGGCTTCCTGTATGCCCTGCAGGACCAGGACTTCGAGACCGCGGATGCCGCGTTGCACGACGACCTGGTCTACGAGAACTACGGGTACTCGCGGATCCGCGGCGGACGCAAGGTGGCCAAGCTCTTTCGCAAGATGGAGGGGCGGATCGGCTTCGAGGTGAAGTTCCACCGGGTGGCCGCCGACGGCAGCGCGGTGCTCACCGAGCGCACCGACGCGCTGATCTTCGGCCCGCTGCGCCTGCAGTTCTGGGTGTGCGGGATCTTCGAGGTGCAGGACGGGCGAATCATCCTGTGGCGGGACTACTTCGACTCGTACGACTTCCTCAAGGCGACCGTGCGCGGGCTGGTCGGGGTGGTCATCCCGTCACTGCGCGCGACGCTCTAGGCCTATTGGGCGCGGCGCAGGCCGCCAAGCTCGTCGAACGCCTGCGCCCAGCCCAGCAGCCGATCCGTCGCGCCGGTGAGCTCGTCGCGGTAACGCTGCTGAGCGAGCATGGTCACGCCGCCCGCATTCTCGCCGTTGACCGACGAGACCAAATGGGCCGCGGCGGTGACCATCTCGTTGTACTGACGGACCCCGGCCCCCAGCTGCGCGGTGTACGCATTGATGGTCGGGACCAGATATTCGCGCGACGACTGCGAGTTCTGCGCGGCCCGTTCCATCGACACCACCTCGGCCGCGGTAGCCGCCATCGCCGCCGAGGTCCGCTTGGCCGCTTCGGTCAGCTCGCTGATCTCGTCGGCCGGCAGGATTGCGCTGCGCTCGATCACACCCAGCAACGAGAAGAATCCGCGCTCGGAGGCGCCCAGCGCGTACATCGCCGGCCGCGCGGCCGAACCGGGCGGCGGCAATCGCCGGCTAACCGCGGGCCGCTGCGAGGGCAGCGGTTCGGACTTGAGCCAGTAATAGCGGAAGAACAGCAGCGTCGCCGGGATCACCATCACCACCGCCACGGCACCGGTGATCTGCAGCAGCAGGGTGAACCAGCCCCAGGCCGCCAGGATCGCGGTCACCAGCGCCCAGAAGATCACCCCGGTGGTGAAGATCCAGGCCCAGCGCAGGGCACGGCGGCGCCGTCGAAGTTGCCGTGCCCGCGGATCGGTGGCGGCGTTGATCTTGGCGAGCAGGAATCCGGACAGGTCGACGACGGTGTCGAAGCCGCGCTGCCACAGGGCCCGTAGAGGCCCGCGCCGATTGGATCGCACCGCCATCGTGTTGCTCTGCTACTGACCGAACGGTTTCTCGGGTACCGCTCCGCCGGGTTCGGTGGCCGGGGTCCCCGGGGTCGCGCCGGGCGCGGCGGCACCGCCGGCGGGCAGGGCGTCACCGCGCATTGAGGCGCGGATCTGCTCGAGCCGCGAGTGTCCGGCCATCTGAACGCCGGCCTGCTCGACCTCGAGCATGCGGCCCTGCACCGAACTCTGGGCGAGCTCGGCGGAGCCGATCGCGTTGGCGTAGCGGCGTTCGATCTTGTCGCGTACCTCGTCGAGGCTGGGGGTGTTGCCCGGGGCGGCGAGCTCGCTCATTGACCGCAGCGACGCGCTGACCTGCTCCTGCATCTTGGCCTGCTCGAGCTGGCTGAGCAGCTTGGTGCGCTCGGCGATCTTTTGCTGCAGCACCATCGCGTTGCGCTCGACGGCCTTCTTGGCCTGCGAGGCCGCCTGCAGGGCCTGGTCGTGCAGGCTCTTGAGGTCTTCCACGCTCTGCTCGGCGGTGACCAGCTGAGCCGCGAACGCTTCGGCGGCGTTGTTGTATTCGGTCGCCTTGGCGGCGTCACCGCTGGCGACGGCCTGATCGGCGAGCGTGAGCGCCTGCCGCACGTTGACCTGCAACTTCTCGATGTCGGCCAGTTGCCGGTTCAGGCGCATCTCCAGCTGACGCTGATTGCCGATCACCTGGGCGGCCTGCTGGGTGAGCGCCTGGTGGGTACGCTGCGCTTCCTCGATGGCCTGCTGAATCTGCACCTTCGGGTCGGCGTGTTCGTCGATTTTGGAGTTGAACAGCGCCATGAGGTACTTCCACGCTTTGACGAACGGATTGGCCATCAGTTAGCTCCGCCTTCGCTTCTTGTGTGCAGGATGGGCGCGAACACTACCCTGCAGCTCAATTTAGTGGGTCAGCCCCGATCGCCCCACCCACGGTGCATATCTAGTGAACGCCGAAGCTTACGCAACCGCCAGGGACGCCACGGGAGGAATGACGACCTTCGTGCTGGCATCGATGGAGGCGCCCACGGTGTAGCCGGCGCGCTCCTCGCGGGCCATCCGCTCACCGGCATCGATGAGCACCTGCGACAGCGGCACCTGCAGGGCGTCACAGATCGCGTTCAGCAACTCGCTCGAGGGTTCCTTGCGGCCGCGCTCGACCTCCGACAAATACCCGAGACTCACCCGCGCCGAATCGGACACCTCACGCAGTGTCCGGCCCTGCGATGTCCGGGTCCCCCGCAGCACGTCGCCAACGACCTCGCGCACTAATGACGCCATCGTGCTCTCCTCTTATCCGGTCATCATTGGAAAAAGCATCAGACGTTAGGTCAACGCCATCAGTGGCCGCGATGGTTCCCCGAGCGCTCAGGCCGTGCGTCTGGCGCGGCGTCATCCCGGCCAGCTGGGGCGGCAAGCTCAAAACCCTGACCCAGGCGGTGGCGATCGGGTTGTTCGTGCTGCCGCTGTCCGGCTTACTGCACACCGCGGCCCAGGTGGTGATGATGCTGGCGATCGTGCTCACGGTCATCACCGGAATCGACTATGTCGCCTCGACGGCCCGCGAGATTCGCCGCGCCAGACGCACGGCCTGAGCGCTCGGGGAACCATCGCGGCCACTGATGGCGTTGACCTAACGTCTGATGCT
>NZ_LZKQ01000070.1 GCF_001668675.1 Mycobacterium asiaticum | reverse complement strand
CCGCAGCACTAACCGCCTAACCACGACAGCGAAGAATCACACGACGACGTCATACACCACGTCCCTGGACTTGACCCGTCGAGCTCGCGGTGCGGGAAGACCGCAAGGACCCGACGAAACGGTCCTCTGGCTTGTTGCTCCAGGTTGTCTACTGCGGCGTGTGCGGACGACCGGCGTACCGCCTGAAGGGAGGCCCTGGCCGCAAGCCTCGGTATAGGTGCGCCTCGGCTCAGCACAGAGAACAGTGCGCCAACAAACCGATACCCCTGGATTACGCAGACGAGAGTGTCGAGACGCTCCTCCTGGGCATGCTTGGCACGTCGGAGCGGCTCGAGCGAGTCTGGGACTCGGGGTCCGACCATTCTGCAGAGTTGGCCGAGATCAACGACACCCTGGCCGACCTGACCGGGCTGCTCCGCGCCGGCCCCTATAAGGCCGGCACGCCTCAGCGCGTCAAGCTGAACGAGCGCATCCAGGCGCTGGCTGCCCGTCAGGCCGAACTGTCGACCGAGACAGTCAAGCCATCTGGCTGGACGTGCCAGCCGACCGGCGAGAAGTTCGCCGACTGGTGGGATCGCCAAGACGTGACCGACCGCAACGTGTGGTTGCGGTCGATGGGCATCCGATTGGAATTCAAGTACGCGACCGAAAGGTCGACCCCGAGCGTGAACCTAGGCCTCGGAGACCTCGGCACACTCACCAAGCAGTTGGACGCCAACGGCCCAGCGGCTCGATGGCAAGCGGTTCTCTCCGCGATGGGTGAGAATGGTCAGGGCATCACGGTCGGCCTAGACGGGTCCGTCGAGTTCACGGTTAAGGACGAAAACTCGACGTAATACCTAATTGCCCCGAATCATCGTGTAGGTAATCGTCTTGTGTTCCCACACGTCGGACCAGGTGAAGTTGATTCGCTTCTGCACGCCATTGTTTTCCCACGCCATGTAACCGGGTCTTTGGATCGATCTGCGCAAAGGATTCCCTGGATTGTTGAATGCTGATGGATTATCCCGGCTTGGGTCGAAGAAGGTGAGACCGAAACCTACGCCGTTCAGATTGACGATGCCTCCGCCGACCCAGCCGTCGTTGTGAATGAAAGGCTGAAAGGACAACCATTCTGTTGTTACATCTTCGAGACGATCGAACGCGTTGATTTTCAAGTCTTTGTTCGCGGCATCGCCGGCAACGCATAAACCCCAGTTGCGTGGCCACATGGCACGGCCCAAGAGCACGTCGATAGCTTCGGGAGGGAACGGGCGGACGAATTGGCCCTTCTGATGCGCGAAGGCTTTACCTGCAACATGGTTTAGGATGAGCTTCAGGACCCAAGCTTGGAAGTCGTCTCCGGATACTGTGATTTCTTCGTATTCACCCCATTCCCCTGCGCCGTTACGGTATCGCAGTGAAATCGTCCGCAGGAATGTCGCGACTGCCAACGCGGCATCGTCAGCGATGTGGAGATCATTGTTGTGCTTCTCGCATAGGATGTTTGCGACGAACTTCTTCGGGCTGACGAACTCACGAATTCCGTATCCAGTGTCATGCTTAATCTTCAAGTCGGGATCATCGAAACTGTAAAGCTTGATGAGGCTGTGAGAAATGAAGTGCTCGCCGGAAATAGTCTTAGAGCACCCTCCGCGTGTGTTGGCGTAGCACTTACGGTGCTGGAAGCTTTCCTCAGGTTCGGTTGCGCCTTTTGACTTGCCAGGTTGCCCCGCAGAAGAGTTCAGATGGCGCGACTGTTGCTGAGGTTCCCGAACAAGCCGGTATACGAGAGTGCCTACCATCGCCTCGCATCGAGGGGTATGGGCTGTCCCTGCCTCAGGCTTGCCTTCGAGCGCAATCCTCGGTGGTTCGCCTGCAGCCCGGTTGAATGCGAAGCGTTTCACTTCGACTTCCCATTGGCTCGGATCGCCGTTCGCGTCCCTTACCACTATCCGGTCGCCCGGATTGATCTGTTCGACCGGCACCTGCTCAACGGCGTAGGGGTCTGCAGTGTGGACGACCGGCATGGATCAAATGTAATTCGAGGTTCCGACAAAGATCTGCCAGCTTGCGGACCAGGCCAACGTCCAAAAGGACGGCATCTGGGCCCGCGCCGTCTCGCGCTTGGGTCTCGGATTCCTCAACGAGCCCGGCGCGGTTCGCGGCTACGACGCAGCCTGATCAATCGGTGGGGGTAGCCCTACGAGGCCATCCCCATCTTCAGGAGCTTCCCTATAGCTCGGGGCATACCAACGATCGCGATCGCTCTCGCGAGTGAGAACCTGGCCATTACGAGCTGAATCTCCCTATCTTTTGCCCGCGTGCGCTCCGCCAGGGCTTGTATCTCGCCATCATTCCACGCAGGAGCCAGCACTCCGTCAGCTTTCTCGTGCCACTCCTGAGGAGGTCGATACTCGCGATACTCGGACAGCGCGGGGAGGCCAAACGCGACCGACTCCTGCATCTGCGTAAATTCGCTCACGCCGACCTCGTTTCCAACCAAGCGCTGGAATGCGATCCAGTCGTCTCGATTCCCACGCAGAAACACGAAAGCTGCGTCTGCGTCGAAGGATTTGTCCGGACCGATGAACTTTGCGTGCGCCCACGGCCCGGCGTAGACCAGAAATGCGTGATCGGCTCTTCTAACAGATGCGACGGTTCCGCCGTTCTCGGCGTCGTTCTCGTCTCGGTTGCAGATGTCGATGTACTTGATGGACCCGTCTGGGCATTTGACTGCACCTATAGCGTGTCCTGGTTCGTGATAAGCAGTCATACGCTCGCCCTCGTAGTCCTATGCCATGATTGAGACCTCAGCCTCCGTAGGCCACGTTGGCACCATACTCAGCCTCACTCGGAGTGAAGCCGTCGTACTCCAATTGGTTGATGAGCCCGTCCTTGGAGAACGAGCTGTAGCTCAGGTAGCTTTTAGCTTTCTTGACCGCCTGTTCATTCCAGTCAACTCCCCCGGTGGCCTCGATCTGTTCGACCGCGAACGTGGCGTCTGCCGTGCTGAACTTGTCGTATTCGAGTTGCTTGATGAGGCCTTGTTTGGAGAATCCGGTATAAGCCAAGTAGCTCTTTGCCTTAGCAATTGCGTTGTCCTGGGCGGGTGTGAAGCCGCTCTTGGTGGTCGTCGGGGCGACGGGCGGGGCGACCGCCACCGTCGCAGTTGTACCGCCGCTTTTGGCAGACGTGGACGAGGTGTGGTTGTTGTTACCGATCGAGCCGATGACGATCAACGCCAAGAACGCCCCTCCTACCCCGAGTGCGATTTTCAGACCTGAAGACATGCCAGTCTTCGAGGGTTGGCCACCGACTGGTGCCGGCGGGCCAAATGGTGCGTAGTTTTCCGTCCACACTTTCCCGTCGAAATAGCGTTGACGGCTTGGATCAGACGGATCGGGAAACCAGCCCGGCGTAGTCATGAATGGTGACCCTCCCTTGCTTTTCCGCGTTCATCGAAGCATGCCTTGCGGACGGGAACGGTAGCACCTGTAGGCGACACCTACCGATCGAACATGTGCGTTAACTCGTCGCGTTTCTCGGAAAGTTGATTCTCGATGTAAAAGGCGTTCACCAGGGAAAGTGCCAAAAACACCGCAGCGACGGTGCGGACCCAAGTGGGAGCGCCTAAAAAGAAGGCGACGGCCGTGCCCGCTGCTACAACTCCGACACCCGTCCACACAGGGCCGGAACCGGTCATGAGGCTGACCGATTGCATCGACATCACAAGGCCGATGACGACAAGCACACAGACGCCGGTAGCAACTGCCGTCTTATTGCCTTTACCGGAGTCGTTTAGCGCACCTTCCGGTACGCCCCATCTCGCACCGTCCCAGTGGATTTGTCTTCCGGGATTCGACGGGTCGGGGTACCAGCCAGGTTGCGGATTCGGTGGTGCGGTCATGTTTGCCCCTTGGTGGATCAGCCTGTCCCCGGCCCGAGCGTATGGCAAGTGGCCCCACGGCGGTAGCGCTGAATCAGCGAAGGTCGCCACCCCAGGGGGATCCGCTTTCCCGCCCCCGGCATGACCGGTCGATTATGCGTCCGCCCAATCCTGCGGAACTTAGAATCTATTTTTCACACGCAGTAAGTTGAGGAAATCATGCGTAAACCTGCGGGTTTGCAGAAACCCGGACGGGAACTATGGCGTGAAATCACGTCAGAGTTCGACATCGAACGCGACCCAGACCGCCGCGAACTGCTGTTTCAGGCGTGAAGAACCACCGACCAGATCGCTGAATTGGACGAGGCAGCAGCCGAAGCCCCGCTGACCGTTAAGGGCAGCATGGGCCAGGCGGTGATCTCCCCGTTCATCGCGGAGGCCCGCGTCCAGCGGGGCCTCCTGGCGCAGTTGCTCCTCGGATGAGCTTCGCAGAAACGGACGACTGATGTCCAAGGCCGCGCGTTAGACCAAGCGACTCAAACGGCATAAAGCGAGCAAGACGCCGTCGCTGGCGGTCCTGGACGTCATTTACCGCCGCCTGCCCGGCGATGCCGCCGGTATGGCTCCAATTGGAAAAGGCAGGCAATGACGTACGTCGAAACTGCTGATGTGGTTGCGCTCTGGGCTCGGGAACCTGAGCCCGAAGTACTCGCCCTGATCCAGCGCAAGGCTCCAACAGGTCGAGCGGATGATCCTCCGCAGGCTTCCCGACCTGACCGACAAGATCGCAGCCGAGGAGGTCGACGCGGTTGACGTGGCCGACATCGAGGCCGAGGCCGTGCTGAGGCTTCTCCGCAACTTTGAGGGCTACGCCGAAGAATCGGACGGTGCGTACTCGTGTCAGTTCACCGCGAGACGGCATCCGGCTGGCTCGAGATCTCCGGCGAGGAATGGGAACGTCTCGGGATCAAGCCGAAGAGGAATGGGAACGTCTCGGGATCAAGCCGAAGCGGATGTTCTCAATCGTGCCTAACCGGGTGCACAAGTCTTAACGTAGGTGATCAACAGTTGGTTGCTTGTCCATGTCTTGTCCGATGGTAATTCGCTTGAATAGCCAGTCGCACGAAGCGGTACGACCGCATCGCCACACGGCAGTTCGATGTCGGGTTCGAACTGGATGACGGCGGTGACATAGGTACCACCTCCCGGCCCGTAAGCGCCGATGTTCATTCCCTTTTCCCACAGTGCATCTGACGCGCGGACACCGTCGGGGTGGCTGTCGACGCCGAAATGGACGGCACCGCGCAAAGGACGAACGCCCTTCGGAAGTTCCATCTGGAAAGTAACGTTCGTATGAACCGCCTGACCTCTGTTCTTGTACTCGATCAGCAACTCGACTACCGCCGCAGGTTCTGTGATCCGGATCTGTCTCGACCAGGTAGGCGAATGCCAACGACCTTCCAAGTTGAATTGATCGGCAGGGATCTCCAGCTTGGCAGCCGGGGACGCTTTTGATGCGGCGGTTCCCACGCGCGGAACGAACAAGATCACGCTAATCGACGCGAACACCATCCCAATTGCTGAGATGAATACAATTGCCAAGACCCGACGAGTCAGTTTCATTGCTCGCAGGTCGTCCTTGTGCACTCCCGCATAAATGCTGATCGCGCCAACTACCCACGCAGAAGCGATCGGGATCGCTAATTGCGCGCTCAGTCCGAAGAGTTTCACAAAGGCGAGCCAGACCGCTTCAACTATGGCAATCACCAATAGCACAAAAAACGCCCGCAACTTTAGCGAGTCGACGGCCCGACTCGTCGAAGTCTTACTGCCTTTCGTCCCATCGTCAGCCACCCAACACCCCTTAGGTTCCCGCCCAGCTTCGAGGTGCTATTACACCAGCTAACTACGCCACCTTGCTTCGGCAGGTGACGCCCGGCCAGGTTATGTCGGTGTAAAGCTGGACACTCGAGTAGTCAATCGCACCATCGCTGTGTTCCGGTAGGTGCCAAACACAGTGCCACAGTCGCGGTTACGGCGCCGCCGCGCGCACGTACCCGATCGAATTGGCCGGGGCCTGCCCTGCGAGATCTCCCAGCGGCGCCAGCCCGGCCGCGTCGAACAGCTCGGGTAGATCCGAGGTGATGGTGCTCCAGCGGTTGGCCCACAGATGCGCCGCGACGTCGGTGTGCGCACCGGGGTACGTCAGGCTGGCCACGTCGAGGTTCAGCCCGAGCTCACGCCACCGCTCGGACATGGCTTGCGCCTGCCGCTGCCCGTCGACGGACTGGTCGGTCACCTGCCCGTAGTCGGCGGCCAGCTGGCTGCCGGAGTCGCTGAGGGCGATGATGCTGTCCAGCAACCGGACTTCGGCTTCCTGGGGCAGGAACCCGATCAACAACCCCTCGGCGAGCCAGGCGGTCGGCCGGTCGGTGTCGAAGCCCGCGGCCAATAGCGCCGCCGGCCAGTCCTCGCGCAGGTCGATGCCGACGGGGCGGTGTTCGGCGGCGGAGCTGGCGCCGAGCTTGGCCAAGGTGGTCGTCTTGAACTCGATCACCTCGGGTTGGTCGATCTCGTACACGACGGTGCGGGCCGGCCAGGGCAGCCGGTACGGGCGGGAATCCAGTCCCGACGCCAGGATCACGAACTGCTGCAGGCCGGTGGCCGCAGCCTCCGCAAAATAGTCGTCGAAGAACTTCGCGCGGGCCGCGAACGTGTCGATCATCCGGGGGAAGCCCAAGTCGCCCGCTCCGTCGACGCCGTCGAGTTCACCGGCGGCGAGGCGGGTGAACACGTCCAGCCCGACCGCGCGGACCAGCGGCTCGGCGTACTGGTCGTGGACCACCGCGTTCGGGCGCCGGCTGGCGGCCGCCCGCGCGGCGGCAACCATGGTCGCGGTCGCTCCCACGCTGTTCGCCAGGTCCCAGCTGTCGTCATCGGCACGCGCCATGGGGTAAACGGTAAGCCCATTGCCTGCAAATTGCCTGAGTCGCCTACCGTTCGGATATGGCACCGGAACCCGCAGTGACACTGACAACGCTGGACGACAACATCGCCTGCATCACCCTCAACCGGCCCAAGCTCCTCAACGCCATCGACGGGTCGCTCATCGACGGCGTGGACGCGGCGCTCGACGCAATAGCCCGCGGCGAGTTCCGCGCGGTAATTCTGACTGGAGCCGGGCGCGGGTTCTGTGCCGGCGCCGACCTGAGCGGCACGGGTCAGGCCTGGACCGAAATAAGGCCCGGCACACCTACTTTCAAGGTCAGTTACGACGCGCAGGTACGCCTGGCCGATCTGTACGTCCGGCTCTACGAACTGCCCATCCCGGTGATCGCCGCCGTCAACGGTGTCGCCGTCGGGGGCGGGCTGGCTTTCGCGCTGCACTCCGACATCCGGATCGCCGCCGAGACCGCCCGGTTCGGGTCGGTGTTCATCAAGGCCGGCTTCTCGTCGATGGACATGGGCACCAGCTACCTGCTACCCAAGATCGTCGGTGCCGGGGTAGCGCGTGAACTGATGCTCACCGGCCGGATCATCGACGCCGACGAGGCCTACCGCATCAAGCTCGTGCACCAGGTAGTCGCCGCCGGTGATCTGATGGCCACCGCCCTGGACAAAGCCCGCGAGATCGCGGCGAACAACGCACTCGGCGTCTGGCAGACCAAGATCGGTCTGAACGCGGCGCTGGATGCGCCCAGTCTGCGGCACGCCATCGAACTGGAGAACCGCACCCAGATCCTCACCGGGTTCACCAACAATCCCACCGAGGCGGCCCTGGCGCACCGCGAGAAGCGGGCGCCCAAGTGGGATACGCTGTGACGCCTAAACTTTCGACATGACCTTGTCGGCGTACTTCTCCAGGTTGCGGATCTTGGTCTGCAGTGGTTCCGGGTCGGGCCCCTTGATGTAGGGCCACCGGAACCCGACGATGACATCGGTGACGCCCTTGTCCTCCAAGCGTTTGATGCCGTCGACGGTATAGGCGTCCATCGAGATCACGTGAATCTCGAATGGACCGCTCTTGCCTTCTTCCTCGCGAAACCTCTTGACCTTGGCGACGAGTCGGGCGAGCTCGCCGGAATCGCTTCCGCCGCCGTGCATCCAGCCGTCCAGGCGTGCCGCCCGGCGCAGCGCTGCATCAGCGTGCCCACCGACCAGGATCGGAATCGGTTGCGTCGGTGCGGGGCTCATCTTGGTCTTGGGGATGTCGTAGAACTCGCCATGGAACTCGAAGTAGTCGCCGGTGGTGAGCCCGCGGACGATCTCAATGCATTCGTCCATTCGCTTGCCGCGCTTGGCGAATGGCAGCCCCATCAATTCGTAGTCCTCCGGCCACGGGCTGGTGCCCACACCGAAGCCCACCCGGTTGCCGTTCAGCGCGGCCAGGGAACTGACCTGCTTGGCCGTGAGCGCCGGGTGCCGCACCGGCAGTTTGAGTACGAAGAAGTTGAACCGTAGCGTGCTCGTCACGGCACTCAATGCCGCTGTGAGAACGAAGGTTTCGACGATCTCCTTGCCGTCCAGAAACTCGCGGTTGCCGTCGGGGGTATAGGGATACTTCGCGTCAGACTCGAAGGGATAGGCGATGCTGTCGGCGATCGTCATGCTGTGATAGCCCGCTGCCTCGGCCGCCTTGGCCAGGGGAATGTAGAAGGCCGGATCGGTCAGAGATTCGGCGTAGCTGAACCGCACGGGTACACGTTACAGCTGGTTCTCCGGACCGATAACCGCCCAGACCGTCTTGCCCGACGAGGTCGGGGTGCTGCCCCAGGCGCGAGACAGCGCCTCAACGATCGCCAGCCCGGACACGTCGATACCTTTTGTGGGAGAGTCCAACCGCACCGCCGGGGCGCTGCTGCCATCGGAGACCGCGATGGTCGCCGTCTGGCCTTCGCACTCGATTCGCATTACTGGATCGCTGCCGGTGTGTTCGAGCACGTTCTCGATGAAGACGTTGACCACCACCAATGCCACCGGGATCAGACCCGGTTTCGACCAGGTGGTCAGCCATTCGCGGACCAGTTGGCGGGATTCGCGCAGGCTGGTCACGTTGGCCGCCAGCTTGGTCTGCGCGTGCTGCAGTTTGCGACGCCCGAGCTTGGCGACGGCCTTCATCGCGCCCTTCTCGGTGGGGAAGACCGGCATGAAGTCGGTAACCCCGCTGCGGGCGATCACGTCGCGGGCGGCGCGGTTCGCCGAGACGAGCACGATCGGGACATCCGGCCGGGTGTCCAGCTGCCAGCGGGCGCTGACGAACAGCGACCAGGCCGCGTCGTCGGGGACTTCCAGTGCACTGACGTCGACGATGACGGCGGTGGGCACGTCGAGGGTGGCCTTGGTGATGCTGTCCCTGAGCTCCGCCGAGTTGCCCGCGTCAAGCACGCCCTCGGCGGTCAGTACCACCACCGATTGCTCGGTTCGCGACGCCAGGACCAGCGAACTAGAGGATTCGGCGACCGCGCTCATCGATGTGCCAGCGTCATCGTGTCGTCCGGTTTCATCTCCCGCTCCTCGAACTTCTGCCTCTTGCCCTCGCGTCAGTGTCGCCGCCTCCGTCGTCGTGTGAAAGTCCATCTTCAGCCCACCGGCCCGGTCAGGGAAAGTGGAACGTCGACGCGCTCTACCCCCTTTGACCGCCGCAGAGATACCAGCGAATACCCATTCGGCGCGCGCGGTCAACCTTTGTTGGGGACTTACTCCAGCCTAATGGCAGTGCAGCGGGCTCAATGCAGCGATTTGAGCCGTGGCTCGTGGAGCGGTCAGCGCTCGCTCAACGCATACGGCGGCTCACCCACACCGGCGACCGAGTGGGTTCCCCACGGGGTCTGCTCCACGATGCGAGCCTGCGCGCTGCGGTCGCCCACCGACAGGGTGGCGGTGCGCGAACGCTTCACCGACTCCTCCGGCAGGGCGTCAAAAATGGTCCCCTGCCAGTGGTAATTGCCGTCGAGCGGGTCCAGATGACCGATCAGACGCACGTGCACCGGTTGGCTGGTACCACCGATGTCGAGGGTGGCGGTGCCCTCGTAGGTGTCCTCGTAGTCCGGCGCGCTGGATGACAGGTCGAAGGCGGACGAAACCGGCGGGGGATCGGCTGGCCCGAGCTGGGCACGCTCGTTGAACACTTGCTGACTGCTGCGCCGCACCTCGATGCGGGCACTGCCGGTGCGCTCCATCAGCGCGACGCACGCGGCGATATACCGCGCTCGTGCCGCCCCGTCGGGGCCGCTGACGAAGAAATAGTTGGGGAATCCGCGAACGGCGACGCCGAAGAAGGGCTCCATGCCGTGGGTCCAGACATCACGCAGCGTCAGTCCCCGGCTGCCGACCAGGGCGCGGTCCGTGCCGAGTGCGAATCCGGTGCCGTAGACGATCGCGTCCACCGGGTGTTCCACGCCGTCGACCGTGCGGATGCCGGTCGCGGTGATGCCCCGGATCGACGCGCCGAACTGCGGGCCCGGCCGTTGCGAGCGACGCCTGCGCAACCGATTCTTGGCGCGGGCCGGCCAGTATTGCAGCTCGGTGACGACTCGCCGCGGCGCATGGGGAAAGATGGTCACCGACTCGGCGGCGGAGACCAGGCGGCCGAGGTGATGACCGGCGAACGAATCGGTGCCGACGACCGCAACCCGCTTGCCGACCGCGTGAAAGTGCGGGTCCCACGCGGCGGCATGAAACGCCTCACCCCGGAACTCGTTGTGTCCGGGTAACTTCGGGGTCCACGCCAGGTCAGCCGGTGGATGCGCAGCGACAACGACGTGCGCGCGCTCGATGTCGCCGTCGGCCGTGTGCAGCGCCCACGCTTCCGTCGCATCGTCGAAAACCGAACGTAGCAACGGCTTTTCGAGCAAGGTGACGTCGGTGACCCCGGCGGCCTGCAGCGCCGATCGGGCACTATGGGCATCAGCTTCGGCGCCGACGACGAGCAGCGAATGCGTCGTCGTCACAGAAACCTGCTGCGCTTCCAGCCGCGCCGGGCGATCGGGCCCATCAGACCCACCTCAGCGAGAAACGCGGCCAGCGGCGCGAATCCGGCAACCTGCACCTCACGGCGATGGGCACTGGTGCGCGCGACGCGTCGCGCCCGCGCGGCGTCCAGCCCGGTACGGGCGTAGGGGACGGGGTTGCTGAACAGGTAGTTGAAGAAGTATCCGCCGAGTCCGTTGATGTTGGCCATGAACCAGCGGTTGAACCGGGGCATCTCAGCGACTCGCTTGCGGGCACCGTCGCGCGCGAACTGGATGTGGCGGGCTTCCTCGGTGACGTGAATCCGCATGAGCCGCTGGATGATCGGCTGCAATTCCGGGTCGTCCATCATCTGCCGCTGCAGCGAGTCGAAGATCTCCTCGCCGATCAGCGCCGCCACCCACAGCATCGATCCGCGCTGGAACGCCAATGGCAGCGCGTTGATGACCCAGCGGTGAAACCGCTTCGGCTGTACCGGCTTTGCGCCGATGCGCTCGATCGCCTTGCCGAACATCACCATGTGCCGGGTCTCGTCACCGAGTTCGGTCAGCTTGTAATGCGTGGACCGGCTGGTGGGATCCTCGTGCAGGATGGTCCGCAACAACGACTGGTTGAGCATGTTCTCGAACCAGATCCCGGCCGACAGCGTGTTGACCAACTCCTGGCGGGACAACTCGATCTGCTGCTCGCGGGTCATCTCGTCCCACATCGGTGTGCCGTAGAGCGACACCAGCCTCGGCGGCAGAAAGAACTTGTCGGGGTCGAGGGGGGCGTCCCAATCGATATCGACGACGGGCTCGTAGGACTTCTTGATCGAACCCTTGAGCAGGCGCTCGGAGAACTCTTCACGACTCGGACCAGTGGGTCGAACCGCTGTAGTCATCGCTGATGTCCCTTTCAGGCGTAAGGAAGATCACACTCAATACTCATGGTATCCGGTACCGGCGGTTCCGCATAGGGCATTTCTGATCTCGATTAGGTTGACCGCATGGGTCGGCACATCCACGTCATCGGTATCGGTGCCGGAGACCCCGACTACGTGACCGTCCAGGCCATCAACGCCCTCAACGACACCCAGGTGTTCTTCGCGATGGACAAGGGCGAGGCCAAGCGCGACCTGGTCGCGCTGCGCCGCCAGATCTGCGAGCGCTTCATCCGCGACCCCGGGTACCGGTTCGTCGAGTTGCCCGATCCGCCGCGCGCGGCCGACGGCGACTACCGCCAGACCGTCTCGGACTGGCATGCGGCCAGGGCCAGGATGTGGGCGGCGGCCATCTCCGCCGAACTGGTGCCGGGCGGCGTCGGGGCCTTCCTGGCTTGGGGCGATCCTTCGCTCTACGACAGCACGTTGCGCATCCTCGAGGCGGTGGCCGCCGAGTTGGAAATCAGTTATGACGTCATTCCTGGCATCACCGCGATCCAGGCTCTGACCGCGCGGCACCGGATTCCGCTCAACGAGATCGGTGCGCCCGTGCTGGTCACCACCGGCCGCCAGCTCCGCGCGGGCGGGCTGACCGGGTCGGCGGTTGTCATGCTCGATGGGGACTGCTCGTTCCAGTCCTGCCCCCCGGACACCCTGATCTGGTGGGGCGCCTACCTCGGGACCCCGGACGAACTCCTGGTCGCGGGCACGGTCGGGGAGGTGGGGCAGCGCATCGCGGCGCTGCGGTCACGGGCCCGGGATCGGCACGGCTGGATCATGGACACTTACCTGCTCCGAGCGGCTTTTTGAGCTGGCTTTGACGGTTCGGGCAATTTTTTTCGGAGCGTTTGCCCAGCTCTCAACTCTTTCTTAGAAGAACTGCACGGACCACCCGCTCCGGCACGCTAGCATTTGACACGTGCCGACTGTGCCTTGGATCACGTGTGCGACCGCGGGGCTGTCGCAGTGCACGGAGGTTTGTGCATGTCTTGGGTGAATGCAGCGCCCGAGTACGTCGCGGCCGCCGCCAATGACCTGGCCGGAATCGCCTCGACGCTGAGCGCGGCGAACTCGGCGGCGGCCTTCCCGACATCAGGTGTGCTGCCTGCGGGTGCCGATGAGGTCTCGGCTGGCATCGCGGCGCTGTTCGGCGCCCACGCGCAGGCCTACCAAATGCTCAGCGCGCAGGCTGTGGCGTTTCACGAGCAGTTCGTCCAGCTGATGACCGCGGGCGCGAACCAGTACGACGCCGCGCCGGCGCCGTTCCCGATCTGAACGAGGGTGCCGCTCTGCGTGCGCGCCAGCACCTGCTCACCACCGGCCGCGGCCGGCGTCGAGCCGCCGGCGGATGAGCCGCCGGCGGATGAGCCGCCCACGGCCATTCCGGGCAGTGCCGCCGCCGTTGCGCTGATAGCGGTCGCGGCGTCCTGCATGGGGGTCGAGTTGCGGGCCTCCGCGGCGTCGTACTGGTTCGCGCCCGCGGTCATCAGCTGGACGAACTGCTCGTGAAACGCCACAGCCTGCGCGCTGA
>NZ_LZKQ01000069.1 GCF_001668675.1 Mycobacterium asiaticum | reverse complement strand
GATGCCCCGCCCCCCCCCCCCCCCCCCCCAAACCCCCCACCCCCCGCGGGGGGGCTGGGGTCGGCGGGCGCGGCTCGGCAGGGGATCAGTACAGCGCGTTGGCGAGATTGCGCCTGCCGGCGACCACCTCAGGATCGGCCGGGTCAAAGATCTCGAACAGCTCGATAAGCCTGGTGCGCACCTTGGTGCGGTCGTCACCGGAGGTGCGGCGCACCAGAGCCGTCAGGCGCCCGAAGGCCGCGCTGACATCCTGATTGAGGATCTGGACGTCGGCGGCCGCGAACGCGGCTTCGATGTCGTCGGGGGCGGCATCGGCAACAGCGACCGCATCCGGTCGCTGCGCGGTCGCGCGGGTGAGGAAGTCGATCTGGCGGATGGCCGCCTTGGCTTCCACGCTGCCGGGGTCGGCGTCCAGGATCGTCTGGTACGACGTCCGCGCCGCCTCGAAGTCACCGGCCTCCAGTTGCTGGCGCGCCTCGGCGAGCACCGGATCCACTTGCTGCGCTTGACCCGAACCCGCCGGCCCTTTGAGCTTTCCGGCAGTCGCGTCGAGCAACGAGTCGATCCAGCTGCGCAGCTGATCGGCCGGTTGGGGCCCTTGAAAACTCGACACCGGTTGTGCCGCAGCCAAAGCCACCACCGTCGGGACGGCTTGTATGCCGAAAATCCGGGCGATGCCGGGGGCGGCGTCGACGTTCGCGGCGGCCAGCACCCAGGTGCCGTTATCCTCGGCGGCCAGCCCGGACAGCGTCTCGAGTAGGTCGACGCAGACGTCGCTGCGGGGCGACCACAGCAGTACGACGACCGGCACCTCGTCGGACCGGTTGATCACCTCGTCTTCGAAGTTGGCTTCGGTGACCTGAATGATCCGCACTTCGCCGGGAGAACCGGACTCGGAACCCGCCGGTGCCGACGGCCGGGCCGTCGGGCCGGCAGTTGCCTTCTGCTGGGCGCGCTGTTTGAGACCGGACAGGTCGACCGCACCGGCCAACGCTGGCCCGATCGAGGGCCGAGGACGTGTCACGCCGACAAGTCTGTCACGCCGGCTATGCCTAGTCGCGGCGGCCTCTGACCGGCGGATATGACCAATCTCACATCGGCCCGCGAGGGCACCGCTGCGCGCCCCGCTAGCAAACGTTTGCTTGGTTACGGAGCCCGCAAGATCAGCGCGTCGCCCTGCCCGCCGGCACCGCACAGCGCGGCAACGCCGATGCCCGACCCGCGGCGGGCCAGTTCCAGCGCCACGTGCAGCGTGATCCGGGCGCCGGACATGCCGATCGGGTGCCCGACGGCGATCGCTCCGCCATTGACGTTGACCTTTTCGGGGTCGACGCCGAGTTCCTGGGTGGACGCCAACGCCACCGCGGCGAACGCTTCGTTGATCTCCACCACGTCGAGCTCGTCGACCGTGATGCCCTCCCGGTCGAGCGCCTTCTTGATCGCGTTGGCGGGCTGCGACTGCAGTGTGGAATCCGGCCCGGCCACCACGCCGTGCGCACCGATCTCGGCCAGCCAGCTCAGCCCCAGCTCCTGGGCCTTCTCCTTCTTCATCACCACCACCGCGGCGGCGCCGTCGGAGATCTGGGACGCCGAGCCGGCCGTGATGGTGCCGTCCTTGCGGAACGCGGGCTTGAGCCCGGCCAGCGAATCGGCGGTGGTGTTGGCGCGGATGCCCTCGTCCTCGCTGAACTGCAGGGGATCGCCCTTGCGCTGTGGAATCTGCACCGGCACGACCTCGTCGGCGAAAACCCCGTCCTTCCAGGCAGCGGCGGCCTTCTGATGCGACTGGGCAGCGTATTCGTCCTGCTGCTGACGGGTGAATTTGTCGACATCGTTGCGTTGCTCGGTGAGCGCGCCCATCGGCTGATCGGTGAATACGTCGTGCAGGCCGTCGTATGCCATGTGGTCCAGCACCTTGACGTCGCCGTACTTGTAGCCCGACCGGCTGTCCATCAACAGGTGCGGCGCCTTGGTCATGGACTCCTGACCACCGGCGACCACCACATCGAACTCGCCGGCCCGAATCAGCTGGTCAGCCAGTGCGATGGCGTCGATCCCGGACAGACACATCTTGTTGATGGTCAGGGCCGGCACATCCCAACCGATACCGGCGGCGACCGCGGCCTGGCGTGCCGGCATCTGCCCGGCGCCGGCCGTCAGCACCTGTCCCATGATCACGTACTCGACCAGCGAAGCCGGCACGTTCGCCTTCTCCAGTGCCGCCTTGATCGCGATCCCACCCAGGTCGCTGGCGCTGAAATCCTTGAGCGAACCCATCAACTTCCCGATGGGAGTCCGGGCTCCAGCAACTATCACCGACGTTGTCATCAAACCTCCTACACGCGCACCGAACGACCGATAGTGCCAACCCGGAGAAGCGCATTCTTTGTTCCGAGGTTACCGTTATGTAATGACGACCGATCAAGTTGACGCCCGTCGCAGTCTCGCTACCTCGCTGGTCACCGGACTCGACCACGTCGGCATTGCAGTCGCCGACCTGGATGCCGCCATCGAGTGGTACAACGACCACCTCGGCATGATCCTGGTGCACGAAGAGATCAACGACGACCAGGGGATTCGCGAGGCGATGCTGGCGGTGCCCGGCACCAGCGCGCAGATCCAGTTGATGGCCCCGCTCGACGAGACGTCGGTGATCGCGAAGTTCATCGACAAGCGCGGCCCGGGCATCCAGCAACTGGCTTGCCGAACCAGGGATCTGGACGCGATGTGTGAGCAATTGCGCGCGCAGGGCGTCCGGCTGGTCTACGAAGCCCCCCGGCGCGGCACCGCGAACTCCCGGATCAACTTCATCCACCCCAAGGACGCCGGCGGCGTCCTGATCGAGTTGGTAGAGCCGGCACCTCGCTGAGCTAGTACCACTTGCGGGTCGGACCGCGATTGGCGCGGTGGGCCCAGCACGGCGTGTGCCAATGCCGGCGGTCGTCGATCGATCCCGGTGATTCCGCTCGCCACACCACCAAATGCGCGACGCCCGAACGTATTTCGTGATCGCATCCGGGACAGCGATAGGTCTTGACGGCCCGTGCGGCCGCGACCGGCCGCACCTCGTACTCGTAACCATCCGGACCGGTCTCGACTCGCTGCAGCATCGGCGGCAGTGCGGGCCTCCGCGGCGGCGGTTTGCGGCGCCGCGCCATCAGAACAGCCGGTACTCGTCGCTGTCCATCCCCCGCATTTTGTCGTAATCCAAAGTCAGGCAACGGATTCCACGATCGGTGGCCAACGTTCGAGCCTGCGGTTTTATCTGCTGGGCGGCGAACACTCCCTTGACCGGCGCCAACACGCTGTCGCGATTGAGCAACTCGAGGTAGCGGGTCAGCTGCTCTACCCCGTCGATCTCGCCCCGGCGCTTGATCTCCACGGCCACCGAGCCACCGTTGGCGTCCCGGCACAACAGGTCGACCGGACCGATCGCGGTCATGTACTCGCGGCGGACCAACGTGTATCCCTCGCCGAGCAGCTGCACGTGTTCGGCCAGCAATGCCTGTAGGTGGGCTTCGACACCGTCCTTGACCAGGCCGGGGTCGACCCCGAGCTCGTGACTGGAGTCGTGCTCGATCTCCTCGACGGTGATCCGCAGCTGCTCGCCGGCCTTGTTCTCCACGACCCATACCGGGCCGGGCTCTTCGGTGAGCCAGCACGGCGGACTCATCCAGTTGAGCGGCTTGTAGGCGCGGTCGTCGGCGTGCACGCTGACCGAACCGTCGGCTTTGAACAGCAGCAACCTGCGGGCCGACGGGAGATGCGCGGTGAGCCGACCGATGTAGTCGACGGTGCATTGGGCGATCACTAGACGCACCCGATTTACCTTAGAGCGTGCTGGAAGGAATAGGCTGACGCCACCATGTCGCCCAAGAAGGCCGCCAAACCGAGCATTGCGCAGCGCCTGGGACGAGTCCTGGAACGGGTGACCCGCCAAAGCGGTCGGCCCGATACCCCGGCGTACGGCTCCTGGCTGCTCGGGCGCGTGTCCGAAAGCCAGCAGCGACGCCGGGTCCGCATCCAGATCATCCTGACCTCGATGGTCGTCGGCGCCAACCTGATGGGAATCGTTGTCGCGCTGCTGTTGGTGACCGTGGCCATCCCGGTGCCCAGTGTGTTCGACAAGGAACTGCTCTGGATCACCTTGGGGGTGTCCCCGGCATACATCGTGCTCGCGCTGGCGGTGGGAACCTACTGGATCACCCGGCGCACGGTGCAGGCACTGCGTTGGGCCATCGAAGAACGCGACCCGACGCCCGAGGATGAACGCAACACCTTCCTGGCCCCGTGGCGGGTGGCGATCGTCGACCTGATCCTGTGGGGCATCGGGGCGGCATTGCTGACCACGCTCTACGGCTTGGAGAACCGCATCTTCATCCCGCGGTATCTGTTCTCGGTGACCTTCTGCGGCGTCCTGGTGGCCACCGCGAGTTATCTGTTGGCGGAGTTCGCGCTGCGACCGGTGGCGGCGCAGGCCCTGGAAGCGGGCCCGCCGCCGCGGCGACTGGCGCCGGGCATCATGGGCCGCACCCTGATGGTCTGGCTGCTCGGGTCCGGCGTGCCGGTCGTGGGCATCGCCTTGGTGGCTATCTTCCAGATCCTGTTGCGGAACATGACGGAGACCCAATTCGCCGTCTGCATCCTGTTTGTGGCATCCGCGACCCTGATCTTCGGTTTCACGCTGATGTGGATCCTGGCCTGGCTCACCGCTACGCCGGTGCGGGTGGTGCGCGCGGCGCTCAGCCGCGTCGAGCGCGGCAACCTGCGTGGCGATCTGGTGGTCTTCGACGGCACGGAACTCGGCGAGCTACAGCGTGGTTTCAACGCGATGGTGGCCGGGTTGCGCGAGCGCGAGCGGGTGCGCGACCTGTTCGGCCGGCACGTTGGGCGGGAAGTCGCGCTCGCCGCCGAGAAGGAAAAGCCCAAACTCGGCGGGGAAGAACGCCACGTGGCGGTGCTGTTCATTGACATCATCGGCTCTACGAAGCTGGTGACCACCGAGCGCCCGGCCGATGTGGTCAAGGTGCTCAACCGATTCTTCACGATCATCGTCGAAGAGGTTGACCAGCACTGTGGGCTGGTCAACAAGTTCGAAGGCGACGCATCCCTTGCCATCTTCGGCGCCCCGAATCGCCTGGAAAGACCGGAGGACGCCGCCCTGAGCGCCGCGCGCTGCATGGCCGAGCGCCTCGCGAACGAGATATCGGAGTGCAAGGCCGGGATCGGTGTGGCGGCCGGCCAGGTGGTGGCCGGCAACGTCGGCGCCAGGGAGCGGTTCGAATACACCGTGATCGGCGGCCCGGTCAACGAGGCGGCCCGGCTGTGTGAGTTGGCCAAAGACCATCCTGGCCGGTTGCTGGCGTCCTCCGACGCGGTGTCGGGTGCCAGCGAGGAGGAGCAACAGCACTGGACCCTCGGTGAGGAAGTGACGCTGCGCGGACACGACGAACCGACCCGGCTGGCTTCTCCGGTGAATCCGGTTGATTCCGAGAACTGAACCGACCACGTTGATGTCGCTTTTCCGCCAGTCATGTCCGCGGCGGGGTGTAATGGTCGAAGAGTGCACGACGATTTCGAACGCTGCTACCGGGCGGTCCAGGCCAAGGACGCCCGATTTGACGGCTGGTTCGTCATCGCGGTCCTGACCACGCGGATCTATTGCCGCCCCAGCTGTCCGGTGCGGCCCCCGTTGGCCCGCAACGTGCGTTTCCTCCCGACGGCGGCCGCCGCCCAGCGAGAGGGCTTCCGGGCCTGCAAGAGATGCCGTCCTGACGCGTCGCCGGGGTCGCCGGAGTGGAATGTGCGCGGCGACATCGTGGCGCGCGCCATGCGCTTGATCGCCGACGGCACCGTGGACCGCGAAGGCGTGACGGGCCTGGCCGCTCACCTGGGCTACACGACGCGGCAGGTGGAACGGCTGCTGCACGCCGAGGTCGGCGCCGGGCCACTCGCGCTGGCTCGCGCCCAGCGGATGCAAACCGCACGGGTGCTGATCGAGACCACCGACCTGCCGTTCGGCGACGTCGCGTTCGCCGCCGGCTTTTCCAGCATCCGCCAGTTCAACGACACGGTGCGCCTGGTGTGCGACAGCACCCCGACGGCGTTGCGCCAGCGCGCCGCAGCGCGGTTCCGGTCGGCCCGGACGGTGTCGGCCGGAGCGGTGTCCCTGCGACTGCCGGTGCGCACGCCGTTCGCCTATGAGGGCGTCTTCGGGCATCTGGCCGCCACCGCGGTGCCGGGTTGTGAAGAGGTACGCGACGGCGCGTACCGGCGCACGCTGCGGCTCACCTGCGGCAACGGCCTGGTCAGCCTGACCCCAGCCCCCGACCACGTGCGCTGCCAGCTGGTGCTCGACGACTTCCGGGATCTCACCACCGCGACGGCCCGGTGCCGGCGGCTGCTGGACCTCGACGCGGATCCTGAAGCGGTGGTCGAGGCGCTCAGCGCGGACCCGGATCTGGGTCCGGTAGTTGCGAAGGCGCCCGGGCAACGGATCCCCCGCACCGTCGATGAAGCCGAGCTTGCAGTGCGGACCGTGCTGGGCCAGCAGGTGTCGACCAAGGCCGCGCGTACCCACGCCGCGCGGCTGGTTGCGGCCTACGGACAACCCGTGCATGACGGCGCGGGCGGGCTGACTCACACCTTCCCGTCCATGGAGCAGTTGGCCGATATCGACCCGGTCCATCTGGCCGTCCCGAAGGCGCGGCAACGCACCCTGAGTGTATTGATCGGCGCTATTGCCGACGGCAGCGTAAGCCTGGATGCAGGATGCGACTGGATGCAGACGCGCCGGCAACTGATCGACCTCCCCGGGGTCGGGCCCTGGACAGCGGAGATCATCGCGATGCGCGGGTTGGGCGACCCAGATGCGTTCCCGGCCAGCGACCTCGGACTGAAGCTGGCCGCCGAACGGTTGGGACTGCCGTCGCAGGAACGTGCGCTGCTCGCACACAGCGCTCGGTGGCGGCCCTGGCGTTCGTACGCCACCCAGCACCTGTGGACCACGCTCGACCACCCGGTGAACCAATGGCCGCCGACGGAGGACCTGAAGGAGACTGCATGATCACCTACCGCACCATCGACAGCCCGATCGGACCGCTCACCCTGGCCGGCCAGGACGGGGTGCTGACGAATCTGCGAATGGTGGATCAGACCTACGAACCCAGCCGCGCCGGCTGGGCACTTGATGACAGCGCATTCGTCAGCGCGGCCAAGCAACTCGATGCCTATTTCGCCGGCGAGCTGATCGATTTCGATATCGACATGGAATTGCGCGGCACTGCCTTTCAGCAGCGGGTTTGGCGGGCACTGTTGACCATTCCGTATGGCGAAACCAGGTCGTACGGAGAAATCGCCGAGCAGATCGGTGCCCCCGGCTCCGCGCGGGCCGTCGGATTGGCCAACGGGCACAACCCGATCGCCATTATCGTCCCGTGTCATCGGGTGATCGGCGCAAGCGGGAAATTGACCGGATATGGCGGCGGATTGGACCGGAAACAGACGCTACTCGCGCTGGAAAAGCGACGGGCCCCGGCGGACCTGACGTTGTTCGATTAGGTCTGTCCGCGAGCAGACGTGAAAGCCCCCATTTCGGCACGAAATTGGGGGCTTTCACGTCTGCTCACCCTCCACACGTTCGGTGAACTAACTCGGGGTTCGGCGAACTAACTCGAGAATGCAAAAACACCCCCTTTGCAGGGGGTGTTTTTGTGTGTTCGGCGGTGTCCTACTCTTCCACCCGAAAAGGGCAGTACCATCGGCGCTGACAGGCTTAGCTTCCGGGTTCGGGATGGGACCGGGCGTTTCCCTGTCGCTGTGGCCGCCGTAACTCTATTTAAATTTGTGTTGATGGGGGGTGTGGTGCCCACGACTAAAAAGCCGTGTCACTGGATATGTGGTTGCGAGTTTGGTTGTGTTGTAAGTTTTCGGCCGGTTAGTGCCAGTTCCCTACACTCATTGCTGAGCTTCCAGGTCTGGCCTATCAATCCTGTGTTCTGCAGGGGGCCTTATCCCTCCTAGAGGGTGAGAAGCCTAATCTTGGAGAAGGTTTCCCGCTTAGATGCTTTCAGCGGTTATCCTTGCCGAACGTGGCTATCCAGCGGTGCTCCTGGTGGAACAACTGGTGGACCAGAGGTTCGTCCGTCCCGGTCCTCTCGTACTAGGGACAGGTTTCCTCAAGCTTCTGACGCGCGCGGCGGATAGAGACCGAACTGTCTCACGACGTTCTAAACCCAGCTCGCGTGCCGCTTTAATGGGC
>NZ_LZKQ01000068.1 GCF_001668675.1 Mycobacterium asiaticum | reverse complement strand
CGGGCGCGGCGTGGCGGATGTTCTGCCAAACGGTGGCGTCGTTGTCCAAAGTGTCATGTTCCTGCGCGAAGTACCCGATCCGCATGCCGTGCCCGGGCTCCAGACCGCCGGTGTCGGGTGTCTCAACCCCGGCCAGCAGCCGCAGCAGGGTGGTCTTGCCCGCGCCGTTGAGCCCCAGCACGACCACCCGCGAACCACGGTCGATGGCCAGGTCGAGGCCGGTGAACACCTCGAGGGAGCCATAGGTCTTGCTCAATCCCTTGGCCACCAGCGGGGTGCGGCCGCACGGTGCGGGTGTCGGGAACTTGATCCGGGCCACCTTGTCGGCCACGCGTTCCTCGTCCAGGGCGGCCATCATTCGATCGGCACGGCGCAACATGTTCTGTGCCGCAACGGCTTTGGTCGCTTTGGCGCCCAATTTGGCGGCCTGGGTGCGCAGCGCCGCCGCCTTGCGTTCGGCGTTGGCGCGTTCCCGGCGGCGACGCTGCTCGTCGGTCGCGCGCGCGTCGAGATACTTCTGCCAGGTCATGTTGTAGACGTCGACTTCGCCGCGCACGGCGTCGAGGAACCAGACCCGGTTCACGACGTCGGCGAGCAGATCCACGTTGTGACTGATGATGACCAGGCCGCCGGTGTGGGACCGCAGGAAGTCACGCAGCCAACCGACCGAATCCGCGTCGAGGTGGTTGGTCGGCTCGTCCAGCAGCAGCGTGGTGGCCGACCCGGCCCCACTGTCGGAGGCGGCGAACAGGATCCGCGCTAGCTCCACCCTGCGGCGCTGGCCGCCCGAGAGGGTGCGCAGCTGCTGGGTCAGCACCCGCTCCGGCAAACCGAGGCTGGCGCAGATGCGGCCCGCCTCGCTTTCCGCGCCGTAGCCGCCGAGCGCGACAAACTGCTCTTCGAGTTGGCCATAACGACGGATGGCGCGGTCGCGCGCAGCGTCGTCGGCGACCTCGGCCATCAGCGCCTGCTGCTTCTCCAAATCGGTGAGCAGCACGTCGAGACCGCGGGCCGAGAGCACCCGGTCGCGCGCCAGTACGTCCAGGTCGCCCTCTTTGGGGTCCTGTGGCAGATAACCGATGTCACCCTTGCGGGTGAGCGTCCCGGCATAGGGTTGGCCCTCCCCCGCCAGGATGCGCAACGTCGTCGTCTTGCCGGCCCCGTTACGACCGACCAGTCCGATCCGGTCGCCGGGCTGCACGCGCAGGTCCGGACCATCGGGAGACAGCAGAATGCGCGCACCAGCGCGGACCTCGAGGCCCGTAGCCGTGATCACATTCGCTCCCTGGTCATTTGTCTTGCTTGTCTTACTTGTCGTCGGTGAAAACCGGCGGGCGCTTCTCCGCGCGCGCAGCAACCGCTTCTTCGAAGTTGGAGGTGAGCAGACGGACGAAAAGCTGTCCCAGGCCCTCGGCCTGCATGTGCCCCTCAAGGCTGCCGGCGTCCAGTCCACTCCACAATGTGCGTTTGGTCAACTCGATTCCCGGCCGGGAGAACGCCGCGATGCGCGCCGCGATCGCGTAGCAGGTGTCGAGCAACTGCGCTCCGGGGACCTGGCAGGAGACCAGCCCGATCCGCTCCGCCTCCTCGGCGCTGACGTCCCGGCCGGTGAGCATGATTTCGAAGGCGCGCGACGCGCCGATGGCCCTCGGCAGCAGGTAGCTCAGCCCCAATTCGCTCGCGGTCAGGCCGTTGTTGATGCCGGCCGCCCGAAAATAAGCGCTGGTGGAGGCCACGCGGATGTCGGCGGCCAGCGCCAGGCACAGTCCTCCGCCGATGGCCGCGCCGTTGACGGCTGCGATCACCGGTTGGTGCAGCCGCCGCAGCGCCAGGATGATGTCGTCGAGCAACTCCATCGACCGCAGCGCGTAAGTCGGGCGGGTCAGGTCCTCGACGTGTGGGACGGTTCCCGCGGACTTGTGGTCAGCGCCCGAGGAGAACCCGCGGCCGGCACCAGTGAGGACCACCACACGCACCGAGTTGTCGTAGGTGACCTGCTCCAGGGTCTCCTTGAGCGGCACCATGACGTCGAACGCCATGGAATTCATCCGCTCGGGGCGATTGAGGGTGATCAGAGCGATCTCGGGCCGCGGATGTTCCAGAAGGACCAAACTCACCTCTGAACGGTAACGCAGGCCCGAGATTGCTGCGGTGCTGGCGAAGTCGCCTGCGCCGGCGGCTCAGACTTCGGTGGCCTCGTCGAACTCGTAGGCCTTGAGTTGCTGGACCAGGTCTTCCAGCGCCGCGGGCGGCAGCGCGCCGGGCTGGTTGAACAGCAGCTTCCCCTTCTTGAACGCCATCAGGGTGGGGATCGAGCGGATCTGGGCGGCCGCGGCCAGTTCCTGCTCGGCCTCGGTGTCGACCTTGGCAAACACCACGTCGGGATGGTTTTCCGAGGCGGCCTTGAACGTCGGCGCGAAGGCGCGGCACGGTCCGCACCAGGATGCCCAGAAGTCGACCAGCACCATGTCGTTGCCGTTGACGGTGTCGTTGAACTGCGCAGCAGTTAAGTCTTGAGTGGTCACAGTTCTCTCAACGCCCGCCGGGTGGTCGTTGTTCCCGAGTCCGCGGCGTCCCAGCAAACCTTTCCATGGCGCCCCGCCAGCTGCGGTCGGTCAACAGGCGCATGCCGTTCAGCGCGACCAGCAGCGTGGACCCCTCATGGCCCGCCACCCCTAGCGGCAGCGGAAGCTGCCCGAACAGGTCCCACAACACCAGCACCGTGATGCAAGCACCGGCGATGGCGAGGTTGGTTATCACCACCCGGCGAGCTTGCCGGGCCAGGGCGACGAGCGTCGGGATGGCATGGAGTTCGTCGCCGACGGTGACGGCGTCGGCGGTCTGCAGGGTGAGGTCGGCGCCGGCACCCATGGCCACCGAAGTCCATGCCGCGGCCATCGCGGGGGCATCGTTGACGCCATCGCCGACGACGAGCACCCGGTGACCCGCGGCCTCAAGCTCGCGCACCGCCTCGACCTTCTGCTCGGGCAGCAACCCGGCGCGCACCTCGCCGATCCCGGCCTCGCCGGCGACCCGTCGCGCCGCGCGATCGTTGTCGCCGGTCAACAGCACCGACGGCGTCGACGTCAGCGCGGACAGCGCAGCCACGGATCCGGCGGCATCGGCACGGATCCGATCGGTGAGCCCGAGCACTCCGACGGCCACCCCGTTGACCAAGACGACGGCGGCGGTTGCGCCGGCTGCCACTACCGGCGCCAATTCGGCCGGGGCCACCCCGCGGAAGCCGTGCGGATTGCAGACCTCGACGAAGTCGCGGCCCACGGTGGCGCGCACCCCGCGGCCCGGTACGGCCCGGAAGTCCTCGGCGGCGGGAATCGCGACATCACGCCGCCGCGCCTCCTCTACGACGGCCCGGCCCAACGGGTGTTCACTGGATTGCTCTGCGGCAGCGGCCAATCGGAGGACCGCGGCCACATCGAACAGTTCCGGCCGCAGCGCCTCGACGGTGGTGAGCCGCGGCGTGCCACAGGTCAGCGTGCCCGTCTTGTCCATTGCGACGATGCTGGCGTCGGCGAGGTGTTCCACCACCACCGCGCTCTTGACCAGAACCCCGTGCCGGCCCGCATTGGCCACCGCGGCCAGCAGCGGCGGCATGGTGGCCAGCACCACCGCGCACGGCGAGGCCACGATCATGAATGTCATGGCGCGCAACAGAACTGGTTGCAGCGGCTGGCCCAGCATCAGCGGAATGGTGATCAGGGCGAGGGTGGCGGCGACCACCCCGAGCGAGTAACGCTGTTCGATTCGCTCAATGAAGAGTTGGGTTTTCGCTTTGGTGGCCGACGCCTCGGACACCAGTTGGACGATCCGGGCGACGACGCTCCGCGACGGATCGCGGGCGACGACGAGATGCAGCGCGCCCGACCCGTTGACGGTGCCCGCGAACACGTCATCTCCGGCCGCCTTGGCCACCGGCATCGATTCGCCGGTGATGGAACGCTGGTCGACTTCTGAGGAACCCGACAGCACGGCGGCATCGGCGGGGATTCGCTCGCCGGGCCGGACCACAACGCGGTCGCCGACCACCAACTCGGCAGCAGGCATCACGCGTTCTTGCCCGTCACCGTCAAGCACGACGGCTCGGTCGGGGGCCAAGTCCAGAAGTCCTTTGACGGAGTCCGCGGTGTGCTTGGTCGCGACCTCGTCGAGGGCGCCGGAGGTCGCGAAAATCACTATCAGCAACGCACCGTCGAAGATCTGTCCGATCGCCACCGCCCCGATCGCGGCGATGATCATCAGCAGGTCGACGTCGAGCGCTTTGTTGCGCAGCGCCTGCGCTCCGGCCCATGCCGAGCCCCAGCCACCGGCCAGATAGCAGGCCAGGTACAGCGTCCACCAGACCGCGCGCGGCGCCCCGTTGAGCTGAGCCACCGAGCCGGCCAGGAACAGCAGCAGCGCGACCGCGGCCCAGCGCACCGACATCACCGACCACAGCGCCGCATGCCAACTCATCGGACGGGCGACGCTGGGCGAAACGCGGGCGAGAGTGGCCTCAGAAGCCGGCGCTTCCAGGGCGGTCAGGGTCATTCCGGCGGCCTCACAAAGGTGGGGATTGGTCGGGCTGCCCCGAGTGTATTGAGACGGACCCATGCGGAGGTCTCGGTTGTATCTCGGTATGTCATTGAATTGGCCTCTGGCACAAGGCATACGACGCCAATAGTGAATGGCGGCCCGGCGCGGG
>NZ_LZKQ01000067.1 GCF_001668675.1 Mycobacterium asiaticum | reverse complement strand
CGACTGTGAAACTGCTGGGCCGCAACAAGGGCGACGGAAAGAACGGGACCGACGGACAGGACCCGCCGGTCGTGGCGGAACAGGCCGCCACGACCGACACCGCCTCACGCGGGTCACGCAAAACGGGTCCCAAGGGACGGCCCACCCCCAAGCGCAGCGAAGCGCAAGGCAGGAAGGGTCCGGTGGCACCGGCGCCGATGACGGCCGCCGAGGCACGCGCCCGGCGCAAGGCGATGCGCACCAAGATGAGCCGCGAGGAACGCCGCGCCGAACGCACCGCCGGCCGCGCCCGGATGACCGAGAGCCGGGAACGCATGATGGCCGGCGACGAAGCCTATCTGCTGCCCCGCGACAAAGGTCCGGTCCGCCGTTACGTCCGCGACATCGTCGACGCCCGCCGCAACGTGCTGGGCCTGTTCATGCCGTCGGCGCTGTTCCTGCTCGCCGCCATGTTCGCGGTCCCGCAACTGCAGTTCTACATGTCTCCGGCGATGCTGGTGCTGATGATGTTGATGATGATCGACGGCTTCGTGCTGGGCCGCAAGGTGGGCAAGCGGGTGGACGAGAAATTCCCGAAGAACACCGAAAGTCATTGGAAGCTCGGTCTTTACGCGGCCGGCCGGGCCTCGCAGATGCGCCGGATGCGCGCGCCCCGGCCGCAAGTGGAGCGCGGCGCCAGTGTCAGCTGACCGCCACGCGGAAGCCGTCTGAACACACGTGCGCACGCTGGTACTGGGCGGCATCCGGTCGGGCAAGTCCAGGTGGGCGGAGGACACGATCACACAGGCGCTGCAATCCGATCAGCCGGTCCGCTACCTGGCCCCCGGACCGCCGGGTGAGGCCGACCCGGAGTGGCTGCAGCGGATCAGCCGCCACCGCAACCGCCGCCCCGCGCACTGGACGACGGTCGAAACCGATGATGTGGCCGCCGAATTGCGCCGGTCCCCCGACGCTCCAGCGCTCGTCGACGATCTCGGCACCTGGCTCACCGGCACACTGGACCGACAGGGCTGGCAGGACGGCTCGGTGACCGAACCCGTCGCGGATCTGGCGTCGGCGGTCAGCGCGTTCGAATCGACGCTGGTGCTGGTCAGCCCCGAGGTCGGGCTGACGGTGGTGCCTGCGACGGCCGCCGGACGCCGCTTCGCCGACGAACTGGGCACGCTCAACCAGCGCATGGCCGCATTGTGTGAGCGGGTGGTGCTGGTGGTGGCCGGACAGGCCCTGACGATCAAGGCGCCGGCATGATCGGGTTCGCACCGGTGTCACCGCCGGACCCCGGCGCCGAAACCGCAGCCCGCGCCCGGCAGGACACCCTGACCAAGCCGCGCGGCGCGCTGGGCCGGCTGGAAGAACTCTCGGTGTGGGCCGCGGCATGCCAGGGCCATTGCCCGCCAAAGCAATTCGAACGAGCCCGCGTCGTGGTGTTCGCCGGCGACCACGGCGTCGCCCGGTCCGGGGTATCGGCGTACCCGCCGGAGGTGACCGCCCAGATGGTCGCCAACATCGAGCGCGGCGGCGCGGCGATCAACGCGCTGGCCGAGATCGCCGCTGCCACGGTGCGGGTGGTGGACCTGGCCGTGGACTGCGAGCAGCCGTTGCTGGGGCCAACGGAGCGGTTCAGCGACAAGGTGCGGCGCGGCAGCGGCGACATCGCCGTCGAGGACGCCCTGACCGACGAAGAGACCGCCCGCGCGATAGCGTCCGGCCAGCAGATCGCCGACGAGGAGGTCGACGCGGGTGCGGACCTGCTGATCGCGGGGGACATGGGCATCGGCAATACCACCCCCGCCGCGGTGCTGGTGGCGGCGCTGACCGGTACCGAGCCCGTCGCCGTCGTCGGCTTCGGCACCGGGATCGACGACGCCGCCTGGGTGCGCAAGACGGCGGCGGTGCGCGACGCCCTGTTCCGTGCGCACCCCATCAAGGACAACCCCGTCGCCCTTCTGCGCACCTGCGCCGGGGCGGACTTCGCGGCGATGGCCGGCTTCTGTGCGCAGGCCGCGATTCGGCGTACCCCGCTGCTGCTGGACGGCATGGCGGTGACGGCCGCCGCGCTGGTGGCCGAGCGACTGGCGCCGGGTGCCCGGCAGTGGTGGCAGGCCGGTCACCGGTCCACCGAACCTGGGCATTCGCTGGCGCTGACGGCGCTGGAGTTGGAGCCGATAGTCGACCTGCGGATGCGGTTGGGTGAAGGCACCGGCGCCGCGGTGGCGCTGCCGGTCCTGCGCGCCGCCGTGGCGGCACTGTCCTCGATGGCGACGTTCACCGAGGCGGGAGTTACCGGGCCGGCGACGTGATTCGTTCGCTGGCAACGGCTTTCGCGTTCGGCACGGTGCTGCCCGTGCCAGGCTCCCGGTCCGGCCCGATGGGCCGCGGCGCGATGACGGCGCTCCCGGTGGTCGGCGCCGTCCTGGGTGCGCTGGCCGCTGCCGTGACCTGGGCAGCGGGGCTGGCATTCGGGCCGGGGAACGCGCTGTCGGGCGTGCTGGCCGTGGCGGTGCTGCTGCTGGCGACCCGCGGCCTGCACATCGACGGGCTCGCCGACACCGCCGACGGTCTGGGTTGTTACGGGCCGCCGCAACGCGCCCTGGCGGTGATGCGCGACGGGTCGGCCGGGCCGTTTGGGGTGGCGGCCGTGGTGGTGGTGATCGTGTTGCAGGGCCTGGCGTTTTCCGCGCTGAGCGCCGCGGCGATCGTGGTCTCCGTGGCTGCCGGTCGGGTCGGTGCGGTGCTGGCCTGCCGGCGTTCGGTGCCCGCGGCCGAGGGCAGCGCGTTGGGCGCCCAGGTGGCCGGCACCCAGCCGGTTGCGGTGGCGCTGGGTTGGCTGGCGGTGTTGCTGGCCGGCGCGGCGCTGGCCGGTCCGCGGCCGTGGCAGGGCCCGGTCGCGGTGCTGGTGGCGGTGGTGTGCGCGACGATGTTGGTGGCGCATTGTGTGCGCCGGTTCGGCGGCATCACCGGTGACGTGCTGGGTGCGGTGATCGAGTTGACGACGACGGTAACCGCGGTCGCCTTAGTTGGGTGAGCAGTCCCCCGCAAGCGGGAGGTGCCCCCAGCGAAAGCTAACCGAGCCGGGACATCCAGCCGTGGGTGTCGGCGAAGGTACCGCGCTGAATGCCGGTCAGCGTGTCCCGCAGCGCCATGGTCACCTCACCGGGTTTGCCGTCGGCGATGGTGAACTCGTCCTGGCCATACTTGACCCGCGCGACCGGGGTGATCACGGCGGCGGTGCCGCAGGCGAACACCTCGGTGATCTCCCCCGAGGCCGCCTTCTTCTCCCACTCCTCGATATCGATCTTGCGTTCCTCGACACTGAATCCCGCGTCAATCGCCAACTGCAGCAACGAATCCCGGGTAATCCCCGGCAACAGCGAACCGGACAGCTCCGGTGTCACCAGGCGCGCCGAGCCGCCGCTGCCGAGCACGAAGAACAGGTTCATCCCGCCCATCTCCTCGACGAAGCGGCGTTCCACCCCGTCCAGCCACACCACCTGGTCGCAGCCGTTCTCAGCGGCCTCCGCCTGAGCCAGCAGCGATGCGGCGTAGTTGCCACCGAACTTCGCCGCCCCGGTGCCGCCCGGGCTGGCCCGGACGTATTCGGTGGAGATCCAGACCGTCACCGGGCTGATGCCGCCCTTGAAGTACGCGCCCGCGGGCGAGCCGATCAGCAGGTAGCGGTACTCCTTGGCCGGGCGCACACCCAAGCCCGGCTCGGTGGCGATGATGAACGGCCGCAGGTACAGCGCCTCTTCACCGCCCGCTTTGGGCACCCACGCCTTGTCGACGGCGATCAACTGGCGCAGCGATTCGATGAACACCTCGTCGGGAAGCTCCGGGATCGCCAGCCGCCGCGCCGACGAACGCAACCGGGCCGCGTTGGCGTCGGCGCGGAACGACACGATCGAACCGTCGGTCCATCGGTAGGCCTTGAGGCCCTCGAACACTTCCTGGGCGTAGTGCAACACGATCGCCGACGGGTCCAGCTCGATCGGTCCGTAGCCGATGACCCGCGCGTTGTGCCAGCCCCGACCTTCGACGTAGTCGATCGACACCATGTGGTCGGTGTGGTACTTCCCGAATCCGGGGTCGGAAAGGATCGCTACCCGCTCGGCCTCGGTAGCGGGGTTGGCCGCAGGCGAAACCGTGAACTCGAGGGGGCCGCTGGTCATGGCGCCGATTCTATAACCGGCTGGCAATGGGTTTTTGCCTGCGCAGGCGTCGATCAGCGGGTTTTCACCTCGACGAAAGGCGGGCGGACCACTTCGCAGTCGACGGCGCGGCCCCGCACATCGACGGTGATTTGCTGCCCATCCTGGATCCCGGCGTCGGTGTCGATCAGCGCCAGCGCGATCCCGAGCTGCAACGTGGGCGAGAACGTGCCCGACGTGGTGATCCCGATGGTGTGCTCCCCGTCGCGCACGCTCAGGCCCGGGCGCAGCACTCCGCGCCCGATCATGCGCAGCCCCCGCAGCAGCCGACGCGGCCCGGCTTCCTTCTCGGCCAGCAGCGCGTCGCGCCCGAAGAACGCGTCCTTCTTCCAGCCGATCGCCCACCCGCACCGCGCCTGCAGGGGCGAGATGTCCAGGGACAGTTCGTGCCCGTGCAGCGGGTAGCCCATCTCGGTCCGCAGTGTGTCGCGCGCGCCCAAGCCGGCCGGCTGACCGCCGGCGTCGGCGACCGCGCCCACCAGCGCGTCGAACACGACCGCTGCGGAGTCCCACGGCGGCAGCAGCTCGTAACCGTGCTCGCCGGTGTACCCGGTGCGGCAAACCCGCACCGGCACACCGGAATAGGTGGCGTCGGCGTAGCCCATGTAGTCCATGTCGGTGGGCAGGCCGAGCGCGGCCAGGACGTCGGTGGAGCGCGGCCCCTGCACGGCCAGCACCGCGTAGTCGCGATGCAGGTTGGTGATGGTGAGCTCCGCCCCCGAACCGGCATCAGCGGTTTCTTGCAGGGCCTGCACCACCGCGGCGGTGTTGGCGGCATTGGGCACCAGGAAGATTTCGTCGTCGCTGACGTAGTAGGCAATCAGGTCGTCGATGACGCCACCGGATTCGGTGCAGCACAACGTGTATTGCGCCTTGCCCGGACGGATCCGGTTCAGGTCGTTGGTGAGCGCGGAGTTTACGAACTGCGCGGCCGCGGGGCCACGGACCAGCGCCTTGCCGAGGTGGCTGACGTCGAAAAGCCCGACGGCGTTGCGGGTGGCATTGTGCTCGCTGACGGTTCCGGCGTAGGACACCGGCATCAGCCAGCCGCCGAATTCGGCGAAGCTTGCGCCCAGCTCCCGGTGGCGCTCTTCCAACGGTCCGGTCAACGGCTCTGGCGCGGTCACGGCGTCTCACCCTAATCGAGCGATGCTGGCACACTTGACCAGGTGTCCGACTCGCTGGACTACGACGCGCTGGAGGCGGCGGGAATCGCCGATCCGCGCGGCCGGGCCGACCTGATCAAATATCTCGCCGACCTCGGGTTCAGCGTGGAGGATATGGTCGAAGCCGAGCAGCGGGGCCGACTGTTCGGGCTGGCGGGTGACGTGCTGCAGTGGTCGGGACGGCCGATCTACACCCTGACCGAGGCGGCCGAGCAGGTCGGGGTGTCGGCCGACGAGATCGCTCATGCCTGGGCGCTGTTGGGCCTGACAGTCGCCGGCTCCGACATCCCGGCGCTGAGCCAGGCCGACGTCGACGCGCTCAAGACCTGGGTCGCGTTGAAGGGCGTGGTCGGCGAGGACGGCGCCTTCGGGCTGTTGCGGGTGCTCGGCGCCACCATGGCCCGGCTCGCCGAGGCCGAGTCGACGATGATCCGCGCAGGCACTCCCGACATTCAGATGACCTACACCCATGACGAACTCGCCACCGCACAGGCCTACCGGGCGGTCGCGGAGTTCGTGCCGCGCATCGGCGCCCTGATCGACATCGTGCACCGCCACCACCTGGCCAGCGCCCGGACCCACTTCGAAGGCGTCATCCGGGACACCTCGGCAAGTGTGGTGTGCGGCATCGGTTTTGCCGACCTGTCCAGCTTCACGGTGTTGACGCAGACCCTGACTCCCAACGAGCTGCAGGAACTGCTGAACGAGTTCGGCGCCACCGTGTCCGACGTGGTGCACGCCAACGCCGGCCGGGTGGTCAAGTTCATCGGCGACGCGGTGATGTGGGTGAGTTCCTCGGCCGAGCGGCTCGCGCAGGCCGCGGTCGATCTCGTCGAGCACCCCCGGGCCCGCCAGGAGGGTCTGCACGTGCGGGCCGGCCTCGCGCACGGCACCGCGCTGGCCATCAACGGGGACTACTTCGGCAACCCGGTCAACCTGGCCGCCCGGTTGGTGGCGGTCGCCGGGCCGGCGCAGATCCTGGCCGATTCGGCGCTGCGCAAGCGGTTGCCGGACTGGCCGGCGGTGCCGTACGGCCCGTTGACGCTCAAGGGTTTTGACTCCCCGGTGGCTGCCTTCGAACTGCGTTCCCGCGCAGCGGACGAAACGTCGTCCGGCTGACCCGACTAGGGTTACTGCACGTGAGTGCCTACAACGCCCCCGCCGTCTCGGTCGCTTCAGCGCTACCCAAGCGCGGTGTATCTTCGTCGGTCCTGCTGGTGCCGGTCGTCTCGGCCGGTGACAACGACGAGTCCGCCGCCACGGTTGCCGCGGCCGAGGCCTTCCTGCCTGCCGATGCGGTCGCCGAGATCGAGGCCGGCCTGCGCGCCCTGGACGCCAAGGGCGGCGCCGAACAGGTGCACCGGCTGGTGGTGTCGTCACTGCCGGTGGCCAGCGTGCTCACGGTCGGGCTGGGCAAGTCCCGATACGAGTGGCCGGCCGACGTGGTGCGTCGCGCCGCCGGTGTCGCGGCCCGTTCGCTGGGCAGCACCGAAGCGGTGATCACCACGCTGGGCGAGTTGACCGGCGAGGGAATCGTCGAGGCCGTGGTGGAAGGGCTGGTGCTGGGCAGCTACCGGTTCAGCGCGTTCCGCAGCGGCAAGACCGCGCCGAAAGACGCCGGACTGCGCAAGGTCACCGTGCTGTCCACCGCTAAGGACGCCAAGAAGCAGGCCGCGCATGCGGCGGCGGTGGCCACCGCCGTGGCCACCGCGCGCGACTTCGTCAACACCCCGCCGAGCCACCTGTTCCCCGATGAGTTCGCCAAGCGCGCAAGGAAACTGGGCGAATCGGTGGGCCTCGAGGTAGAGGTACTCGACGACAAGGCGCTGAAAAAGGCCGGCTACGGCGGTGTGATCGGGGTGGGGCAGGGTTCGTCGCGGCCGCCGCGGCTGGTCCGGTTGATCCATCGCGGCTCCCGGCTGGCCCGAAATGCCAAACAGGCGAAGAAGGTCGCGCTGGTGGGCAAGGGTGTCACCTTCGACACCGGCGGCATCTCGATCAAGCCGGCCGCCGGTATGCACCACATGACCTCCGACATGGGCGGTGCGGCCGCGGTGATCGCCACGGTGGCCCTGGCCGCCGAGCTGGAGCTGCCGATCGACGTGATCGCGACCGTGCCGATGGCCGAGAACATGCCGTCGTCGACGGCGCAGCGACCCGGCGACGTGCTGACCCAGTACGGCGGAATCACCGTCGAGGTGCAGAACACCGACGCCGAGGGACGGCTCATCCTCGCCGATGCCATCGTGCGGGCCTGTGAGGACAATCCGGACTACCTGATCGAGACGTCCACCCTGACCGGCGCCCAGACGGTGGCGCTGGGCGCCCGTATCCCCGGCGTGATGGGCAGCGACGAGTTCCGTGACCGCGTCGCCGCGATCTCGCAGCGGGTGGGCGAGAACGGCTGGCCGATGCCGTTGCCCGACGAGCTCAAAGACGACCTGAAGTCCACGGTGGCCGACCTGTCCAACATCAGCGGCCAGCGTTTCGCCGGCATGCTGGTGGCCGGGGTGTTCCTGCGGGAATTCGTCGCCGATTCGGTCGAGTGGGCGCACATTGACGTCGCGGGCCCGGCCTACAACACCGGCAGCCCGTGGGGCGCGACGCCCAAGGGGGCCACCGGCGTGCCCACCCGCACCATGATCGCGGTGCTGGAAGACATCGTCGCCAACGGCTGACGCGCGTCACCCCGCACCTCGCCGAGGCCACGCCGCACCTCGCCGAGCGTCACGCCAGCGTGGCGTTGGCCGTCGAGTGTCACCCCAGCGTGACGCTCGGCGCGGCTAGCGCGCGGCTAGCCAAGAACGCGTCACTTGGTCAGCAGCGAGAACACCGCGCGGCTGAGCTTGCGCCGCGGCCAACCGGTCACCCCGTCGGCGGCCAGCGCGGCTTTGGCCGCATTGCGGCCGCAGGCGCCGTTGACCGACCCGCCCGGTGACGCCGACGCGCTGCCCAGGTAGAGCCGCTCGATCGGCGTCTCGGCACGTCCCATCCCGGGCGCCGGCCGAAAGATCAGCATCTGCTGCAGTTGCGACGTCCCACCGTTGACCGCGCCGTGGTGCAGGTTCGCGTCGCTGGCTTCCAGATCGGAGGGCCGTTGCACGTTGCGGTAGATCACTCCGGCAGAGAACCCTGGGGCGTGTTCCTCGATCACATCGTCCATCGCCGACGCCAACTCTTCCGCCGCGGTGTCGTCGGCGATCTCGCGCGGCAAATGCGTATAAGCCCAGACACTTTCGGTGCCCTCAGGTGATCTGGTCGGATCCGCGGTGGTGGTCTGACCCAGCAGCATGAACGGGCGCTCGGGCACCACTCGCGTGTTCAGGTCCGCCATCCAACGCACCAGCCCGTCACCGTCGGCACCGAGGTGAACCGTGCCCACGCTGCGCAGGTTCGCCGCTCGCCAGGGCACCCGCCGGTCCAGTGCATAGTTGACCTTGACCACCGGCGGGTCCCATTCGAAGTGCTCCATGTCATCGCGCAAACTCGTCGGCAGCGTGTCCGCGGGCAGCATCTGGCAAAACAGTTGCGGCGCAGTCACATCGGCGACGACCGCCCGCCGCGCCCGAACAGTGCGCCCCGCCGCCGTCGTGACCCCGACCGCCCGGCCACCCTGCACCTGGATCCGGCCGACATGCTGGCCGCACTCGATCCGCGCGCCGGCCGCGCATGCACGCTTGACCAGGGCGGCAGTCAGCTGTCCCGAGCCACCGACCGGCACGGGCCAGCCCACGTCCTGGCCGAGCATCGTCATCAGAAAACCCATGACGCCGCTGCCCGGCGCGTCGGGCGGAATATCGGCGTGCATTGCGTTGCCCAGCAGCATGATTCGCGGAGCCTCACCGTCGAACATCCGCTGCGTCATCGAGTTGGCCGGCTGCACAAGGAGATTGGCGAGCCGGATGGCTTCGGCAGTGCCGAGCTTGTGTAGCAGCTGCAGCAAGGGCAGCGTCGGCGGGAAGGGCGCCAACATCGCGTTCAGCAGCGGCGTCTTGACCTTGTCCCACAGTTCCACGGCGCGCAGCCAGTTGTCGGCATCGGCGGGCTCGCGACGCCCGAACTCGGCGGCGGTGTGGGCCGGGTCATGGTAGAGAACGGGCGGGTCGTCGTCATCAGCGCGGCGAGGATGACCGACCACTGCCGGGGCGTGTGACCAGCGCAGTCCGTGGTCCTCGAGCCCGAGTTCGGTGATCGCCGGCGACGCCGCCGTCATCGGGTAGTAGGAACTGAACAGGTCGGTGATGTAGCCCGGGGTCAGTTCGGCGCTACGCACCGCCCCACCCGGGTCGGCCTGAGCTTCGAGCACCAGCACGTCCCAGCCCGCGTCCGCCAGCATCGCTGCGGCTACCAGGCCGTGGTGACCGGCTCCGATCACGACGGCATCGGCCGCCTCCATGCGTTAGTCGACCTCGTCCGGCTTGAGGCGTTCGGCCAGCGCGCCCAGGCGCCACAGGCACTCGCGATTGCGGGGGTAGACGGCGAGCAGCGACAAGCGATCGGGTACCAGGCCGCCCGGTCCACTGACCGGCACCTCGTGCATCTCGATCCGGCACCCCTGCGGAATGTCGTGCAGTCGCATCGTGATTCGCGCCGCGCCCATCAGCCCGACGCGGGCATGCAACACGATTTCCTCGCCGGGCGTGCAGCTTTCGACGACCGTCTTGTCGTTGATCACCAACGGCCACACTCCGACCGAATGCCGGATCGTCGACCCGGGCTCGGGCCAGTTCGAGTCGACGGCGCGGGTGCGACTGTTGCCCACCACCCACTGCGTGTAGGTCCACCCGTTGGCGATCACGTCCCAGACCTCCTGGCGGGACGCCTGAACGTCTCGGACTGTCGCCAAATCCTTGGTCAACGTCATCGCGAATCCTTTCGGCGTGAAATCTTCGGAATCCGAGTACCCCACCCGCGCCGATTTAGTGCCAAGTCCCCGACAGCAGGGCCGCGGCGGGCTTGCCCGCGTTTAGCGGAGTGCTCCGACGGCTAAACCATGAACCGTCGGGAAGCACTTCTCTGAAAGGCCGGAATGATGTCAGTGCGACGGTTGATTCTTGCAGTAGGCGCCGTACTTCTGTTGGCCGGCGTAATCGGGCTGCTGGTGCCTGTGAAGGTGGCGAACAGCAACGGCGGATCCATTAGCTGCGGCAACGGGATCGTCAGCGATTATGCGGGCGCCAGGGCCGCCAACAATGGCAGCGTGGCCAACATCCCGATCCTCAACGACATCGTCCCGCACACCGACTATGTCGCCGCGTGCGAGTCCTCGCTGTCGAGCCGGCGCGCCTGGACGATCCCGTTGACGGTGATCGGCTTGCTTGCGGTCGCCGGGCCACTGCTGGTGCGCCGCTCCCGAGGCGCTCCCGCGGGCGTGTAGGCAACGCCGACCGTCAGATCACCCGCGCGCGAGCGGTGCTGCGCAGCGCCTGGGGCAGCACTCGGGAAACGCCGTACAGCGCGTAAGCCTCGAACGTCACGGGCCGGATCGGCTTATTCTTCTTGACCGCCGAGACGATCGCGGTGGCCACCTTGTCCGGCCCGTACCGGCGCAGCGCGAACATCTTGCCCAGCTGCCCGCGCCGGTCGTCGACCTTGTCGAGTTCGACCCGGGTGTCGAAGCGGGTGTTGTTGATGATGTTGGTATTGATGACGCCCGGGCAGATGGTGGTCAGCGCGACGTCGGCGGCGTCGAGTTCGGCGCGCAGGCAGTCCGAGAACATGAACGTCGCCGCCTTGGACGTGCAGTAGGCGTTCAGCGACTGCAGCGGGGCGTATGCAGCCATCGATGACACGTTGACGATGTGTCCGCCGGTGCCGCGCTCGACCAGCCGGCGCCCGAATGCCCGGCAGCCGTTGACGACGCCGCCGAGGTTGACGTCCAGCACGCGGTCGAACTGTTCGGCCGGCGTGTCCAGGAAGCCGCCCGCCTGACCGATGCCGGCGTTGTTGACGACGATGTCGGGAACGCCGTGTTCGGCGCTGACCCGTTCGGCGAACGCCTCCACGGCGTCGGCGTCGGACACGTCCAGCACATAGGGGTAGGCGACGCCGCCCCGCGCGGTGATCTCGGCGGCGGTCTCCTTGACGGTGGCCTCGTCGATGTCGCTGACCACCACCTCGGCACCTTCCCGCGCGAACGCGAACGCGGTTTCGCGCCCGATGCCGCTGCCCGCGCCGGTGACCGCGACCAACGTGTCGCCGAAGTAGTCGCGTGGGCGGCCCACCTGGGCGCGCAGCAGGGCGCGGCTCGCCGGCTTGCCCTCGGTCAGGTCGGCGAGCTCGTGGACGGCGGTGGCCATCACCTGCGGGTGGGACATCGGCGAGAAGTGGCCGGCCCTGATGTCGCGCCGCCACAGTCGGGGCACCCAGCGGCTCGTCTCGTCGTAGCCGGCCGTCCGCACGTACTTGTCGTGTGTGTTGACGATGAGCTGCACCGGCACATCCACGACGTGCACACCCTGGCGGCGGAACTTGGAAGAGTAGGACCGCCAATAGTTGGCCGGGTACACCTTCACCGAGTTGGCGGCGTCGTTGGCGATGTTGGCGGAGTGGCGGATCTGGTCGGCCGGGATGTTGTCGACGACCGCGCGCCGCACGGCCGCGCTGCGGAACGCCAGCCGCAGCAGCAGCGGCGCCAGCACCGGGATGGAGAAGAAAGCCATGTAGCTCAACCGGACCGCCTGGTCGAGCGCTCCGGTGAAGTGCCGCAGCCGCCAGGGCCGGCGCAGACCGCCGAAGACGAAGTTGACCAATTGATCGTGGGCGGGGCCGGACACCGAGGTGAACGATGCGACCCGGTCGCTGGCGCCGGGCCGGCTGAGGTACTCCCACACCCCCACCGAGCCCCAGTCGTGGGCGAGCACGTGGACCGGTTGTCCCGGGCTCAACTCGCCGATGACAGCGCCGAAATCGTCGGCGAATCGCGCCATCGAATAGGCCGCGACCGGCTTGGGTGTGGACGACAGCCCGACGCCGCGGTTGTCGTAGCGGAGCACCCGAAACCGTTGCGCCAGCTGCGGAACCACCGCGTCCCACAGCACGTGGGAGTCCGGCCAGCCGTGCACCAGCACCACGGTGGGCCCCTCGCGGTTGCCCTCTTCGTACACCGCGATCCGATGGCCGTCGGCGCTGTCGACGAACTGCTGGGGTGCGTGCTGTGTCGCCGCCATCAAACCTCCGCTACCTGGGCATCTACCTGGGCCTATTGTCGTTGCCAGTAGGCCACACCGTAGCAAGGGCTGAATGCAGGAGACCGATGGCAGAGTGACAGGATAGTTTTGACATCCACGTGGGTTCCGCATCCGGTTCACGACTGTGTGGTAAGCCAGAGGTCGACCTGCGCCGACACCGACGACCGTTCGAGGAGTCAACAAAGATGGCCTTCTCCGTCCAGATGCCGGCACTCGGCGAGAGCGTCACCGAGGGAACGGTCACTCGCTGGCTCAAGCAGGAAGGCGACACGGTCGAAGTCGACGAGCCACTCGTCGAAGTCTCCACCGACAAGGTCGACACCGAGATCCCGTCTCCGGCCGCGGGTGTGCTGACCAAGATCATCGCCCAGGAGGACGACACCGTCGAGGTGGGCGGCGACCTCGCCATCATCGGCGGTGAGGACGACGGTGACGGGGGCGGCTCGTCCGAGTCGAAGGACGAGCCCGCCGGCGAGGCCGAGGAGCAGGCTCAAGAGGAAGCCGACGAGGAGCCGGAACCCGAGCCGGAACCGGAACCCAAGCAGGAGAAGTCCAGCGGCGGATCCGGTGGCGGCGACGCGACGCCGGTGACCATGCCCGAACTCGGTGAGTCGGTCACCGAGGGCACGGTGACGCGATGGCTGAAGAAGGTCGGCGACTCGGTGCAGGTGGACGAGCCGCTGGTGGAGGTGTCCACCGACAAGGTCGACACCGAGATCCCGTCCCCGGTGGCCGGCGTACTGGTCAGCATCACCGCTGAGGAAGACGACGTCGTCGAGGTGGGCGGCGAGCTGGCCAAGATCGGCAGCGCGGACTCGGCCGGGTCCGCGGAGTCCGAGCCGGAACCCAAGGCCGAGCCCAAAAAGGAGCCCGAGCCCGAACCGGAGCCGGAGCCGGAGCCCGAGCCGGCGCCGGAGGCCAAGGAAGAGCCCAAGCCGGAGCCGAAGCCGGAACCCAAGCCGGAGCCGAAGCCGGAACCCAAGCCCGAGCCCAAGAAGGAACCCGAGGCCGAATCGAAGTCCGAGTCCGACGGCGGGCCCTACGTCACGCCGCTCGTGCGAAAGCTGGCCGCCGAGCACGACATCGACCTCGCCGAGGTGACCGGCACCGGTGTGGGCGGTCGCATCCGCAAGCAGGACGTGCTTGCCGCCGCGGAGAAAAAGCAACAGCCAAAAGAGGAGCCCGCCAAGGCGCCGGCCGCCCCCGCTCCAGCGGCGGCCAAGGCGTCCGCCCCGGCTCCGTCCTCGGCATTGGCGCACCTGCGCGGCACCACCCAGAAGGCCAGCCGGATCCGTCAGATCACGGCGAAGAAGACCCGCGAATCGCTGCAGCTGACCGCGCAGCTGACCCAGACCCACGAGATCGACATGACCAAGATCGTGGCGCTGCGGGCACGGGCGAAGGCGGCCTTCGCCGAACGCGAGGGCGTGAATCTGACGTTCCTGCCGTTCATCGCGCGGGCGGTCATCGACGCCCTCAAGGCGCACCCGAACGTCAACGCCAGCTACAACGAGGAAAGCAAGGAAATAACCTACTACGACGCCGAGCACCTGGGGTTCGCCGTTGACACCGAACAGGGCCTGCTCTCCCCCGTCGTCCACAACGCCGGGGACCTGTCGCTGGCCGGTCTGGCCCGGGCGATCGCCGACATCGCCAACCGCGCCCGGACGAACAAGCTCAAGCCCGACGAGCTGTCCGGCGGCACCTTCACGATCACCAACATCGGCAGCCAGGGCGCCCTGTTCGACACCCCCATCCTGGTGCCGCCGCAGGCCGCCATGCTGGGCACCGGCGCCATCGTCAAGCGGCCCCGGGTGATCGTCGACGATGCCGGCAACGAGTCCATCGGCGTCCGCTCGATCAGCTACTTCCCGCTGACCTACGACCACCGGCTCATCGACGGCGCGGACGCGGGCCGGTTCCTGACCACCATCAAGCACCGCCTCGAAGAGGGAGCGTTCGAGGCCGACTTAGGCCTTTAGCAGGGCCTGTAGCAGGGGGACTCCGAACTGTGGCCAAAGCCGTTGTCGCCATAGCGGGTTCGTCCGGCCTGATCGGCTCGGCCCTGACCGCGGCGCTGCGTGCGGCTGACCACGACGTGCTGCGGATCGTGCGCCGAACCCCGGCGAATTCCGAAGAGCTGCACTGGAATCCCGAAAGCGGCGAGTTCGATCCCGACGCGCTCACCGATGTCGACGTGGTGGTCAACCTGTGCGGGGTCAACGTCGGTCAACGCCGGTGGTCGGGCGCGTTCAAGCAGAGCTTGCGGGACAGCCGGATCGCGCCGACCGAGGTGCTCGCCGCCGCCGTCGCCGACGCTGGCGTCGGCACCCTGATCAACGCCAGTGCGGTGGGCTATTACGGCGACACCAAGGACCGCGTGGTCGACGAAAACGACTCGGCCGGAAGGGGTTTCCTGGCGCAGCTGTGCGTGGACTGGGAAGCCGCCACCCTGCCGGCGCAGTACGACGGCACCCGGGTGGTGCTGGCCCGCACCGGTGTGGTGCTGGCGCCGGCGGGCGGCGCGCTGCGGATGATGCGTCCGGTGTTCTCGCTGGGCCTGGGTGCCCGCCTGGGCAGTGGCCGCCAGTACATGTCCTGGATCAGTTTGGAGGACGAGGTCCGGGCGCTGCTGTTCGCGATCTCCAACCCCGCGCTGTCGGGTCCGGTGAACATGACCGGCCCCGCCCCGGTCACCAACGCGGAGTTCACCACCGCTCTCGGCCGCGCGGTCAACCGCCCCACGCCGTTGGCGGTGCCCGGCTTCGCGGTGCGCGCGGCCCTCGGTGAATTCGCCGACGAGGGGCTGCTGACCGGGCAGCGCGCCATTCCGACAGCCCTGGAAAAGGCCGGTTTCCGCTTCCACCACAACACGATTGGCGAAGCGCTCGACTACGCCACCGCCCGCCGCGACGGCGACTGACGACGGGCACCGAGCGGCGCGCGAAGCGAGTAACCTCGCTGGGGTGACGGGTTCCATCCGGTCCGGCTCCGCCCCAATCGAGGTGCAACAGCTCGGAACGATCGACTACCGGCAAGCCTGGCAGCTGCAGCGCGAGCTGGCCGACGCACGCGTCGCGGGCGGCCCGGACACGCTGCTGCTGCTCGAGCACCCGGCCGTCTACACCGCCGGTCGTCGCACCGAACCGCAGGAAAGGCCGCTGGACGGCACCCCGGTGGTGGACACCGACCGCGGCGGCAAGATCACCTGGCACGGTCCGGGGCAACTGGTGGGCTATCCGATCATCGGGCTGGCCGAACCCCTGGACGTGGTCAATTACGTCCGCCGCATCGAAGAAGCCCTGATCAGGGTGTGCACCGAGCTGGGGCTGGACGCCGGCCGGGTCGACGGACGCTCGGGCGTATGGGTGCCGGGCCGGCCCGCGCGCAAGGTCGCCGCGATCGGCGTGCGGGTGGCGCGCTCGACGACGTTGCACGGTTTCGCCCTGAACTGCGACTGCGACCTGGGTTCGTTCGACACGATCGTGCCGTGCGGGATCAGCGACGCCGGGGTGACGTCGTTGTCGGCGGAATTGCGCCGCCCGGTGCCGGTGGCCGAGGTCCGGACCGCGGTCGCCGACGCGGTTTGCGACGCTCTCGACGGGCTGCTGCCGGTGCGGCAACATCTCGCCGCCCGCGTAGCATCGACGACGTGACTGTCGCACCGGAAGGCCGCAAGCTGCTGCGCCTGGAGGTGCGCAACGCGCAGACCCCGATCGAGCGCAAACCGCCGTGGATCAAGACCCGCGCGCGGATGGGGCCGGAATACACCGAACTGAAGAGCCTGGTTCGTCGTGAGGGGCTGCACACCGTCTGCGAAGAGGCCGGCTGCCCCAACATCTTCGAATGCTGGGAAGACCGTGAAGCGACCTTCCTGATCGGCGGCGACCAGTGCACCCGTCGGTGTGACTTCTGCCAGATCGACACCGGGAAGCCCGCCGAGCTGGACCGCGACGAGCCGCGCCGGGTAGCCGAAAGCGTGCAGGCCATGAGCCTGCGCTACGCCACCGTCACCGGCGTCGCCCGCGACGACCTGCCCGACGGCGGCGCCTGGCTGTACGCCGAGACGGTCCGCGCCATCAAGAAACTCAACCCCGCCACTGGCGTCGAGTTGCTGATTCCCGACTTCCAGGGTGACCCCGCCCGGCTCGCCGAGGTCTTCGATTCCCGGCCAGAAGTGTTGGCGCACAACATCGAAACCGTGCCGCGGATCTTCAAGCGGATCCGTCCGGCCTTCACCTACCAGCGCAGCCTGGATGTGCTCACCGCCGCGCGCGCCGCCGGGCTGGTCAGCAAGAGCAACCTCATCCTCGGCTTGGGCGAAACCCCCGAGGAGGTGCGCACCGCGCTGTCCGATCTGCACGCCGCCGGCTGCGACATCGTCACCATCACCCAGTACCTGCGACCCTCGGCGCGCCATCACCCGGTGCAGCGCTGGGTCACTCCCGACGAGTTCGTCGAGTTCGCGCAGTACGCGGAGGGCCTGGGCTTCGCCGGGGTGTTGTCCGGGCCGCTGGTCCGCTCGTCGTACCGGGCCGGTCGGCTCTACGAGCAGGCCCGTGCCGCCCGCACCTCAGCGTCTGGGTGACCGCCACGTCCGTATCCTTTGACTATGGCGAAATCCCGATCAGCTGCTGAGAACAAGGCCGCCAAGGCCGAGGCGACGGCCGCCCGCAAGGCCGCGGCCAAGGAGCGTCGCAGCCAGTTGTGGCAGGCGTTCAACATGCAGCGCAAGCAGGACAAACGCCTGCTGCCCTACATGATCGGCGCGTTTGTGCTGATCGTTGCCGCCGCGGTGGGGTTCGGCATCTGGGCCGGCGGGCTGACCATGATCATGATGATCCCGATCGGCCTGATGCTGGGCGCGCTGGTCGCGTTCATCATCTTCGGCCGACGGGCCCAGCGCAGTATTTACCGCCAGGCCGAGGGCCAGACCGGCGCCGCCGCGTGGGTGCTGGACAACATGCGCGGCAAGTGGCGGGTCACCCCCGGGGTGGCCGCGACCGGGCACTTCGACGCGGTGCACCGGGTGATCGGACGGCCGGGCGTCATCTTCGTCGGCGAGGGCTCGGCGGGGCGGGTCAAGCCGCTGTTGGCTCAGGAGAAGAAGCGCACCGCGCGGATCGTCGGCGACGTGCCCATTTACGACGTGATCGTCGGCAACGGCGAGGGCGAGGTCGCCCTGGCCAAGCTGGAACGGCACCTGACGCGCCTGCCGGCCAACATCACCGTCAAGCAGATGGATGCGCTGGAGTCGCGGTTGGCGGCCCTGGGTACGCGGGCCGGTGCGGCCATGATGCCCAAGGGGCCGCTGCCCAACGCCGGCAAGATGCGGGGCGTGCAGCGCACCGTGCGCCGCAAGTAACTTCTAGCGGCGCAGCACCGCGGTTTTGGTGAGCCGGTCCTGCAGTCCCCGCCCGTCGGCGTCGGTGAACAGCGGCGGCACTACCAGGAAGATCAACAGGTTGCGGCCCAGTGCTCGTCCGATGCCGATCGGCAACCGGCCGTCGACCGCCGCCACCTGCAGGCCCAGCGCCAGTTGACCCGCCGTCACGCCGAACAGGCGCACCGACAGCGAGCCCAGCACCACCCAGATCAGCAGCTGCGCCGTCGACAACACGGTGTCCGGGATGGCGCCGAACGCCAGCAACAGCAGCGCCAGGCCCGCGGCGATCAGCCAATCGATGAACAGCGCGCCGATCCGGCGTCCCATCCGCGCCAGCGAGCCCGACCCCGACTCCGGCAAGCCGAGCGCTTCACCCGGGTAACCGGAAGTTGATCCCTGCGTCATCAGACCCTTCCGACGCGGGCGCGGGACATGCCGTACCAAGATGACCGGGCAACGGTTACGATCTTGCGGGCCATGACGTTCACAATAGGGCGCGGCTGTCGCCGAGCCTTGTTGCGGGAGTGTGGTGCGTAACCTCTGCGCAACACGGGGTTGACTGACGGGCAACAACTGCTCCCTAGCGTCGGCCGCGAATCACCAAGTAAAGGAGCCTCCTGTGACGGATAAGACGCCCGACGACGTCTTTAAACTTGCCAAAGATGAAAACGTCGAGTTTGTCGACGTCCGTTTCTGCGACCTGCCCGGAATCATGCAGCACTTCACGATTCCGATCTCGTTCTTCGACGAGAGCGTGTTCGACGAGGGTTTGGCATTCGACGGCTCGTCCATCCGCGGTTTCCAGTCGATCCACGAGTCCGACATGTTGCTGCTGCCGGACCCGGCAACCGCGAAAATCGACCAGTTCCGGGAAGCCAAGACGCTGAACCTGAACTTCTTCGTGCACGACCCGTTCACCCTCGAGCCCTACTCGCGCGATCCTCGTAACGTCGCCCGCAAGGCCGAGAACTACTTGATCAGCACCGGCATCGCCGACACCGCGTACTTCGGCGCCGAGGCCGAGTTCTACATCTTCGACTCGGTCGCATTCGACTCGCGCACCAACGGCTCGTTCTACGAGGTCGACGCGATCTCGGGCTGGTGGAACACCGGATCCCCCAACGAACTCGACGGCAGCCCCAACCGCGGCTACAAGGTCCGTCCCAAGGGCGGCTACTTCCCGGTGGCCCCGGTCGACCACTACGTCGACCTGCGCGACAAGATGCTCACCAACTTGATCAACGCCGGCTTCGTATTGGAGAAGGGCCACCACGAGGTGGGTACCGGTGGCCAGGCCGAGATCAACTACAAGTTCAACACGCTGCTGCACGCCGCCGACGACATGCAGCTCTACAAGTACATCGTGAAGAACACCGCCTGGGCCAACGGCAAGACCGTCACGTTCATGCCCAAGCCGCTGTTCGGTGACAACGGGTCGGGTATGCACACCCACCAGTCGCTGTGGAAGGACGGCAACCCGTTGATGTACGACGAGACTGGTTACGCCGGCCTGTCGGACACCGCCCGCCACTACATCGGTGGCCTGCTGCACCACGCGCCGTCGCTGCTGGCCTTCACCAACCCGACGGTGAACTCCTACAAGCGGCTGGTCCCGGGCTACGAGGCGCCGATCAACCTGGTGTACAGCCAGCGCAACCGCTCGGCGTGTGTGCGCATCCCGATCACGGGCAGCAACCCGAAGGCCAAGCGGCTGGAGTTCCGTTGCCCCGACTCGTCGGGCAACCCGTACCTGGCGTTCTCGGCGATGCTGATGGCCGGCCTGGACGGTATCCGCAACAAGATCGAGCCGCAGGCGCCGGTCGACAAGGACCTCTACGAGTTGCCGCCGGAGGAGGCCGCGAACATCCCGCAGGCTCCGACGCAGCTGTCCGCGGTGATCGACCGCTTGGAGGCCGACCACGAATACCTCACCGAGGGCGGCGTTTTCACGCCGGACTTGATCGAGACGTGGATCGCCTACAAGCGCGAGAACGAGATCCTGCCGGTGCAGATCCGCCCGCACCCGTACGAGTTCGCGCTGTACTACGACGTGTAGGCCAGCAGACACAAAAGCACCCGCACGCCCGGCGTGCCGGAACCACCCGGCGTGCCGGGTGCTTTTGTGTCTGGGTCAACCCAGTCCGTGGCTGGCATGCACCGGTTTGGGGGCGTCGTTTCCCGGCTATGTGAATGGCAGCCGTTCACCTGCGCGAGCAGACGCTAAAGCCCCCGCACGCACGGCGTGTCGGGTGCTTTAGCGTCTGCTCGGCCCCAGCCCGAAACGAAGCGATGACCGCCAGCGAACCCATCCCGCCCGAGGTGGCGACGGCGCACATTCCTTACCTCTGGACGGAACCGCGATCACCGAGCGGCGAAGCCAACCCGCTGGTCGCCGGGGCCACCATCGCCAGCGGCCGGATCCGACTGCTGCTGTTCTACGGCGAGGCGCCGCACCTGCAGTTCTGGCAGGCCGCCGACACGGTGACCGGTCAACACCTGGCGATCACGGTGGTCGACCCGGAGAACAAGTTGCCCAAGGCGACCATCGACGCCATCCTCTCGCGCACCGCGAGCCTGCGCGGCGTCAATTCGCCCTATCTCGCCACAGTGATCGACGTGGGGCGCGACTATTGCGGCGGAGTCGTTGTCTCGCAATGGATTCGCGGTGCCACCCTGAAAGAGGTGGCCGATACCGCTCCATCGCCTCTCGGTGTCTCGGATGCGGTGTTGTCGCTGGCCGAGGCCGCCGAGGCGGCCCATCGCGCGGGTGCGACGCTGTCGATCGACCATCCCGCCCGGATCCGGGTCAGCGTGGAGGGGCGCTCCGTGCTCGCGTTCCCGGCCACGATGCCCGAGGCCACGTCGCGCGACGACCTCCGCGGCATCGGCGCCGTCATGTACGCGTTGCTGGTCAATCGCTGGCCCCTCGCCGACGAAGCCGCGAGGCGGGATTGGCACCCCGTCGAGTTCGACGCGCAGGGTCGCGTCCAGGATCCCGCGACGCTCAATCCGCAGGTCCCGTTTCTGGTGTCGACCACCGCCGCGGCCCTGGTGCGCGACGATGCGGGCATCCGCAGCGCGCAGACGATCACGACGCTGCTGCGTCAGGCCAGTGCGGACTCCAAAGCCGACCCGGCCGCGACCCGGGAACTGATGCCGATACCGGCGCCCGGCCACTACGCCACCTTCCGCAATTTCGGGCCGGTCGAACGTGCCGAACACGCCCGCCGACAACTGGTCAAGACGTGTCTGGGGGCCGCGGCGGTGATCGTGCTGGTCGTGCTGCTCACCTTTGCCAGCACCATCAGCCGGCTGGTCGGCGTTTTCGATACCGAAGTAGCCATGAGCGGCGACAAACTTGGTCTGCAGACGACCACGCCGCCCGCCAAACCGCCACCATCGCTGGTGGCGGCCGGTCCCGGGACGGTGCACCCGCTGGCAGCCTCGGTGTTCTCCCCCGGCGGGGCGCCGGATAGCCCCGGCACCGCCGGTCTGGCGATCGACGGCAATCCCGCCACCGCGTGGTCGAGCGACACCTACTTCGACCCGGAGCCGTTTCCGAAGTTCAAGGACGGTGTCGGGCTGCTCCTGCAGCTTCCCGAGCCGACGACGCTCAGTGCCGTGACCGTCGACCTGGACAGCACCGGCAGTGTGCTGCAAATCCGGTCGTCGGCGACTGCGACACCCGGCAAGCTCGGCGACACCGCAGAGCTCAGCCCACCCACGGCGGTGCACCCGGGACACAACGTCATACCGGTAAATGCGTCGGCGTCAACGCCTTTCGTGCTGGTGTGGATCAGCACGCTCGGCAACACCGGCGGCCGAAGCCACTCGGACATCTCTGAGGTAACCCTGCAGACCGCTGTCCAGGTGCGGTGAGCCGCTACCGGCGCGAGCAGTCCCCCGCAAGCGGGAGGTGCCCCCAGTAAAAGCGCCCGCATGCACGGCGTGTCGGGCGCTTTCACGTCTGCTCGCCCTAGCCCAAGGCGACCTTGAGCAACCGGCCGAGGTGTTCCAGCGCGGCGGTGTATTCGTGCTCGAACGGTGTCCCGTAGCCGACAACGATGCCCGCGGTCCGCGGACCCGCACCGTGCCAGAACGGCGCCAGTCCCGTCAGCGCGATGCCCTGTCGCAGCGCGCGGGACACCACCTCGGATTCGACCGCGTCGTCGGGTAGCGACACCACGGCATGCAGCCCGGCGGCAATTCCGTGCACCGACACCGACGGTGCGTGTCGGTCCAGCGTCTCGACGAGCGCATCGCGGCGATCACGGTAGCGACGCCGCATCCGGCGGACGTGCCGGTCCAAGCCACCCGACTCGATCAATTCCGCGAACGCCAGCTGTGCCAGCACATCGGTACCGCGATCGGCGCGGCGTTTGGCCTCGACCACTGCGTCGACCAGGTCTGTGGGCACCGCCAACCAGCCCAAGCGCAATCCCGGAGCCAGGCTCTTGCTGGCGCTGCCGGCGTAGATGACGCACTCAGGCGCCAGGCCCTGCAGTGCACCGACAGGATGACGGTCGTAGCGGAACTCCCCGTCGTAGTCGTCCTCAACCAGATACCCGCCGCTTGCCGCGGCGATCCGGGTGAACTCGGTGCGCCGCTGCGCCTCCAGCGTCGCCCCCAGCGGCGCCTGGTGGGCCGGAGTCAGGACCGCGCCCGCGACGGCACCGGTCAGCCCCTCCGGCCGGGCGCCGCCGTCGTCGACCCGGAGCGGCACGATATCGAGTCCGCTCGCGACCGTGACCGCCCGATGGTCGGGTAGGCACGGATCCTCCAAGGCAACAGCGAGCGCCCCGTGCGCGGCGAGCGCATCACAGGTCAGCCGCAATCCCTGCGTGAAGCCAGCGCAGATCACCAACTGCTCCGGGGTGGTGAGCACCCCGCGAACCCGGCCCAGGTAGTTCGCCAGCACGGTGCGCAACCGCAGCGACCCGCGGGGATCGCCCGGGCCGAGTTCGGCGTGCGGGGTGACGTGCAGCGCTCGTCGTAGCGCGCGCAGCCATTCGGCGCGGGGAAACATGCTCAGGTCCGGACGGCCCAATCGGAAGTCGGCGATGATGCGGCTTGGCCGGCGCTCGGGGCTGACCGGCGCGGGCAGGTGGGGTCCCTGGGCAACCGTGGTGGCCGCGCCCGGCCGGGCACGCAGGTATCCCTCGGCGGCCAGCTGGGCGTAGACCTCGACGACGGTTCCGCGGGCCAGTCCGAATTCGGCGGCCAGCGACCGAGAGGACGGCAATGACTCCCCGGCGGCCAGCCGGCCCTCCCGGATCGCTTGTCGCAGCGCGGTTTCCAGCGCCACCCGTCGGCCTCGGCCGGGCGGCAGGTCGAGATGCAGGTCGATGCCGCGGGCGGAACTGGTACACAAATTCGCCATCAAATTGGACCTTACTCGTGAACCGATCGCTTCGTAGCCTCGATACCGTGACGATCTCAGCCGCCCCACGCCGGCGCCTCGACCGGAGGGCGAGCCTGACCGCTCAGGCCAACGCCGCCCAACGCGCCGCAGAAACCTTGCGTCCGCCCGACCGTCGACTGGTCCACGACCCGCACTCGAACAATTTCGTTGAGCACCCGGCATTGCGGGCGGTGCTGGCGCACCCGCGAACAGCCGATGCCGTCCTGCGGTTGTTCGACTGGCTGTGGGGCGGTCTGCACGCGCACATCACGCTGCGGGTGCGCTACGCCGATGACGCCTGGCGGGCCGCCATTTCCATCGGCATCGACCAGATCGTGCTGCTCGGCGCCGGCTTCGACACCACCTGCCTACGGCTGGCCGGAGCACCGGTGACCGTTTTCGAGGTCGACGCGCCCGCCACCCAGGCGCGCAAACGCCCGATCGCCGAACGGTTGCTGACGGCAAGTAGCCGAACGGTCTGGGTGCCATGCGATTTCGAACGGGATGCGCTGCGCGAGCGCCTGCTCGACGCCGGTCTCGACCCGAGCAGACCGAGCCTGGTCAGCTGGCTCGGCGTGACTCCGTATCTGACCCGCAGGGCGATAGCGGCGACACTGGGCGATCTTGCCGACGTCTGTGCGCCGGGTAGCCGTTTGGTCGTGGACTACATCCGCGCCGGTGTTGTGGACGGAAGCACCCCATGGCGCGGCGCGCGCCGCATGACCCGCCTGGTGGCTCGGCGCGGCGAACCGTACCGCAGCGACTTCACCGAGTCGGGCCTCAATGCATTACTCGGTGGGCACGGTTTCACACCGGGTGAACACCTGACCGTTGCCGGGCTGCTGAACCGGTACGACCCGACGGGCGAGAGCGGCCTGGCCGCCGATGACTGGCTCGCCATTGCGAGCGCCTGCCGCTGACCCCCGCGAGCAGACGCTTACGCGCCCGCACGCCCGGCGTGTCGGGCGCGTAAGCGTCTGCTCGCGCTAGCCCAAGGCGAGGTCCTCGCGGAAACGGCGCAGGCCGTCGATCTTCTCCGCCAGCGTCGCGTCCGGCCCAGCGTAGAACATCCACGGCATGGTGATGATCCCGGTGATACCCGCATCCTCGGCACGCTGATAGTCCGCGGCCGTGAACGAGTCGGTCAATGGCGTCAGGATCGCGTATCCGTCCATCGAAAGACCTTGCGCGGCGCGCAATTCCCGCAGCTTGTTCACTCGTTCGATGGCACGATCGGTGGTGATCAGGTCCCCGATCCAGCCGTCGTTGCGGGCGGCGCGGCGCAGCGCAATGTCGCTGAGCCCGCCCACATAGACCGGGATCGGCGGTGGCGTCGGCTGCATCTCGAGCCGCGGCGCCTTGTAGAACTCGCCGTCGAATTCGGTCCAGCCCGGTGACCACAATTCGCGCATCAGCTCGATCATCTCGTCGGTGCGCTTGCCGCGGGCCTCGAACCGCTCCCCCATCAACTCGAATTCCTCGCGGCACCAACCCACCCCGATGCCCAGCTCAATCCGCCCGGACGCCAGGAGTGCCGCCGTGCCAATGGCTTTGGCCGCCGAGTACGGGTTGCGCATCGCCGGAATGTAGACCGTGGTGACGAACTTCAGCCGCGTGGTTACCTGCGCCAGCGCGCCCACCAGCACCCACGGGTCGGCCCAGTCGGTGAAGGGCTGCCAACGACGTTGCCCGTCTTTGGTGTACGGGTACGGCGTCTGTAGCGTCTCCAGGTTGACGACGTGATCCGGGATCCCGAGGCCGTCGTAGCCGAGTTCGTCTGCCGCCTTGGCGATTTCGATGATGTCGGGCGTTTTCAGAAACGCGCTGCTGACGTAGAACTTCACCGCCCGTCCCGACCCGTGGGTGCTGGTGGGCGCGCTGGCGCAGGTAACCACGCGGCGGACGTTCGTCACCACGGTCTACATT
>NZ_LZKQ01000066.1 GCF_001668675.1 Mycobacterium asiaticum | reverse complement strand
GTAGGTCTTGATGGCTTCTTTGTTGCCCTCCTGAGCCGCCTCGCGCACCAACGCGATCGACGCCGACGACGGATGCGCTTGTATTGCCCTGGCCTGCAACTGCGCCATGTAGTCGGCCTGCTGGGCCAGGGCGGTGGCGTTCGCCGCCATGTATTCGATCCACAGGCGCTGGTTGTCGAGCTCTTGCTCGCAGACGTCGGCGGCGTCGCCCTCCCAGTTCTGGAAGATTCGGAACCGCTTGGTGTCCGCTTGCATGGCGAAGCTCAGCTTGAACCAGTTCTCTGCCATCCGGCTCAGTGATGCACCCTGATCGCCGGCTTCGAGCTTCTTTGCGGTGGCCTCGATATCCGAGTAGCCGTCACCACCCGCTACTGCCACCTGAGGGGTGTCTTCCAGCCCGGCCGACTCGTCGCCACCCACGCCGCCGGCCGATTCGGCGGCCACCTCGCCGCCGTCGTTGTCCAGGGCGGCCGCGCCCTCCTCGTCGACGTCACCGTAGGCCTTGGCCGCGTTACGCAGGGAGGTCGCCAAGCGGCTCCGCTCGCGGGCACCGGCCTCGAGAAACATGCGCATGTTCTCGGCGTTCAGCTTGATCTGCTCGGTCGCGTTGATGGCCGTCGTGATAGCGCTTGGCGCCACCGGCACATCGGTCGGCGGTGGCGCCATCGGCGCCTCGACCTCGTCGGCCCGCGAAAGAATCTCTTGCTGATCGACCTTCACGGTTTGCGGCTGAGTCATATCGGAACATCCTCCTTTAATGCTCTAACCATTATCGTCGCTGGAGGAGGAGGTTCCTGCACCAAAATTCTTGGATAACGCTTACTTAGGTAGCGCCAGTTGGAAGCGGCTTTCTTCGGGCGGGGAAATACGGCGGATCGGCAACTCGCGGTGCCGCGGCGTGCCGATGAGATTGTGGCGCAGGATCACTTTGTCCACGCCGGAATGAGGGCCCAGATAAGTCGTCGCATTCGGCCACGCCACCTTGGCCACCGGACCTACCTGTGCGCCGATCAACCGGGCGAATTCTTCGAAGTGCGGGCCCACTGTCACAACCGCTCCGGCGGCAGCCGCGCGCACCACGAACTGGGCGAACGTCTGGGCGTCACCCAGGTTGAGGCTCACGTCGACGTCGTCGAACGGCATGTACACCGGGCACCGATTCACGGTCTCGCCCACCAGCACGCCGGCCGATCCGATCGGTATCTGGCAGTGCCGGTTGGCGATCAGATTCTGACCGGTCAACGCGGGCCGCTGGCCGCCATAGAGGCGGGAGAAGCCCCTCGGCGTCTTGGGCTTGCCCGCGGTGGTGAGCAGCACGGTGGTCTGTGGCGGCTGTCCCGGGGCGATCCGCACCCGGGTGATGGTGTGGTCCGCTCGCGCCGACCACCACAGGTCGGGGCCGCCCGGGGCGGTGTAGGCCGCGGTATAGGAGTCGCGGCCTTTGATCATCGACCACTTTTCCCGCACGAAACCGATGTCGGTGGCGTGGTCGTAGTCGTCGAAGCTGCGCCCGCATATTGCGTCGACGCCGTGGGCGGCGAGGTTGTCGGCGATTCGCGTCGCCGAGGCAACCAGGTAGCGCGCCAGGCCCGCCACACCTTCGTCGCGGCGCTGTGCCGACTTGCGGGTGCGTTCGGGGTCGGCCCGCAACATGATCCAGGTGCGGCGGCTGGCGGGGGCCGGGTCGCCGCCGATTACCTGCTGGTACAGGTTCACCACCTCCGGGGCGGCGATCTTGCCCACCCGGAAGCCGGCCGACACGATGTCGGCTTCCAGATCGGGGCAGTGCACCGACAGCAGTTGCTCGAGCAGGCGGGTATCCACCACGTCGTCGGTATGGGCCTGCCCGTCGACGATGACCGTGGGAGTGAAGGGCCGAGGCTTGAGTTCGATGACGGCGATCAGGTTGTTGCGCCGCCACCGCACCGCGACGTGGTCGCCGGGTTTGACCGTGGCGCCGACCTCGGGCTCGGACGGCACGTCCGGTGGCTTGCGGTGCCGTCGCAGCCAGGCGAACACCGTTGCCACCCAACCGGTTAACCGACGACCGAAGAAGGTGACGAACGCGACTATCGCGCCTACCGCCACCAGGGCGATGCCCGCCCACCAATAGCGGGTGGGCAGGAACGCCAGAATGGCCGCCGGGGCCAACACCGCCCAGATCAGCGTGTGCCCGGTGCTGAACTTCAACCGGATCGGGCTGCTCATCGGCGCCTCAATGCCCGCGCGGTCAACGCGCCCAGTCCGATGGCGACCAAGAGTCCCCCGATGGACAGTGCAACCGCCGTGATCGGCCCGCGATCGGGGGCCGGTGTCATGACCGGCGGGGGCATCCGCCGCACGTTGTATGGAATCGTCGTCCGGCCCGGTGGGATGTCCCAGGTGAGGGCGGCAACGGCATTGACTACGCCCTCCCCGACCAGGTTGTCGGTGCCGCCGCCGGGGTGTCGCGCGGTGGACTGGATGCGGTTCATGACCTGTGCCGCGGTGAGGTCAGGAAATCGTTGTCGAATCAGGGCCGCCAGGCCCGACACATAGGCAGCGGCGAACGACGTGCCCGCGATCGGAACCGGGCCTTCCTTGCCTTGGAGGGCGTTCACCGGCTCACCGCTATCGCCGAGGCTCTCGATGTTCTCGGCGGGCGCCGCGACGTTCACCCATGGACCGTGCATGGAGAACGAGCTGGGCACCCCGGTCTGGCCAATTCCCCCCACCGTCATCACCAGGTCGCCGTACCAGGCCGGGGTCACGACGGTCTGCACCTTGTTCCAGCCCCGAGGGTCGGACGGCGTGGCCGCGTCGGGCAGCGGATTCTGGGCGCAGTCGCCGCCGGTGTTCCCCGCCGCGGCGACGATCACTGCGTTCTTGACGTTCACGGCGTAGTCGATGGCCGCCCCCAGGCTCGCCTCGTCGATCGGCCGGCTGACCTTGTAACAGGCCGCCTCGCTGATGTTGATCACCCCGGCGCCCAGGTTGGCGGCGTGCACCACGGCCCGCGCCAGGCTGCGGATCGACCCGGCGGCCGGGGTGGCGTTGGGGTCGTTCGGGTTGGGTTGGGAGCCGACGGGTTCGAACGCCTCGGACGTCTGGCGGATGGAGAGCAGGCGGGCGTCGGGGGCGACGCCGACGTACCCGTCGGTGGGTGCGGGGCGTCCGCCGATGATGGCGGCGGTGAGGGTGCCGTGGGCATCGCAGTCGGACAACCCGTTGCCGGCCTGGTCGACGAAATCGCCGCCGGGCTCGGCGGGGACGCGAGGTGAGGCGTCCACACCGGTATCGATGACAGCGACCGTCACTCCGGCGCCGGTGGCGAACTTGTGGGCTTCGGTGACGCCGATGTAGGAGTTACTCCATGGCGGGTCGTGGAAGCTGGAATCCGGCAGGACCGTCGGGCCCGAACACTGCACCCGCTGTTCGGTGGGTTGATCGGGTCCGGTGACGTCCGGCGGCAACGCTCCCGGATCGATCGGCGGTGGAGTGATTGCGAGTGCCGGCGGCGCGGTCAGCACGGCTAGCGCCACCGTCATCACCAAGATCCGGTGCACCCCGGAATCACTCCGTTCATTGAATTAGTGCGGCGGGTCGATCTGCGAGCAGTTTAGACGTAACGGGTGGGTAAACGGCGCCATTCGGCAGGGGTGCTTCCGTCGTGGCGCCGGGGGGAAGCCTCGTCGACGCAACGCCGCCCCGGGCTTTCCGCTCGGCGCCGGTCCGGTCTCAAAGTCAGTGTGTCCCAGCCTTTTCTATGAGTTTGATGCCGACCTCATAGAACTGCGATCCGGTAGAGCGTCACGCGCCTCTTCGAAAGCAGACTTACCTAGCGGCTGCGCGGAGTATCGTCGACGTGCTCGACCATTGGGGCGACGATTTGCCAGAGAGGCGCCCATGCTCAACAGGTTGATCGGACCGCTGATCGTCATCCTCATCGGTTTGGCGCTAACGGGCTTTGGCTTCGTCAATGCCACCGAAAAAGTCCCCGAATGCGACTACAAGGAAATGCACCGGGGCGACACGTGCAGGCAAGCCAAGGGCAGCCCTCTGAGCTACGAAGCGCAGCTCCGCGCCGACCACGACATGGGACGGGTAACGATCGGGGCCGGCGCCGCGGCGGTGATCGGTGGTGTCGTTCTCGGGATCCGCAACTACCGGCGCCGTCCCGAAGTGCCTCTTCAACGGGCTTCGGGCGGTAATCGTTACCACGCCCAGTCGGGCAGTCCACCGCAATACCCGCCACCCGGTATGCCTCAGCGATATCCGCCGTTCGGCAGTCCGCAGCAGTACCCGCCGCCGGGCGGTTCACCGCAACATCCGGCGCCGCAATACCCACCACGCGGCATGCCTCAGCAATATCCGCCGCCTCAGCAATATCCGGCGCCGCACCATCCGCCGCAGCAACATCCGCCGCCGGGCGGTCCACCGCAATACCCGCCACCGCAGCAATATCGGTCGCCGCAACATCCCGCGCCGGGCCAACCTTGATCGACGCCACGTATGTCGACGGGGTCAAAAATCAGCCAGCGTAAGGCCTTTCGCACACGCCCCCACAGCGGCGCCGCCGACGGCCGTTTAACAAAGTTGATTGGTTGTTGGTGGTTTGGGTTCGTAGGGGTCGTACCACCACCAGTCGGCGCGTTCGCCGAGGGGGCCTTGGCAGGGTGGGACATCCGGTGGGGGTTG
>NZ_LZKQ01000065.1 GCF_001668675.1 Mycobacterium asiaticum | reverse complement strand
GAAGGTGCAACGCCTTTGGCGCGAAGAAGGGCTTCGCGTGCCGCAGCGCCGTCGCCGCAAACGCCACGGCAGCTCCACCGCACCAGCGACCGTAGTCGCCGATGCGCCCAACCGGGTGTGGGCGGTGGACTTCCAGTTCGACTGCACCACCGACGGACGTCCGATCAAGATCGTGTCGATCATCGACGAACACACCCGCGAATGCCTCGGTGGGATGGTTGAGCGCAGCATCACCGGCGAGCACCTCATCGCCGAACTGGACTGCCTGGCCGCCGAGCGTGGCACCTACCCGGCCGTCCTGCGATGCGACAACGGACCCGAATTAGCCTGCAGCGCCATGGCCGACTGGGCCGCCGGACAGGTCGGCCTGCACTTCATTCCACCCGGCGAGCCGTGGCGAAACGGCTACGTCGAATCCTTCAACTCCCGCATCCGTGACGAATGCTTGAACATCAACAGCTTCTGGTCGATGGCCCAGGCCCGGGTGGTCATCAGCGACTGGAAGCACGAGTACAACCACCATCGCCGGCATTCGTCACTGGGCTATCAGGCGCCGGCCCGCTACGCTGCCACCTGTACCCACCAATGAACGACTCTCGTTCGCCGTGGACCATTTCACGGGGTCCGGTCA
>NZ_LZKQ01000064.1 GCF_001668675.1 Mycobacterium asiaticum | reverse complement strand
CGGGCCGACGAGCTGCGGCGGTCTCTGCTTTCGGCGGTCAGCCACGACCTACGCACCCCACTGGCGGCCGCCAAGGTTGCGGTGTCCAGCCTGCGCGCCGGCGATGTGGCCTTCTCCGCCGAGGACACCGCCGAATTGCTTTCCAGCACAGAGGAATCCATTGATCAGCTGACTGCACTGGTGGGTAACCTGCTCGACTCGTCGCGGTTGGCCGCGGGGGTGGTGCGCCCCGAGCAACAACGGGTGTACCTCGAGGAGGTGGTGCAGCGCGCGTTGGTGAGCATCGGCAAGGGGGCCACCGGATTCTACCGATCCGCCATCGATCGCGTGAAGGTCGACGTCGGTGATGCCGTAGTGATGGCCGATGGCGGACTGCTGGAACGGGTGCTTGCCAACCTGATCGACAACGCGTTGCGCTACGCGCCTGATTGCATGGTCCGGGTCAACGCGGGACGGGTGGGCCAGCGCGTGCTGATCAACGTGATCGATGAGGGGCCGGGGATTCCGCACGGGGCCGAGGATCAGGTGTTCGAGGCGTTTCAGCGGTTGGGTGACCATGACAACACCACCGGTGTCGGTTTGGGGATGTCGGTGGCGCGCGGCTTCGTCGAGGCCATGGGGGGCACGATCCAGGCCGGCGATACGCCGGGGGGCGGGCTGACGGTGGTGCTGGACCTGGCCGGGCCGCCGGACAGCGGTGAACAATGACCCGGGTCTTGGTAATTGATGACGAGCCCCACATCCTGCGGGCGCTGCGGATCAATCTGAGCGTGCGCGGTTATGAGGTGATTACCGCGTCAACCGGTGCAGGAGCGCTGCGGGCCGCCGCTGAGCATCCTCCGGACGTGGTGATTCTGGATCTCGGTCTGCCCGATATTTCGGGTATCGATGTGTTGGGCGGGTTGCGCGGGTGGCTTTCCGCACCGGTAATTGTGTTGTCGGCGCGCAGCGATTCTTCTGACAAGGTCGAGGCGTTGGACGCCGGAGCCGACGATTATGTGACGAAGCCGTTCGGGATGGACGAGTTTCTGGCCAGGTTGCGGGCCGCGGTGCGGCGCGCTGCCGCGGCGTCGGAGGTGGAGCAGCCGGTGGTCGAAACTTCTTCTTTCACGGTTGATTTGGCAACGAAGAAGGTGCTGAAGGGCGGCGCGGAGGTGCATCTGACCCCGACGGAGTGGGGCATGCTGGAGATGCTGGTGCGCAATCGCGGCAAGCTGGTGGGTCGCGAGGAGTTGCTCAAGGAGGTGTGGGGGCCGGCTTATGCGACCGAAACGCATTATCTACGAGTCTATTTGGCGCAGCTGCGGCGCAAGCTTGAGGAGGACCCGTCGCATCCCAAACATTTGCTGACCGAGTCGGGTATGGGTTACCGCTTCGAAGCATGAGCGGGGTGCGGTGCGCGCCGTCTCTCAGGGGCATGTGCGTCGTTGCCCGGCTTGCAGCGACATTGTCGGTG
>NZ_LZKQ01000063.1 GCF_001668675.1 Mycobacterium asiaticum | reverse complement strand
GCGCACGGTGTCTCTGGTCAACGACAACGTGATGGCGCTGTACCTCTGGCACATGGTGCCGGTGGTGATCGTCGGCATCGTCGGCTACCCCACCGGCCTGTTCCCGCAGCCCGCCCAGGGAACGCTGGGATGGTGGGGGTTCCGGCTCGTGTGGATCGCCATTCTCGTTGTCGTCACCGCGGTCGAATTGACGCTGTTGTGGTGGGGCCGTGCCGTATTCGCGGCGCCCCTACCGCTACTGACGCTGCCGATTCGCCCAGCATGGGCCGTTGTGGCATTACCGGCGGGCGCGGCGCTGGCGGTATTCGGCCTGGCGTTGTTCGCGGCCCGGGGCTTCGCCCCCGACGGCCGGTTTCCCTGGCTGAGCGCACTGGCGTTCGTCCTGGGCGCGGTTCTGGTTGCGGTGCGGCCCCGCGATGAACGTGCGTGATCGTCTCGGCGTGCGTGGTCAGCCCGCCGCGAAGTCCGGCAGCGGCCGCCGGCAGACGGCGTGCGCCTCCTCGGCGGTGAGCCCGAACAGCCGCAGCACGCTCTCGGTGGCGGTGTCCGCGGCCTTGGCGCCGTCGCGCTTCGGATCGTCGCGCAGCAGGGCACCGAGACCCAGCAGCGCGCCGCCGGCAATGGCCAGGGCCAGCTCCGCGTCGTCGATGGTGAATCGGCCGGATGCCATGCCCGCCTTGATGTCTCGCAGCGCGCGAGGCGCCAGGCCACGGTCCGAGGACAACAGCCTCAGCCCGCTGGCCAGCAGGATCTCGCTCTCCTGCGGTCGCTGACGGAACAACCGGCCGGTGAGCCGGAAACTGGTCGCGAACGTTTCGGCGGGATCTTCGATGGCTGAGGTGAGCCGGTCCAACAGCGCCCCATGCGCGTCCAGCACGTCGGCGACCGCCGCCTCGAACAACTGCTCCTTGCTGTCGAAGTGGTTGTAGAAGGACCCCATCCCGACATCGGCTGCCTGGGTGATCTCCAGTACGGGCACATTGACCTTGCCCTCGGCGATCAACCGTTGTGCGGCCTTCACCAATGCCGAGCGGGTGCGCTGTTTGCGCCGTTCCAAACGATTGGTGTTGTCACTCGACATCGTCACCAGAGCAGTATGCCTCACTTTTGAGGAAATCGTCAGAAACTATTGACGGGCACTGTCCGTGTATGTGACGATTTCGTCAGTTCCTATCGAGAGAAGTGATATACGTGATCGGCACCCAGGCGGACGCGCACCGCGACTTGCACAGCGAGCAGGGCGCCCGCCCCGGTGAACACACCGGCCGGTCCCGGAACCCGGTGATCAAAGTCGCCGACATCGCCTGGCTGGAATTCGAGAAGCCGGGTGTGACGCGATGCGAGGCATTCGCGCGGGCGTTCGGCTTCCAGACGGCGCATCGCGGTCCCGACCGAATCGCGTTGCGCGGCACCGACGCCGGAGCCCCGTGCGTCATGGTCCGGCGCGGACCGCGCTCGCGTTTCGCCGCCGTGGCGTTTCGCGCGGGCGACGAGGTCGACGTGTTGCGACTGGCCGAGAAGACGGGAACCACCGCCCGTCCGCTGCCCGAAACGATCGGCGGAATAGCGGTCGACCTGACCGATCCCAGCGGGACTCCGGTCCGGGTGGTCGCCGGATTGCACGAACTGCCCGCGTTACCGGCCCAGCAACCGCACACCTTCAACTTCGGCTCAGAGCTGTTGCGCGCCAACGCGACCCAGCGGCCACCGCGGGCGCCCGCCCGAGTGCAGCGGCTCGGCCACCTGGTGATGCAGTCGACCAGATATCTGCAGACCCTGAACTGGTACCTGGACAACCTCGGCATGATCGTCAGCGACTTCCAGTTCTTCCCCGGCCAGCGTGAGCGCGGACCGACCATGAGTTTCATCCGTTGCGACCGCGGCTCAACACCGGCCGATCACCACACCCTGGCGCTGGCGCTGGGCCCGGCCAACCGTTACCTCCACTCGGCCTACCAGGTCAGCGACCTCGATGCGCTGGCCGCGGGCGGCGAATATCTCAAGGAGCGCGGCTATCTACGGTCCTGGGGCATCGGCCGGCACATCCAGGGCAGCCAGATCTTCGATTACTGGCGCGATCCGGACGGCTTCCTGGTGGAGCATTTCACCGACGGCGACATGTTCGACAACACCCTGGAGCCGGGCTGGGCGCCGTTGACCGCGTCGGGTCTGGCGCAGTGGGGGCCGCCGGTGACCAGGGACTTCCTCGGCACCGACGCGAAATCAGCGCGCCGCGAAGCACTTACGATGATCGGCGCGCTGCGCCGTGGAAACGAATTCGATTTCAACCGGCTTGTCGGCCTACTGAAGGTGACCACCGCATGAGCATCTCCGTCCTGCATACCGCCGATGCCTGGTGGGTCGAAACCCCCACCGGCGCGGCCAAGATCGCCACCGGCGCGACCACCACCGCGCAACTGCTGGCCGATCGCGCCGCGATCGAAGCCGCACTCGCCGGCACTGACACGGTCGCCGTCGAGAGCCTGGACCTCATCTCGCCGGTGACCCGGCCCTGCCGGGTGGTCGCCCAGATGACGAACTTCGAGTCGCACGTCAGGGACGCCGGGATGGATCCCGCCTCGATTCCGTTGACGTTCTTCCGGAAGGCGTCGGCATCGATCAGCGGCCCGTTCGCCGACATCGTCAAGCCGGCGCACGTCCAGTTGCTCGACTACGAGGTGGAGATCGGACTGGTGATCGGGCGCCCAATCCCGGTGGGCGCCAGCATCACCGACGCGAACCTCGCCGACTTCGTCGCGGGGCTGGTCGTCACCAACGACGTGTCGGCACGCGACATCCAATTGCCGCAGACCCAGTTCTACGAAGCCAAGTCCTACCCCACGTTCACCCCCGTCGGGCCGAAGCTGGTGCTGCTGGATGCGGTGGAGCTCAGCCGATTCGGCCATCTGCGACTGCGCCTGCGCGTCAACGGATCCGAACGGCAGAACGCCCTCGTCGAGGGTGACATGTTGTACCGCCCCCTGCAGGCACTGCAATCGCTCACCCAGTTCCAGGAGCTCGCCCCGGGCGATCTCATCCAGACCGGCACACCGGTGGGCACCGCGCTGAGCGCACCGCCCAAGCCGGTGGAGATGATCGCCAATCTGCTGCCGCCGGCCGTCAAATGGAAGGCGTTCTTCAAGCGGCAGGCCGGCAATCGGAAGTACCTGCAGGACGGCGATGTCGTCGAGGCCTCGGTGGCCACCGACGACGGCGCGATCGACCTCGGAACTCAGCGCACCGCAGTGCGATACCGGTGACCCAACAGGTCCCCGTCGTCATCGTCGGTGCCGGACCGACCGGCATCGTGGCGGCAACGTTGTTGGCGCAGTATGGCGTTGAATCACTGGTCCTCGAACGCTGGCCCGGCGTGTACCCGCAGCCGCGGGCAGTCCATCTGGACGACGAGATCTACCGCATCCTCGCCCGCCTCGGCATCGCCGAGCAGTTCGCGGCGATATCGCGGCCCACCCTGGGCCTGCGACTGCTGGACTGGCAATTCAACGTGCTGGCCGAGTTTCACCGCGACGCCGCGCGCAGCGACCACGGCTACCCCCAGGCCAACATGTTCGACCAGCCGGAGCTGGAGTGCCTGTTGCGACGCAACCTTGGGCGGTATTCCGGCGTGGAATTGCGCGGCAACTGCGACGTCACCGCGGTCCGCGCCGAAGGCGACCGGACGCGGGTCACGTTCACCGACCGAAGCGACGGCAGCGTGCACCGCGTCGATGCCGAGTACGTGCTGGGCTGCGACGGCGCCAATAGCGTGGTGCGCGCCCAAATCGGTTCCCACATGCAGGATTTGAAGTTCGAACAGCGCTGGCTGGTGGTGGACGTGGCGACCGATGCCGACCTGGGCCAGTGGGACGGGGTGTATCAGGTCTGCGGCCGCGTCCGTGCCGGCACCTACATGCGGATCGGCGAGAACCGCTACCGCTGGGAATTCCGGTTGTTCGACGGCGAGAGCGCCCGCGACTTCGACACGGTCACCACGCTGCGGCCGCTCATCGCGCCGTGGACCACCGACGTGCCGGACAGCGAGTTGACGCTGCTGCGGGTCACCGAATACACCTTCCGCGCGCAAATCGCCGACCGCTGGCGTCGCGGCAACATCTTCCTGCTCGGCGACGCGGCACACCTGACTCCCCCGTTCATCGGGCAAGGCATGGGCGCCGGGGTTCGAGACGCGATGAACCTGGCCTGGAAGATCGCCGCCGTGCGGCGCGGGACGCTGATCGCCGACGCCCTGAACAGCTACGAGCGGGAACGCAAGTGCCACGCCCGCGCGCTGATCAGGCTGGCTCTGGTGATCGGGTGGTCGATGACCGGGGGCGGCAGGGTCGGCGACCGGGCCCGCCGGGTCATGCTGCCGCGGCTCCGGTTCATCCCCGGGCTGCGCGAGAAGGTCGTCGACTCGACGACACCGGCCCTGCGCCGCTCGGCGCTGGTGCACAAATCGCTGTGCGGCGGGCCGCTGTGCGGGGCTCTGTGCCCGAATGCGGTGGTGGCCGGGCACCGACGCTTTGACGATGTCGCCGGTGGCGGTTTCGCGCTGGTCACCCGGGCCCAGCCGGCCGCGGACCAGGAAGAGCTACTGCGCTCTCACGATGTGACGATCGTGCGGACGCGGCCGGGCGACGAGCTGGATGAGTGGCTACGTCGTGGACGGGCTCAGGCTGCGCTGGTGCGTCCGGACCGGACGGTGCTGCGCGCGGCGCGGGACGTCAGTGGGCTGTGCCGCTGGTATTCGCACCGGTTTCCGCTTGGGCGAGAGGCTCGGCAAGGTGCTGGGGCAGCACTGCCAGCATCGGGAAAGTGTCGGTAGTCGGTACACCCTTGGGATACCCCGCGCGCAGAAAGCTCAGGACCTTCGCAACGGCGTCACCAACCAGCATCTCCACTCCTCGCGCAATGAGTTCCCGACCACATCGCGTCTGACCGAATTCCCGCTATTGGAATGATCAAACACCGCCAACGGGGGTAACCGCGACCGATAACCGGAACCCGGAGGGTGGCCATGACGACAACTGTCGGTGATTTTCTGCTGCAACGCCTGCGCGATTGGGGGGTCGTGCGCGTCTTCGCATACCCCGGGGACGGGATAAACGGTCTGCTCGCGGCGTGGGGACGGGCCGAAAATGAGCCCACGTTCATCCAGGCGCGGCACGAGGAGATGGCCGCCTTCGAAGCGGTCGGCTACGCCAAGTTCAGCGGCGAGCTGGGCGTCTGCGCGGCCACCTCCGGCCCCGGCGCGATCCACCTGCTCAACGGGCTCTACGACGCCAAGCTGGACCGGGTGCCGGTGGTGGCGATTGTCGGCCAGACCGAGCGCACCGCGATGGGCGGCTCATATCAGCAGGAAGTGGACCTGATGAGCCTGTACAAGGACGTGGCCAGCGACTACGTCCAGATGGTCACCGTGCCCGAGCAACTGCCCAACGTTCTCGATCGCGCCATCCGCACCGCGTTGACCAGGCGGGCGCCGACGGCGGTCATCATCCCCGCAGACGTGCAGGAGCTCGATTACAATCCGCCTGCGCATAAATTCAAGATGGTGCCCTCCAGCTTGGGCTTCGAGCAGCCCGTCGTCGAACCCTCCCGCGCTGGACTGCAGCAGGCCGCCGAGGTGCTCAACGCGGGCGAGCGCGTCGCGATGCTGATCGGATGCGGGGCCCGCGGCGCGGTCGCCGAGGTCAGCGAGCTCGCAGACGTGCTGGGCGCCGGCGTCGCCAAGGCGCTGCTCGGCAAGGACGTCTTGTCCGACGAATTACCCTGGGTGACAGGCTCGATCGGGCTGCTCGGGACGCGTCCCAGCTACGAGATGATGCGTGACTGCGACACGCTGCTGACGATCGGGTCGAGTTTTCCGTACTCGCAGTTCCTGCCGCCGTACGGCGGTGCGCGCGGCGTGCAGATCGACATCGACCCCACGCTGATCGGGATGCGCTACCCGAACGAGGTGAACCTGGTGGGCGACGCCGCCGCGACCGCCCGCGCGCTTCTGCCTCTGCTGCAACGCAAATCCGACCGGAAGTGGCGAGAGACCATCGAGCGCAACGTCACCCGTTGGTGGGAAACGATGGCGATGGAAGCCGGTGTCTCCGCCGACCCGATCAACCCGATGCGGTTGTTCGCCGACCTGTCACCGCAGTTGCCCGACGACGCTATCGTCACGGCGGATTCCGGCTCGGCCGCGAATTGGTATGCGCGACAACTGAAATTCCGCGGCAGTATGCGCGGGTCGCTGTCCGGGACACTCGCCACGATGGGTCCTGCGGTTCCGTACGCGATCGGCGCGAAGTTCGCCCACCCGGACCGCCCGGCGATCGCTTTCGCCGGTGACGGGGCGATGCAGATGAATGGGCTGGCCGAACTGATCACCATCGCGCACTACTGGAAGCAGTGGTCCGACCCGCGGTTGATTGTCGCCGTCCTGCACAACAACGATCTGAACCAGGTGACCTGGGAGATGCGGGCCATGGGCGGGGCGCCGAAATTCGCTGCCTCCCAAACTCTTCCAGAAGTCGACTACGCCGCCTTCGCCGCCAGCCTGGGGCTGGGCCATGCCACGCTGCGCGATCCCGACCTGATCGCACCGGCGTGGGAGCGGGCGCTGCACGCCGATCGTCCGACGGTGCTGGACGTGTACTGCGACCCGAATGTGCCGCCGGTGCCGCCGCACGCGACCTTCGAGCAGATGAAAAGCGCCGCCAGCGCTGTCGTGCGCGGCGACGAGGATGCGCTCGGCATTCTCAAAGAGGGCGTGAAGATCAAGGCCCAGGAGTTTCTGCCCCATCGGGGCAGCAGCGGTCGCCAGTGACCCAACCCACAGGTTTGAGTATCAGCCGCTTCGGAAACCCTGTTCCCGCGGGGGAAATGTACGCAACGTACAGACCCTGTTGGCTGAGCGCGGACGAAAGCGCACGGTCGCCATGTAGGTGATTACGCACGCAGGAGGAATTCATGGCCGACAAGAGTGGACCCCAGGAAGGCGTCGAAGGCGTCGTCGAGGGCGTTAAGGGCAAGGCGAAGGAAGTCATCGGCGCCGTGACGGGCCGCGACGACGTCAAGCGCGAGGGCCAGGCCCAGCAGGACAAGGCCGACGCGCAGCGCGACGCTGCCAAGAAGGAAGCCGAAGCCGAGTCTGCTCGCGGTGGCGCCGAAGCCGCCGAGGAGCGCCAGAAGGCGAACCAGTAGCTTGTAGCCGAATGGGGCCCGGTCCGTAACGGACTGGGCCCCATTCGTTTTGGTCGAGAAATTATTGAGCTGAATCGCGGACCAGCCGCCCGATCGCCGATTCGTCCAAGTGCTCCAGCAAGTCACGGGCGTTCTCGAACACCTCGATCGCGCCGGCATCTCCGAGTTCGTCGCGGGATACGCCGCCGCTGAGCACTCCAATGCACGGCAGGTCGGCCCGGACGCATGCCTCGGCGTCCCAGATGGCATCGCCCAAGAAGACCGCGCGTTCGGCGGAAACTTCGGCGCGGTCCAGGGCGACCTGGATGATGTCCGGCTTCGGTTTCGCGGTGTCCACGTCGTCCGCCGACGTGATGGCGGCGACCAGGTCATCGCTGTCAAGGGTCTCGCGCAGCAGCTTCAGCTCGTCCTCAGGGGCTGAAGTGGCAAAGACGACTTTGAGCCCGAGTTCGGCGACCCGCTGTAGCAGTTCGCGTGCACCGGGAAGCGGCTGCAGCAGGTTGGCCGTCTCCTTGTAGTACTGGGAATGCAGATCTTTGAGGCGCTTCTGCCGGTCCTCGGGAGCGTCGTCGGACAACGTTTTCACCAGGGTGGACCCGTCCATCCCGATTGATCGATGGATGCGCCAGGCTTCCACCTCGATGCCTACCTCGGCGAATGCGCGCTGCCAGGCGTCGATGTGCAGATAGTTCGAGTCGACCAGGGTGCCGTCGATGTCGAAGAGCACCGCGGCATCGATGTTGTTGCCGGCCAACGGATCAGAAGAGGATTGCGATGGCGGCGAAGTCGGCCAGCAGCAATGCCAGGCCGACCAGCGGGACGATGTAACCGCGGCGGCGGAAGGCGGTGAAGAATGCCGCGATGATGGTCAGCCCCGCGATCACCGGGGCGCCATACAGCAGCACGCCGTACACCAAGCCGCTTGGGCCCAGTTCCGGGCACTGTGCACCAGTGCATGCGGCGAAGCTCATGGCCGCACCGACCGCGAAGATCGCGATGACCACTGCCGCCGGGATCGTCAGCAGCGACAAAACCCAGTTCACGACCGCTCGGCGGCCGCGGCTGTGATCGTGCGTGTGCGGTGGCTGAGCGGTCTGGTCAGGCACCGCCCGGGTAGCTTCTTGGCTGTGCAGGCTCATCGGTTTTGACTACCCATGTGGTCAGGACCGAAACATGGCCGGCAGTGCGCCGGCCGCGCCGCGCAGATCGGCGACGAACGCTTCGTAGTTCTCCTGCCGACGGTCACTTTGATCCCGCAGCAGCGACGAGGGATGGACCGTCGCCAGCACCAGCGGCTCCGGCTCAATCTCGAGGTCCAGCGCGGCCGGCAGGCGCAGCGGCTCACCCCGGTGCGCGGTGACACGAAAGGTGCTGCCCAGCAGCGACTGTGCGGCCGTCGCACCGAGGCACACGATGACCTGCGGGCGCAGCGCCTGGATTTCGGCGATCAGCCAGGGCTGGCAGGCGACGACCTCGATACGGCCCGGCTTCTGGTGAATCCGCCGCTTGCCCTGCCTTTTGAACTTGAAGTGCTTGACGGCGTTGGTCTGGTACGTCAGCGCCGGGTCCAGGTCGGCGTCCGACAGTGCGCGAACCAGGAGCCGGCCGGCGGGGCCGACGAACGGTTGGCCCTCCTGGTCTTCCCGGTCGCCGGGCTGCTCGCCCACCAGCATCACCGGCGCCTCGGCCTTACCGTGGCCGAACACGGTTTGGGTGGCATCCCGGTACAGCGTGCACCCTTGGCAGCCGCCGGCCGCGTGCTCCAGCGAGCTCAGCCCACGGTCCTCCGGCAGGTAGCGCTGCGCTCCCGGAACATCGTTGCGGTCAACGCCTTTGGGCACGGCGGTTTTGCTTCTTGATCGCTTCGACGAGTTCGGGCTTCGTCATCGTCGAGCGACCGTGCACATCGAGCCGCCGTGCGACCTCCAGCAGATGCTTCTTGCTGGCGTTGGCGTTGACGCCCTCCTCGGACGGCTCGGGGTTGTTCAGTCCACCGGCCTCGGCCCTCTTGTCCGAGGGGCCCTTCTCTTCCTTGGCTTCCCAGTGGTCGCCGACCTTCTCATAGCTGTGTTTGACGGCGGCGTAGGCGACCCGGTGCGCGCGCTCCTCGCTGCCGTACTGCTCGGCGGCCGCGTCATGCGCCTTGGCGAACGTCCGCTGCGCCTTGGCGCTGGATTTCCTTAGCGTGCTGGGCAATTCGTCTTTCTTCGCCGCGCCGCTCTTCGTCGTCTTCGGCATGACACCACCACCTCAACGTTCGGATGCTTGCTGCGCCATGGCATAGGCGAGCTGTAAAAAGTCGGCACCGGTGAGCACGGTGAAGGTGCCGGCGACCAGCCGGGTGAATCTGGGCACGAACACCAGCCCGATCACGAAACCGGTTGCCACCCACACATCCAGGCAGAACGGACAGGTCAGCAATTCACCCAGGCTGTGCCGAATTGCGCTGTCCTGTCGGGGTTCTTCCATCACCTCAGCCGGCCCGCCGGTCTCTTTGTACCTGGTGAACGGTGCGCGCAGCGGGCTGGTCACCGAATCCTTGCTCACGGTCCGGGAGAGTTTGTGCGTGCCCAAGGTCAGCAGGAGCAGGTCCTGCACCGTCCACTGGTTCGGCAATCTACGACCGGTTACCGCCGCCAGCACCGTCGTCACCGCCACCAGCACGGAGTAAACGCCAAGCACCACAACGTATCCGGCCAGCGGCCGGCCATTCTCGCCGCGATACTCGTCGGCTTCCTGTCGTGCCCGATCGGCCACGTCGTCCCTCACCTCTGCTAGCTCACTCATGATCACGACTCGTACGGCGGGTAGTTCAGCGTCTTGAGTGCCCGGGCCAGGTGGGCCGCATTGCGGGCCGCGGTCGCCGTCGTGGCGGCGATCTGTTCGGGCACCTCGTCCAAGTCGCTGTAATCGGTGGATCCCATGGCCTCCCCGTTCCAGTACGTGCAACCCTGCGCCGGAATGCTGAAGCCGATGTCGTTGAGCCCTTGGAATACGTCAGCGACCACCTTGTGGGCGCCGTCCTCGTTGCCCACCACGCTGACGATCCCGACCTTGCCGACCATCACGGGGATGCCGTCGTCGTCGGTGTTGGACAGCTCCGCGTCGAGGCGTTCCAGGACGCGCTGGGTCACGCTGGACGGGTGACCCAGCCAGATCGGCGTGCTGATCAGCAGGATGTCGGCATCCAGCACCTTGCGCCGAATGGTCGGCCATTGGTCGCCGTCGCCCATATCGTCCTCGACGCCGGGGGCGATGTTGTAATCCACGCACCGCACGTGTTCGCATTCCACGCCGTGTTTGGCCAGTTCAGCGGCGACGTGTTCGGCCATCAGGGCGCTGCTGGACTGATCCGGGCTGCCTTTGAGGCTGCAGACCAACGCAATCGCGCGCAGCGGAACCTCGGGCTGATCGACCATAGCGGGGGTCATACCCGGCATATAGCTTCGTAAACGGGGTAGCCCCCCGCCATGGACCAGTCGCAAGCACCGCTGCTGGACGCACTGCGGGACTATCACGCCAGCGACCGGTACGGTTTCACCCCGCCGGGTCACCGCCAGGGCGCCGGTGCCGACCCGCGGGTCCTGGCCGTGCTGGGCAGAGAACCGTTCCGCAACGACGTGCTCGCCAGCAATGGCCTGGACGACCGGAAATCCCGAAACAAATTCCTCTCCCGCGCCGAAGATTTGATGGCCGACGCCGTCGGCGCCGACACCGCATTCTTTTCCACCTGCGGCAGTTCGTTGTCGGTCAAGGCGGCGATGCTGGCGGTGGCCGGCGGCGACCGCGGCGGGCTGCTCGTCACGCGCGACAGCCACAAGTCGATCGTGGCCGGGCTGATCTTCTCCGGGGTGCAGCCGCGGTGGATCACCCCGCAGTGGGATCGCGAGCGGCATTTCTCCCATCCGCCCTCCCCCGAGCAGGTCGAGGACGCGTGGCAGCGGCACCCGGATGCGGCGGGTGCGCTCATCGTGAGCCCGAGCCCCTATGGCACTTGCGCGGACATCGGCGCGATCGCCGACATCTGCCACAAGCGCAACAAGCCGCTGATCGTGGATGAAGCCTGGGGCGCGCACCTGCCGTTTCACGAGGACCTGCCGACCTGGGCGATGGATGCCGGCGCGGACGTTTGCGTGGTGAGCGTGCACAAGATGGGCGCCGGATTCGAGCAGGGGTCGGTGTTCCATCTGCAGGGCGATCTTGTCGATCCGGTCCGGCTCTCGGCATGTGCGGACCTGTTGATGACGACGAGTCCGAACGTGATGGTCTACGCCGCACTCGATGGCTGGCGACGGCAGATGGTCGAGCATGGGCACGAATTGCTCACCGCCGAAATCGATCTCGCGACGTATCTGCGGGAGCGGTTGGGCGACATACCCGACCTGCAGGTGCTCGAAGACGAACTGCTGGGCGAGGAAGCGTCCTGCGACCTGGACACCACCCAGGTGTTGATGGACCTATCCGCCACTGGGACTTCGGGCTATCAGGCGGCGGACTGGCTGCGGGAGCACTGCGAACTCGACCTCGGCATGAGCGACCATCGGCGGATCCTGGCCACCATGTCGTTCGCCGACAACAAGCAGACGGCCGACCGGCTGGTGAACGCAATGACGCTGTGGCGCAAGGCCGCCGACGATTTCGACCGGCCGCCGCAGCTACACCTGCCGGCACCGGCGGAGCTGCAGCTGGAAACCGTTGCGCTGCCCCGAGATGCGTTCTTCGGGCCAACGGAGATGGTGCCGGCGGACAAGGCAGCCGGACGCATCGCCGCCGAGCAGATCACCCCGTATCCGCCGGGTATCCCGGCCGTCGTCCCCGGCGAACGTCTCAACGACGCGGTGATCGACTACCTGCGCTCCGGCGTGGACGCGGGCATGAACCTGCCGGACCCCGCCGACCCCACCGCGCATCAGTTCCGCGTGGTGGCCTGACCCCGCTTCAGCCGTTGTTCCCGTTCTTTGCGGCGTCCCGCAAGCTCCGGTTGGTGGACCGCAGATTGCTGTTGGCAGCGGACAATTCGGCATTGTGGTCTTCGAGGCTGAGGATGCGCGCGATCCCGGCCAGGTTCACGCCTTCCTCGACCAGGGCGCTGATCCGCTGCAACCGGGCCAGGTCGTTGGCGCTGTAACGCCGGGTGCCGCCGTCGCTGCGCGCGGGCGACAGCAACCCATGCCGTTCGTAGAGACGGAGCGTCTGCACGGCGACGCCGGAGAGCTCGGCCGCTACCGAGATCCCGTAGACGCCGTGATCCGACGGCGGAGCGCCGGAGTTGTCGAGACGATCGGTCAATGCCTGGCCCCCTCTTGGTCTTACAGAAAACCTGTTTATCACAGCTTGCGATGTTCTGTCGATAGTGCTATAAGAAATCTATGTCGTGCGACACAGATTAACTACCACTAACGACAGCACATTGGAGGAAGAGGTGACGGCCATGCTGATGCGTACCGACCCGTTCCGTGACCTGGATCGTTTCGCCGAGCAAGTACTGGGAACCGCCGCCCGACCGGCAGTCATGCCAATGGACGCGTGGCGTGAAGGTGAACGATTCGTGGTCGAGTTCGATCTCCCTGGTATCGACGCCGACTCGCTGGACATCGACATCGAGCGCAATGTGGTGACCGTGCGCGCCGAGCGCCCCAAGGTCGACCCCAACCGCGAGATGCTCGCCACCGAGCGACCGCGCGGGGTGTTCAGCCGCCAGTTGGTACTCGGGGACAACCTCGACACCGAACGAATCGAGGCTTCCTACCGGGAAGGCGTGCTGAGCCTGCGGATCCCGGTGGCCGAGAAGGCCAAGCCACGCAAGATCACCGTTGAACGCGGCGGCACCAACGGGTCCACCCACAAGGCGATCAACGAGAACGAGACCCGACGGGAGGTGATAAACGCCTGATCAGCGACTCGAGAGGCAGCGGCCGCGGCGGCTTGCGGCCGCTGATCTCTCATTTGTCAGCAATTTTCTACAGGAGGTAGGCGATGGCCTGGGATCTTGATGGCCAGTCCGCCGCCGTCGAACAGGCGTTGGCCGGCGGCGCCCCGCAAGGGGTGGGTTGGTTCCGATTCCATTTCGCCGACCAACGGTGGGAATGGTCCGAGCAGGTGCAGCGCATGCACGGGTACAAGCCCGGAAGCGTCACCCCCACAACCGAATTGGTGCTCTCCCACAAACATCCCGATGACCGTGGCCAGGTTGCGGCCACCATCGACGAGATTCTGCACACTCACAAGGCCTTCAGCACCCGTCATCGGATCATCGACACCAAAGGCAAGGTGCACCACGTCGTGGTCATCGGTGACCGGCTCTGTGACGATCACGGTGCCGTGATCGGGACGCAGGGGTTCTACGTCGACGTGACACCGATTTCCGACCAGGTGCACCAGGAACAGGTCACCGAGAGGCTGACCGAAATCGCGGCGAATCGGGCCGGCATCGAACAAGCCAAGGGCATGCTGATGCTGGTCTACGGGATCGACGCCGACGCCGCGTTCAACCTGCTGAAGTGGCTGTCACAGGAAGCCAACGTCAAGCTACGCCCGCTGGCCGAGCAGATTGCCCAGGACTTCTGCGGGGTCACCGGCGCCATCACCGCGCAATCCCAATTCGATCAGGCGCTGTTGACCGCGCACAGCCGCGTCGGCAAGGCCGGCAAGGTCGGCAACAGGGACGGCCGCCGGGCGAACAGCAAGCGTTAGCTCGACGTGCCCTCGGTGTCGTCGAAGAACGACCATTCGCCGTCGTGCTTGACCTCCATCCGCCAACCCAACTCGGCGTTGTCGGCGGCAGAGTCGACAAACCACGCATGGGCATCGTCGGCGCTTTCGATCTCCTTGGTGGCGACAACATTGCCTTTGGGGTCGATAACTCTGTACTCAGCCATACCACCCAGGTTTCCCAGGACAGCGGTTTTCAATCGTGGGACGCCCGCGCGACGATCACCGGCATGCGGGCCGAATGCACGACCGCGTTGCTCACCGAACCCAGCAGCATGCTGGACAGCGCCCCGCGCCCGTGGCTGCCGACCACCACCAGCTGAGCCGACTCCGAACGCGCGACCAGTTGGCGCGCCGGCCGATCACAGACCACGACGCGTCGCACGGTGACGTCGGGATAGCGTTCCTGCCAGCCCGCCAGCCGCTCGGCCAGACTCAATTCGGCTTCGGTTTTGACGTTGTCCCAGTCCAGCCCGGGCAGTTCGACCAGCTCCTGGTCGCTCCACGCGTGCAGCGCGATCAGCTCTACTCCGCGACGCGAGGCCTCGTCGAAGGCGACCGCCGTCGCCAATTCCGAAGCCGGCGAACCGTCAATACCCAGCAGCACCGGCGCCCGCAGCGGCTCCGGCATCAGCGGGTCCTCGTCGTGGATGACGGCGACGGGACAACCCGCGTGCCGCACCACGCTGGAGCTGACCGAACCGAGCAACAGCCGCGCCACGGCGCCCCGCCCGGATGATCCCACCACCAAAAGCTGGGCGTCCTTGGACATTTCGACGATGGTGGACACCGGAGTGGCATACACCAGTTCACTGTGGATGGTGAGTTTCCGGTCGCTCAGGGCCGCCTCCCGGGCGATCTTGACCGACTCGGTCAGGACCTTGCGGCCCTGGTCTTCCTGCCACAGTGCCCAGGTGTCGGGGTACGGCATCGGCGGCCAGGTCGCCACATCGGTGTTCACCACGTGGACCAGAGTCAGCGGAAGGTTTCGCAGCTCGGCAGACCGCGTCGCCCACACCACGGCGGCGTTGGATGCGGGTGAGCCGTCGACCCCGACGAGAACACCGAGACTTTTCGCGTTTTCTGATGCGGTGTCACTCATGTCGTGTTCCTCCTAGCGGTTTTCGGGGCGGTGATTGGAGCTTTCGTTGGCCGGCATCCCGGCCACCATAGGGGTGTCGACACCGATTCGGCCGACGGTGGACGCCCCGCCGGGTGTCCCCAGCGGTGCGTCCCGGCCGGGCAGTACCTGTTCGAAGAAAGCGGCATTGTCGGCGAGATGCGCCAGTTCGTCCTCGGGCAGGTCGCCTTCCCAGTAGATGGCCTCGACGCGGCACGCAAGTTTGCAGGCACCACAGTCGACGCACTCGTCGGGGTTGATGTACATGCTGCGGGCACCCTCGTAGATGCAGTCCACCGGGCACTCCTGCATGCAGGACTTCTCAACTACGTCAACGCATTCCTTGCCGATCACATAGGTCATGAGTCTCATGATCCGAGATGCCGGGCGTCGATCGCGCCGGTCGAAAGCCCTTACCGGAAAGGACCAAAGGCCTTTTTCGGCGGGAGTTCTGTTGTCAGGAGCGGACCACGACCACCGGAATCTTCGCCGAGTGCACCACGACGGAACTGACCGATCCCAGCAGCATGGCGTCGAAGCCCCCGCGGCCACGGCTGCCCACGACCACCAGCTGGGCCCGTTCGGCGGCGTCCAGCAGCCACTTTGCCGGCGTATCGCAGACCAGTGAGCGCTGCACATGGACGTCCGGATAACGCTCCTGCCAGCCCGCCAGGCGTTCGGCGAGCACTTCCTGGCCTTCGCTTTCGCGGTCATGCCAATCCATGCCGAGCACCGGGAACACCCCCACATCGCTCCAGGCGTGCAGCGCGACCAGATCGACGCCCCGGCGGGAGGCCTCGTCGAAGGCGAACGCGGTCGCGGCTTCCGACACCGGTGATCCGTCGATCCCCACCAGGACGGGAGCGGCGGGATCGGGCCCGGCGCCGTCATCCGAATGGATCACTGCCACTGGACAATTGGCGTGCTGGGCCAGCGACGAGCTCACCGAACCCAGCAGCATCCGCCCCAGCGCGCCCAGGCCCTGGCTGCCGACGACTACCATCTGGGCCTCTGCCGATGCCTCGATCAGGGTAGGCACCGCGTTGGCGTAGACGGTCTCGGCGTGCACCTGCGTCTCGCTGGAACCGGCTTTGGCCGCGGTTTCCCGGGCTTGGGCGATGACCCGCTCTGCGTTGTCTTTCTGCCAGTCGGGCATGTCCTCGTAGAGCCTGCCCGCCGGCCAGCCGACCACCACCGGGGTGACCGCGTGCAGCAGGTTGAGCGGCACGTGGCGCAGGGCGGCCTCGCGGGCCGCCCAGGCGACCGCCCGGTCCGATTCCGCGGATCCGTCGATGCCGACCAGGATCCCGTACTTCGTCGCTTCACCTGACATGCAGCGATCCTACGAGACCGGGTGCTTGGCGGTCAGGGCCGTTGGACCCTAATCGCCGGGCGGTGACATGTGGAGTCTTGCCCACCTTGGAGCGACAAACGTCGTTGCGCTGCAGGGGAACTCGGCGGAAGGCGGGCGAACGCGGCTGGTCAGGCGGTGCCACCGTCCCGCAAGCCCTGCAGCGTGGTCAGGACGCCCGCGACGGTGGCGCCCGTCAACCTGTCCCGTTCGCCGATGTGGTTGAGCAGGACTTTCAGGTCCAGCATCTGCTGCAGGTAGACCAGGCACGGAGGGCAGTCCGCGAGGTGCTTGTCGACGACCGCGCCCCACTGCTCCGGGTCCGACTGGACCAGCTCGTCGACCAGCAGGACGAACTCGACACAGTCGATCGCCGGAACGGTGTTGTCGGAGACGGTCATTGTCGATACCGCCTTTCCAGCTCGTTTCTGAGGTTTCCGCGGGCGCGATACAGCAGGGCCCGCTGCGCATCGGCGGACAGTTCCAGGATCTCGGCGGCCTCTTCCGACGACGTTCCGACCAGGTCCCGCAGGATGATCAACTGGCGCTGGCGCACCGGCAGCTTGTCCACCGCCGCGCGCACGTATTCCACCAATTCCCTTGCCACGGTTTGATCTTCGGGCAGAAAACGCCGGGACGGCGGCACACTCCAGTGACCGGCATCGGGGTGGCCGGGCGGATGCATCCGGCCCGACAGCGGATCGGCATCCTCGGTGGCCAGCACCTCGTGCCGGCGGATCCGCACCTCGCGCCGCCGGTGCCGGGACGCGGTGTGCTTGACGATCCCGAACAACCAAGTGGCCACCGAGGAGCGTCCCTCGAACGTCTCGGCGGACTTGAGCACCTGCAGCCACGCCTCCTGCACGGCCTCCTCGGCCACCGCCGGCGAGCTCACGATGGTACGGGCGAACTTCACCATCGGCAGGTGATAGTCACGCACCAAGCTGGCCAGCGGAATACCACCGACCGAATGCTCGGGTTCCACGCCCTCGAGCGGCGCCACCGCCGGAGTCACGCCTGCGACGCCCGCCCCAATTCCCACCGCAATTGGGCCTCCGACGGCGACTGCACCGGGATGAACGCGGCCTCGCGGTAGCGGCGGCTGGCCGGCGTCTTGCTCGCGTAGCCCTTCCCGCCAGCCGTGCGGATCTCCAGAGCCGCACTGGCACTGGCGATTTCAGCCGCGCCCAGGCGCAAGGACAGCAGATCCTTCTTGCCGGGCGGTCGTTGTCCCCCGACCGAACGGGCGGCGCTGGCCAGCGCGGTTTCCACCGCCGCCAGCCGACGAGCCACCGCTTCGAGCTCGTCGGCGAACACCGCGTTCACACCGGTCAGTCCACTTCTGGCGTGCTGCACCGCCGTCTGGGCCAAACCGACGCACATCGCCGACTGCAGCACCAGGAAGGTGGGCCGGACGGCACCCAAGAACTCCTCGAAGTCGGTGGTCAGGATTTGCTCGTCGGGGACGAATGCGTCCTGCAGGTTCAGAAACGACGACGCGGTGCTGTCCATGGCGAGCAGTTTGAAGTGATCGCCCACCTTGACCCCCGGGGCGCTCAGCGGCAGGGCGAGGATGACCTTGTGCCCCTCGTCGGTGCGTGCCGCGGTGACCAGCAACGAGTCCTCATGCAGGTTGCTGGCCCACCGGATCGGTCCGCTGACCTGGTAGCCGCCGTCCACCCGGGCAGCGGCGAGCTCCAGTTCGCCGCAACCGGCCAGTTCCTTGAAGGCCGCCGCCATCCCGGTGACACCCAACGACGTGCCGGCCAGCAGCGGCTGGGCGGCGGCCGAGCTGAATCCGGTCGCAGCCGTCAGCAGATACTCGATTGTCATCCGGTTGGCCCACACCGAGAACCCAGTGCTCATACACTCCCCGGAGATCAACCGGATCACCTCGGCCATCTGCGGGAGGCCGCCGTCGCCGTTGCCGGGCGCTCCCAAGCCGAGCAGACCGGCCTCGCCCAGGCTGGCAAAGCTGCGCCGCGTCGTGTTCTCGCCGCGGTCCAGCGCGCCTGCGTGTTCGCGGATGTCGGCCAGCAAATCCGAGTCGACGAGACTCACCGCGGCGTCGATCGTCGTGGTTGGGGTCACCGTGCTATCCCTAGCCGATGCTGAGCGCTGAGTCGACCGTTACGGGACGCCTGAATGTATTCACAACGGGCGACCAGGCGATCGCGTTGTCGTGAATCTCCTGCAGGGTCGCGTCGTCGGCGTCGCCGGCCAGAGTCACCTTGCAGCGGATGTCGGTGAAGCCCAGGACCTTGCCGTCGGGAGTGTCACCGACCCCCCACACCGCCGAGATGTCGATGTCACCCTCCATCTCGACCTCGATCTTGGTCAGCTTGACGCCGCGGTGCGTGGCGTTGGCCAGCAGACCGACCGAGATGCACGATCCGAGCGCCGCCAGGCAGGTCTCGGACGGGTTGGGGGCGGAGTCGTCGCCCAGCAGCGCGGGCGGCTCGCCGACCAGCATCGGCGACAGGTCACGCACGTAGGTCATGTTGCGGAAGCCGGACTCACTGACCGTTTTGGCCTTCAGCGTCTTCTTGCCGGTGGTGGGGTCGGCCTTGGCGTTACACGACAGGCGGTCGAGGCCCTCAGCATCGATGACGAGCGCGTCGGTCATGGACGTCCTCCAATTCTCCAGGCGAATGGGTGTTCTGAGGAGTTGGTGACCGGTGCCGCCGCGAATGTGACGGTGATGTACGCCACTCTTATTGAGCAGGCAGCGTCACAAAATCGATCAGCTCTTCGACCCGTCCGATCAGCGCGGGTTCCAGGTCGTTCCAGTCGCGGACCGCGGACCTGATGCGTTGCCACGCGCGGGCGATGTCGGCCTGGTCGGCGTGCGGCCAACCCAGCGCCTGACACACACCGTGTTTCCACTCGATGTGTCGCGGCACCCGCGGCCAGGCCTGCAGGCCGAGCCGCTGCGGTTTGACGGCTTGCCAGATGTCCACGTACGGGTGACCGACGATCAGCGTGTCGGCGCCGCCGAGTCCCCGCCGTACCGCCTCGGCGATCCGCGATTCTTTGGACCCGGCGACGAGGTGGTCGACCAGCACGCCCAGCCGGCACCCCGGGCCGGGCCGGAATTTCTCGACGATGCCGACCAGGTCGTCGACACCCCCGAGGTACTCGACCACGACCCCTTCGAGCTTCAGGTCTTCGCCCCAGACCTGAGCGATGAGTTCGGCGTCGTGGCGTCCCTCGACGTAGATGCGGCTGGCGCGGGCGACCCGGGCCCGCGCACCGGGCACCGCCACCGAGCCGGACGCGGTCCGGGCCGGTGTAGCGGGCGTCGCGCGGCGCGGCGGGGTGAGAATGGCGGGCTCGCCGTCCAGCAGGTATCCCGGCCCCAGTGGGAAACCGCGAGTTTTGCCGTGCCGGTCTTCGAGGTCCACGCGCCCGTATTCGACGCGCACGACGGCGCCCACATACCCGGTCTGCGCGTCCTCGACGACCATGCCGATCTCGACGGGGTGCTCGACCGAGCGGGGTTTGCGTCGCCCTCCCCCGGCCAGCACGTCGGTTCCATAGCGATCAATCACCCGGCAATCGTTCTCACCGAGCGTGCATTTCACGACGGGACACGCCGCGTCGGCGTCGTAAAGTTCACTCTCGCAGGCGACTGGAACGCGTGAATGATCGAGATGACCACCACGAACGACACTGCGCCGCGGATCAACGGCATGCTGCTGTGGTCTTGCTGTATTGCTACCGGGGCAGCGTGAGGGTTGCGCCGCGGAGGCGGTCGGGGTCCGCGGTGATGTCGATCGTGTGGATCAGGTCATCGGGGCCGAACTCGATGCGCAGCAGGATCTGCAGCCGGCCGGCGGCCGCGATCGCGACGCCGGGTGCCCCGTCGATCAGCACGACCGCACCGGCCGCCGCGCGTTGCGCGAAAGTGCGGGTCTCCTCGGCGATCTGGTGCGCTCCGCGCACCTCGGCCGACACGGTCTCGGGCACCACAGTGCGGTCGACCCTGCGCACCGCGTCCGGCGCCAGTAGGCGCAGCAGGGTGTCGATGTCGCCGCCGCGCGAGGCCGCCAGGAACGCCTCGACGAGCTTGACGTGCTCGGCGGTCCGCCCGGTGCGCGCGGTGGCGACCGGACGCACCCGCTCGCGTGCGCGGCTGGCCAGTTTCTTCGCCGCGGCCGGTGACCGGTCCAGCAGGTCGCCGATCGTCTCGAACGGCACCGCAAACACGTCGTGCAGCACGAAGGCCACCCGTTGCGCCGGTGAGAGCCGCTCGGAAACCACCAGCAGCGCCCGGCTCACCGAATCGGCCAGCAGGGCGTCGTCGTCGGCGGCCGGCGCGGCGAACCGCTCCGCGTCAGCGTCGGTCAGCGGCCGCTCGGGCCGTCGCTTGCGCGCCCGCAGCTGGTCGAGAGCCTCCCGTGCGGTGATGGTGGTGAACCACCCGGTCAGATTCTCGATGGGTTGACCGGCGGCGTCCGCGCGGCTGGCTTTCAGCCACGCGGACTGGACCGCATCCTCGGCGTCGGGGGCGGAGCCGAGCAGGTGGAAGGCCACCGACTTGAGGTGGCGACGGTCGGCGTCGAAGCGTTGCGCGAGGTCCGTTCGGTCCACCAGGTCACCTTTCCGGCACAGCGATCGTCAGTGAAAGTGAGCCACTTGATCGTCCGAGCAAGAAGGAGTGAACAGCATTATGACCCCGTCGATGAATTTCGCCTATCTGGCGGTCGTGACCACCACCGCCACCCTTACCGCCGGAGTCGCCCTGCCCGACTTGGTGCCCGCCCAGTTCGTGCTGGCCAATTCGGCCCGCGTGGGAGTGCCGCGGTCCTGGTTGCCGACACTTGCCGTGCTGAAATTCGCCGGTGCCGGCGGTTTGGTCGTCGGCCTGCTCGGCCTGCCCGGAATAGGGATCGCTGCCGCCGTGGGGCTGGTGTTGTACTTCGTCGGCGCCGTCGCGGCGCACGTGCGCGCGCGGGTGTTCGACAACATCGCGTTCCCGGGCGCCTATCTGGCCCTGTCGGTCGCGTCCCTGATGCTCATGGTGTGGCATTACCGACATGGTGGCTGACGGACCGATCAGGCTGGGAAGTAACGGATTTCGTTGATCTGATCGCCGCGGCGAGTCACGTCGGCGAACAGGATGCCGCGGCCCTGGTCGGAGGCGACCGATGCGACGACTGCCGGTCCCGCGCCGATCACCTTGCCGGTGCTCGCCGAGCGCAACCGGTCGCTGAGTTCGGCGAGGTCCAGCGGATCGTCGTCGCCCAAAGTTATTGGGCCCGTTGAGGACAACGCGGCCACCGCGGCCGACTTGTCACCGCGGGCGACCGCCGTCAGGAAATCCTCGACCAGCTTCTTGTGCCGGGTCCCGGCCCGGCGGAAGCCGGTCATGAAGCCGACGGTGCCGCGCGGCCCCTGGTTGCCGAGCAGTCCCCGGGCCAGGCCGAGCCCGGGTGACAGCGCACGTGGCCCGGTCTTGAGGAATTGCAACATCATTGCCGGCAACTCCCAGTAGGCCCGCAGGTGGGCGACCTTCCATTCGCCGTCGACGTCGCGCAGGTCGTAGCGCAGGAACGCCGGTATGTGCATGGTGACCCCGGCGCCCATGCCCACCTCCAGTTGGAGGTCGCGCAGCACGGCGGGCCCGTGCACGATGTCCAGGTCGCGATGGAACTTGATGTCGCGCGGACCGATGAAAGTGTCGTAGAACCGGTAGATCTCGTCGTGTCCGACGTGCGGGCTCGACCCCACCGGATCCTCGACGCGCGCGTCGTCGGTGAAGACCGCGACCCATGCGGTGCGGTCGTGCACGGATACCGCCTGCGGTGAGCGCTCAACGGCGGCGAGCAGGGCGTCCCGATTCGATGTCGTCATGAGCTATTTCCGATCAGTGCGATGTTGGCGGCTTGCATGTGCGTGAGTGCCTGGGCCGTCGAGTCCGGTGACACACCGGCGGTGAGGTCCAGCAGGACCCTGGTGGCCAGGCCGTTGCGGGCCGCGGCCCGCGCCGTGTGCAGGACGCAGTGATCGGTGGCGATGCCGACGACGTCCACCTCGTCGATGTCGCGGTGCCGCAGCCAATCCAGCAGCGGCGTCCCGTCGTCGTCGACGCCTTCCAAGCCGTTGTAACCCGCGCTGTAGGCGCCCTTGCGGAAGACCGCCTCGATGGGTGCGGTGTCGAGATCGCGGTCGAAGTCGGCGCCGCGACTGCCCGCCCGGCAGTGCGGCGGCCACGACGCGCGGTAGTCCGGGTCGTCGGAGAAATGGTCGCCGGGATCGATGTGGAAGTCCTTGGTCGCCACGATGTGCTGGTAGCCGGGCCGCCCGACCAGGTAGTCGTTGATCGAGCGGGCCACGGCGTGCCCGCCCGTGACCGGCAGCGCACCGCCTTCACAGAAATCTATCTGCACGTCGACGATGATCAACGCCCGCACGTCGTACACCCTATCGCCGCGGGCACCCAACCGGCGGATACCGGGTTTGTGCCCCCGCCGGCCGGGGAACACAGCGCCCATGTTGATCCGCAGAATCGCCCGACCCATGTTGTCCGCAGTGTTCATCGGCCAGGGAGTGGACGCGCTGCTGAACCCGAAACCCGCAGCTCAAGCCGCACAACCGACGGTGAGCGGCCTGCAGGCGCTGCCGGAGTCGGTGAGTGGCAGCATTCCCGCGGACGCCGAGACCTTCGCTCAGATCAACGCGGCCGTCCAGATCGGCGGCGGGGTGCTGCTGGCCGCCGGCCGCCTGCCCCGGGTGGCCTCGGCCGCGCTGGCGCTGACCGTGATCCCGGGCAACCTTGGCGCGCATATGTTTTGGACCGAAACTGACCCGGAGCGCAAGGCCGAGAAGCGGCGCGCGTTCCTGGCCGACATCAGCCTGCTGGGCGGGTTGATCATCGCGGCCGCCGACACGGCGGGCAAACCGTCGCTGGGGTGGCGCGGCAGGCGCGCGGCCGAGCGGCTCTCCGAGCGGGTGTCCGGCGCGCTGCCGGGTTCGAGTGACACCCTGCTGGACTCCGAGCTGGGCGAAAAGATCGTGCACGGCCTGCAGGTCGGCGCCGAGCGCAGCCGGGAACTGGCCAGCACGGCCGCCGAGAAGAGCGCACCGTACGCCGAGGCGGCGCTCGAGCGGGGCCGCGAACTCGCCAGCACCGCGGCCGAGAAGAGCGCACCGTACGCCGAGGCGGCCCTGGAGCGGGGCCGTGAGCTCGCCAGCACCGCGGCCGAGAAGAGCGCGCCGTACGCCAAGAAGGCCCGCAAGCGCGGCGAGGAACTGGCCAGCACCGCCGCCGAGCGCGGCGCCCCCTACGCCAAGGCCGCGCGCAAGCGCAGCAAGAAGTTGGCCGATACCGCTCAGGCCCGCAGCCTGGAGCTGGCCGAGACGGCGCGGTACCGGGGCAGCGAATTGGCCGATCGTGCGGCGGCGCGCAGCAGCGAGCTCGCCGACCTGGCCGCGGCCCGCAGCAGCGAGCTCGCCGCCCTGGCCGCCGCCCGCGGCACCGATCTCGCCTACACCGCCCGCGGGCGCCTCGACGACCAGCTGGGCGACCTCAAGAGCCGTCGCAAGCGCTGGGGTCGTTAGCCAGAAAGACGTCGATGACGGCCGCGACATCGCGGCCCTCGTCGGACAGGTCGACCACGACGCCTCGTTCGTCGGCGCCGAGCCGCTCCAGCGTGTCGAATTGCGATCGCAGCAGCGTGGGCGGCATGAAGTGGCCGGTTCTGTCGGCCATCCTGCGTTCGATGAGTTCGGGCGTGCCGTCCAGATGCAGGAATCGGACGCGGTCACAGTGGCCGCGCAATTGGTCCCGGTAGGCGCGTTTGAGCGCCGAGCAGCACATCACTCCGCCGTCGCGGTGCTCGGCCAGCCACGCGCCGACCCGGTCCAGCCAAGGGCGGCGGTCGGCGTCGGTGAGCGCCGCACCGGCGGCCATCTTGTCGATGTTGGCCTGTGGATGCAGCCGGTCGGCGTCTTCGAACGGGACTCCCAACCGGCGCGCCAGGGCCGCACCTACGGTGGATTTGCCTGAGCCAGAAACGCCCATCACGACGACGGGCGGCCTGGCCGGGCTCACCGCGGCTGCCCGCCCTGGCTGCGGTTCCATTCCATCCAGCCCGCGCCGGTGCGACCGTCCGCGGTGGTGACGGTGACCCAGGCCCGGGGGAATTGGCTTTCCCGGCCGTCGACGGCGGTCAGCAGCACCGGCGCATGCGCGTGGATGTCGACCTGCGCGGTGATGCCGACCGGCGCCAGCTCCAGCGTCTGGCTTTCCGGTAACCCGTTGTCGCCGAAAGCTTCCCGCACTGCCACCTGGGTCAGCTCGGTCATGTTTCCGTCGGCGGCCTGCGCGTACCCGACGCTGATCGCCGGGGTGTTCGGGATCTGTATGCGCACGCCGTGCAGGTGGGTGCCGTCGTCGAGGTGCAGCGCGCTCCACATCCAGTCCATGCTCCACCAGTCGCGCACTCCCCAGGAGTGATCGCGCTGCCCAGGCACCGAGTTGATCTGGTAGCGAGCATGTTTGACGGTGACGGTGCCCGAAACGGTGCACGGGATCTCATAGCGGGTGGTCAACCGGTACTGATACGGGCTGCCGTCGGTGGTCCACAGCAGGTTCATCGCGATCTCGACGGGCTCCCCCGGTTCGCCGCGCAGCAGCGCCGACGGATCCGCATAGGACTGGCCCAGCCCGCGCAGTTCGACGCGGTAGCTGCCGAGGGCGTCGGTGGCGGAGTGCTCGAGTTCGATGCCGTCGGTCTTCACCAGCCACGGATCGTCGGGCAGCGGCACCTGGTAGTCGACCGCGATGGTCGGCAGATCGGGTCCGCACAGCAGTGCGTGGATCCAGGCCGTCTGCTGGTTGGGGATCAGCCCGAGCCGGAACCAGCCACCCAAACCCTCTGCGGCGTCGGCGAAGTCGGCGTACCAGCTTTCGCTCCACAACGGTTCGTCGGTGGCGGGGTGGGACAGTTCGTCCTCGGGCGCGGGCCGCAGCGGTTCGGGCGCCGCCGCGGCGGGCAGCAGCGCCAGGCCGTCGGTGTCCAGGACGTGTTCGCAGTGCCGTTGCAGCATCGTCATGAACAGTCGGTCACCGCGCTCGGTGCGCTCGACGAGCATCGACGACACGATCGCCATCGTCACACCGAAGAATCCCTGCCGACGCACACCGTCGCGCACCTCGGCGAGGCTGAGTGGTGCGTCCGGGCCGAGCGCCTGATGGTAGGCCCCCAGCAGCGCGTCATAGTGTTCGCGACGGTCCTGCACCGGCAGCGCGCATCCCAGGAAGTACGCCAGGTCGGTGAGCGCCGGGCCCCAGGAGACGGTTTGCCAGTCGACCACCGTGAGCGTCCGGCTGCCCTCGCTCGTCCCGAAAAGCAGGTTGTCCAACCGGAAGTCGCCGTGCACCAGGCCGCGGATGCCGTCGTGCGCGGCCTGCTGGGCAACATAGCCGTCGAAGGAGCTGACCAGACTTTCGCAGACCGCGCGGTGCTCGGGGGCGATCTGGTCGCCGTAACGCTCGACGAATCCCGCGTACAACGGCGTGATCATCGCCTGACTCAGTGGTGACGCCCGGTTGAGCCACGGCGCGTCGGCCAGCGCGGTGTCACCCAGCAGCGGGCCGTGCAGCCGTCCCAGCTCGGTCACCGCCAGCAAGGCCTGTTCGGTTGTGGCGCCGCTGATTTCGTCGCCGACGACGGCCTGGCCGGCGTCGCCGAGCAACAGGTCGAAGACGCCGGTGGCGACGTCGATCGCGGCGTGGTAGCAGGGTGCGATCGCCCCGCCCAGGCGCGGCGCGATGTCGTGATAGAAGCGGACCTCGCGCTCATACAGGCCCAGCGCCAGCCCCGTCTGGCGGCTTACCGGGTCCGTCGCGGCGACCTTCAACACCACCGACGGAGGGCCGGCAGCCGCACCGTCGGTGTAGCTGAGCCCGATGCGGTAGCACTCGCTCATCTGCCCGGTGCCGATGCGCTCGACGGTGAAGTCGGCAACGGTACCGGCACGCACGGTAGCGGTCAGCCAGTCCGGAGTGAGGTCGCCGGGGCGTTCGATCGCATGGTCGGTGTCTTCTCCGGTCTGCGGGGCCATGAGCCCCAGCGTGCCAGGTCAGCGTGCGAGGGAGAAACCGTCCCAGGCCAACCGGCGGTGCCGGTGCGGGTCGTACTCGACGCGGGTCTTGCGGTCGATCACCAGCACGGCGCGGTCGGAGTGGGTGTACACCGGCCAGTCGTCGCCGGGTACGCCGTGCCGGCTGAAGGCCCGCCAACGCCGTTGCACCTGGTTACTGACCCGCAGCGCCGCGCGCCGGTCGGCTCCCGCGGTCAGCAGCGCCCCGAACCGGGTGCGGTAGATGTCGAACACCGCGAACAGTTCCGTGGCATGCGTGGCGCCGAAGCCCGACCACCGAAGCGTCCGCGGGGCGAAGTCATAGCGGTAGAGGTAGGTGGGTGCGTGAGCGCCGTGTGCCTCGGCGATCTGCCAGGCCGCGGAGCTGAACGCGAAGTCGCCGCCCAGCTGGATGCACGCCGACGGGTGCGGGTACTTCGGGTACGCGGCGGTGATCCGTTCGCGGACTTCCGGTTCCAGTTCGCCCAGCAGCTCTTCGACCATCGCCTTATTGGTCGGCAACATGCCCAGGAAGCGGGTGAACAGCCGGCCCTCTTCGGCGTTGGTTCCGACGATCAGCGGCACCCGGTGGGCCTGGCCGGTGCGCATCGCCTCCACCGGGTCGACCGGGACGACGTCGTCGCCGAACACCGGGCCGATCGGGAAGGCGCCCAGCCGCTGCTGCATGCCCTGATCGATCAGCCGGTGCTGGGTGTCCACCAGTTGGGCCGCCGACACCCGCATGACGGTGCTGGCGGCATCCTGCGTGCGGGCGCCGAGCAGGTGGGCGAAGCGCCTCGCGAACTCGGCGGCCACATCCTGCGAACGCGTCATCCCCGCCGCCGGGCTCTCCGAGATCGCCCGGTGGAACAGTCCCGCGGCGGCGGGCACCGCGAGCAGGGTGGCGGTGATGTGGGCGCCGGCGCTTTCGCCGAAAATGGTGACGTTGTCGGGGTCCCCGCCGAAGTGGGCGATGTTGTCCCGCACCCAGCGCAGCGCCAGGACCAGATCGCGCAGGTAGAGGTTGCTGTCGATGGTGTGGTCCGGGGTCGACAGGGCGGACAGGTCCAGGCACCCGAGCGCGCCCAACCGGTAGTTGACCGACACGTACACGCAGCCGCGCCGGGCCAGGGCGGCACCGTCGTAGATCGGCGTGGCCGAGCTACCCAGGATGTAGCCGCCGCCGTGGATGAACACCATCACCGGCAGCGGTTCGGACGCCCCGCCCTCGGGCGTGACCACGTTGAGGGTCAGGCAGTCCTCGCTCATCGGCTGGTACCGGCCGCCCAGACCCGATAGGCCGAGCAGGGTGTAGCGGCGCTGCTGGGGCGCACAGTTGCCGAATCCGTGGCAGTGCCGCACCCCTGACCAGGGTCGGGCAGGCTGCGGCGCGCGGTAGCGCAGCGGCCCGACCGGCGGCCGCGCGTAGGGGATCGAGCGCCAGCGGTTCACGCCGTCGCGGGTGAATCCTTCGACGGTGCCGGCGGTGGTTCGGGCGCGGACGATGCGCTCGTGCATAAATTGACGGTAGCGGACGCGTCCCGGGCGCGCCGTGCGCAGCGCCCAATTCCGTTGTCGGGCGGTTAACCTGTCGTGATGCGGATTGCCGCGCTGGTCGCCGTCTCGGTGCTGGTTGCCGCCTGCTCACACACCGTGGACGGCGGCCCGGCGTCGACGCAGACGGCCCCGCGCACCACCACGGCGACCGCGGCCACCGGGACGCCGCCACCGGCCGGTGCGGCGCCGGCCGCCGGGTCGCCGATCGCCGCCGTCATCGCCTGGATCGAAGCCGGCCGTCCCGCCGATCCGGCCCGCTACCGGCTGGGCGCCGACACCGCGTTCAGCGCTCCGGGCAACAAGACCCGCTGCACGACGGACACCGCGCACACTCCCGGTGGCCTGTCCTGCCTGGTGCAGCTCGCCAGCCCACCGCCCCGGCCGGAAACGGCGTATGGCGAGTGGAAGCCAGGATGGGTCGATTTCGATGGCACCAACCTGTGGGTGGGTGCTGCGCGGGCCGATCCGGGACCGTTCCTGGCCGGCACCGGGACCGAGCTGACCATTGGGGACTCGTTGTCCTTCAACGACTACCGCTGCCGGGCGGATCAGGCCGGGGTGTTCTGCGTGAATTACGCGCGGCAGTCCGCGGCCCGTTTCGGCGCCGCCGGTGTGCAGCCGTACGGATGCCTGCGGTCGGTGCCACCGCCGGACGGCGTCGGCATCGCGTTCAACTGCTCATGATGACGGCGAACAGTTCACTCATCTCGTCCGCGGGACCACTCGGCACGGTGTAGCCGGTTTCGTCGCGGATCTCGTCGAGGTGGTCCCGCACGTCCTCGACGGACAGCGTGGGACGGTGGACGCCTCGGGTCCGGCCGATGAAGAAGCGGGCGACGTGCCCCGCGCCGACGGTGTAGATCTCGCCGGACACCCGGCAATCCCGGTGCGTCAGGTATGCCGCCACGGGAGCGACCAGGCCGGGGTCCAGCTTGCGAAGATACTGTCCGACAAGGTCGTCCATGACGGCCTGCGCGGCCGGGTCGTCCAGCGCGCCGGCGCCCTCGATCGAGTGCGTCAGCATCCGGGTCAGCGCGATCGGCGCGATGGCGTTGACCTTGATGCCGTCGCGGGCCCCTTCGGCGGCCAGCACCCTTGTGAAGCCGACCAATCCCGTCTTGGCCGCCCCGTAGTTGCTCATGTTCTCCGCGCCCAGGAGTCCGGCGGCCGAGCAGGTGTTGAGCACCCGACCGTAGCGTTGCCGCCGCATCGCCTTCCAGGCCGGCCTGGTCACGTTGAAGGCGCCGGTGAGGTGCACGTCCACCAGCGGCTGCAGGCGGGCTGGCGTCATGTCCTCGAACAATGCGTCGCCGACGATTCCGGCGTTGTTGATCAGGATGTCCACCCGCCCCCAGGTGTCCAGGGCGGTGTCGATGATCGCCTGTCCCCCTTCGGGACTGGTGACGCTGTGCGTGTCGGCGACGGCCTGGCCGCCGCGCCGGTTGATTTCGGCAGCGACGTCATGCGCCGGCGCGGGGCAGTTGCCCTTGCCGGTCACCGATCCACCGATGTCGTTGACGACGACGCGCGCGCCGCGTGCGGCCAGCAGTAACGCGTACTGTTCGCCCAGGCCGCCGCCGGCACCGGTGATGACCGCGACCTGATCGTCGAAGCGCATGTCCTTGTTCACCAGCTGACCGGTAGCTCTTTCATGCCGTAGATGTCGGATTGCTTGAACTGCAACTGATCCGGGGTCACCGCCAACTTCAGCCCGGGCAGGCGGCGCGCCAGCGTCGAGAACGCCACCTGCATCTCGACCCGGGCCAGGTTGGCGCCGATGCACTGGTGCACGCCGTAACCGAAACCCAGGTGACCGCGTGGATTGCGACCGGCGTCCAAAAGATCTGGGCGATCGACGAATTCGGTGTCCCAATTGCCGGCGGGCAGGTTCATCACGACCGCGTCCCCGGCGCGGATCAATTGGCCGCCCAGCATGAAATCCTCGGTGGCGATTCGGTCCACCTGGCTGTGCACGATGGACAGGTAGCGCATCAGCTCTTCGACGATATTGGCGACCACCGTCCGGTCGTCGGTCTGGCCGAGGCGTCGGAACACCTCTGGATGGTCAAGCAGCGCAACCGTTCCCAGCGAGATCATGTTGGCGGTGGTCTCGTGGCCGGCCTGCATCATGATCACACTGGTCATGGCCACCGTCTCGCGGTTGACCTCGCCGGTCGCCATGTGATCGACGACCAGGTGGCTGATCAGGTCGTCACCGGGTTCGTGCTTCTTTCGCTCCACCAACTCTTCGATGTAGGCGTACATCGCGCCGAAGGCCTGCGCCTTCTGCTCGTCGCTCGTTCGGGTGTCCAGGCCGACGGTGGTGTGGTGCTGGAACAGCTCGAGGTCTTCCGGCGGCACGCCGAGCAGCAGGGCGATCACCAGCGAGGGCACCGGCAACCCGAATTCCCGGACCAGATCGGCGGGCGGACCCTTGCTGATCATCTGATTCAGATAGTGGTCGACGAGGTCCTGGATCTGCGGCCGCATGGCTTCGGTGCGGCGGAAGGTGAAGTTGCCGGTGAGCATGCGGCGCAACCGATGATGCTCGGGATCGTCCACCCGGGCGAACATCACCGGCGTGTTCTCGGTGTTCTGCGGCTTCATGAAGTCCGGGATGGTGTCGGCGGACAATCGCGGATCGACCAGGGCCGCCCGGATATCCCGGTAACGGCTCACCACCCACGCCGGTTGACCGTGATACATCGCCTTCCGCAGCCCGGGCTCGTCGCGCCAGCCGACGAATTCGGCCGGCGGCGCGAGCGGACACTGGGCGTCGCGCTGGACGGGAATGACCGGAAGGTCAGCCTCGGAACGAACATCGGAAGTGGTTGACATGACCGGTGATTCCCATCAAGTGTCAGACGGCTGCCAGTTGTACGAGCCTAGGACCGGACATACTGGCAGTCAACTGTCAGTTAGGCTGGGCCGGTGACCGCGGTGCAAGAGCGACACCGGTTGCGGGCCGACGCGGCGCGCAACGTGGAACGGATCCTGCGCGCCGCCCGCGAGGTCTACGCCGAGACCGGCCCGGACACGCCCGTCGAGGCGGTGGCCCGTCGCGCCGGCGTCGGCGAACGGACCCTTTACCGCCGCTTCCCCGCCAAGGGCGAGCTGGTCCGCGCCGCTCTGGATCAGAGCATCGCCGAACACCTCACGCCCGCAATCGAAGACGCGCGCCGCACGCCGGACCCGCTGCAAGGTCTCACCCATCTGGTGCAGGCGGCGATAGCGCTCGGCGCCCGGGAACACCACCTGCTGGCCGCCGCGCACCGGGCCGGATCCTTGACGCCCGATGTCTCGGACGCCCTCAACGAGGCGCTCGACGAGCTGGTCCAACGGGGCCAGCGAGAGGGCCGGATACGTCAGGACCTCGTGGCCGATGACCTCCCCCGCCTCATCGCGATGCTCTACAGCGTGTTGTCGACGATGGACACCGGCAGCGACGGCTGGCGACGTTACGTCGCGCTGGTCATCGACGCGATCTCCACCGGCGAACGGCGTCCGTTGCCGCCGTCACCGCAGATCCGCTACGCCGCCGAGCCGACCAGCTGGCCGCTCTGACGGGCTGCTCTCAACCGCTGGATCCGTTGCTGCCGAACAGCAATCCACCGGCACCGCCGGTGCCGCCGTTCCCATCGCCGCCGACGGGCGCGCCCGGGCCGCCGATCCCACCGGCGCCGCCGTCCCCGCCGTCCCCGATCAGCGTCGATGAACCACCGCCGCCGCCGTCGCCACCCGCGCCGCCGGGACCGGCCACCGCCGCACCGCCCGCCCCGCCGCGGCCGCCGCCGGCACCGTTGCCGAACAACCAGCCGCCCGCTCCACCGCGACCGCCCCCGCCGCCGGTTCCGCCGGCGTCACCGGCGTTGTCCGCCTGACCACCGGCGCCACCGGCCCCACCGATGCCGCCGTCGCCGAGCAGCCGCGCCCCGCCGCCGGCACCACCGATCCCGCCGTCACCGCCCGCACCGACGGCCTGCGCCAGCGCGTTCCCGCCGGCACCACCGGAACCGCCGTTGCCGAACAACCACCCGCCCGCCCCGCCGTTGCCGCCGGCCTGGCCGGGGGCGCCTGCGGCGCCATTGCCACCGTTGCCGATCAACAACCCGGCCGCACCGCCATTGCCGCCCTGAGTGGTTGCGCTGGCCCCGTCGCCGACCAGCGGGCGCCCCAGCAGCGCCTGGCTGGGCGCATTGATCACCCCGAGGATGCTTTGCTCCACGGCTTGCAACGGCGAGACATTCGCCACCTCCGCGACCGCATAGGCGCGGCCCGCGGCGGACAGGTGCTCCACAAACTCGTCCTGGATTTGCGCGGCCCGCGCAGCGGCCGACTGGTAGGCGTCGGCGTGCTGACCGAGCAGCGCTGCGATGGCGAGCGACACCTCGTCTTGGGCCGCCGCCAGCATGCCGGTGGTTACCGAAGCCGCCGCGGAATGAGCTGTGCTTAACGACGACCCGATCGAATTCAGGCTGGCGGCGGTGGATGCGAAGACCTCGGGTGTGGCGATCACGAAAGACATTTGGTGCCTACCTCCAAGTGACGGTGTGCAGCATCACCGGTTCATGCACCCGTCGTTGGGTGTGGCAACAAACTTGACCAGGGCAGCGAGAACGCTCCCAGGCGAGGACAGCCCGGGGATTGCCCGACTGCTTCTCGCGCGTCAAGACCATCACGTCGAAGCCGGTATGACGACTATTCGTCATTCAATTGACGAATAGTCAATATACCCGAGGGCGGAATCGCGCACAAGGATGGGCCGTCACCGAAACTGGCCGTGAGCCGCTCCGGCGCAGCACGTAGACCTGTTGAAAGGCAACACTTTTGCGCACTGCGGGAGGTTTACAGGTGGATGGCCGGCAACAGAGTCAAGCTCGGCAATATGGTCTGACTCAGTTGGATCGGCGGAATGACGATGGGGGGGCTGGTGAAGCCCCCAACCTGAATGCCGCTGAGGTCGATTCGCGGCAGATTGGTGCCGGTGAGCGGCCCGACTGCGATGGGCGGAACGGTGATCTGGGGAAGGTTGAAGGTACTCACGGCGATGTTGCCGATGCCGAAATTCGACAGGTTCACCTGTGGGCCGGTGGGCAACGCGAGATTGATCGGATTGACCGTCGCGGTCGGCAGCGCCAACGGCCCGATTTTCGCGTCGATCAGCAGGCTATAGGGGTTGCCGACGTTCGTGGCGTTGACCAACGTCAGGGACGGTATTTGAGTCGCGGGAATCCCGATGTGCACCCGCGTATGGAAGGGATTGGGGTCAATTTCAACAATCGAGCCTTGAAGGTCGATGAACGCATAGGTGTCGAGGTCTATGCCGAATGTATTCACTGGATTCGCGGGGTTGTATAGCGATATTTCAGGCAGCGTCATCTGTGGAATCTTGATCGTCGGGAACGTGAAGCCGTCGGTGTTGCCGACGGTAATCGCGGGGGCGGTGAAGGTTCCTACGCTGATATTTGGCAACTGTGGCTTGATGCTGATACTAGGGATATCGATTGCGCCGATATTGATGCCGTTCACTTGAATGCCCGGTACGTCAATCTGACCCAGGCTGAACGGTGCCACATTGAGTGGCGGAACGCTTATAGCGTTCAAGTTGAACGGCGGGAACGAGATTTGGGGAATCGTTATTTCCGGTACGTTGATGTTGGCGGTGACGGCCGGCGTGTTGATGGGCCCTACGACCGAGCCGTCGGGTCCGGGATTGATGAGGCCGGAGAGCGGGTTTGCCCACTCGATGCTGAGCCTTGGGATCAGATTGAAGAAGTCGAAGCCGAGCGAACCCCCGGTCAGGGCGACGGGACTGGGCGTGTTGAATCCGGCTACGTCGATGGGGCCGACGGCGATGTCGGGTATCTGGAAGTGCCCAATTTCGATCGGCGGCACAATCACCGGCCCGAAGGTGACTCCCGAAACGCTGATCGACCCGATTTCGATCGTCGCTCCGGGGTTGGTGAGGGTGATTGCGGGGGTTTGCCAAGAGGGGATGGATATTGCCGGGGTGCTGAACCCTGTCACCTCGATGGGCGGAAGGACGAAGCCGGTAGTTCCGGTGAACTGTCCGGTACCGAGGTCAAAGTCGCCAATATATATTCCCGGGGTGGCCGGCGGCCCCAGTACTTCCATGGCGAAGTTGACGTAGATGGTGGGTGGGAGTTTCAAATTGATCAGGATGCTCGAGGGAGCATGAACCAGTATGTTCGGGACGCCCATCAGCGCCACGCTGATGTAGTTCAGTGATGGAACGCGACTTGTCAACACGCCCGGATTCGCGGCTACATTCGCGCCACCAGATGGGATCCAGAATCCGCTTGCTGGTAATTGTAATGAGGGTAGGACGAGGGGGGAGGTAGCAAGCTGCGGTGTGCTGAAACCGCCGATATTGACAGCGGGTAGCGTAATGGCGGGGAACGTGAAGGACGGTATGGTCAGACTTTGCGCCGATATCGATATGCTGGTCGGTGGCAGACTGAAATTGCCTATAGTCACCTGCGGAATGTTGAGTCCCGGCGTGCTGAAACTGCTCAATCCCAAACCCAGAAGATTCACGGGCGGCAGCTGAAGGGCGGGGATATTAAAGGACGGAAGGCTGATCCCCGGTAGCTCGACGGCCATGGCGGGGTGGGGTCCGGTCGCCGCGGCAGCGGACAGGGCCGCGCCGGCCTGTGCCGGCAGGTGTGCAAGTCTCGCCAGCGGTTGGACGATCGGTTGCAACGCCGCGGCGATCGCCGACGTTTCGCCGTGATAACCCACCATCGCTGCTATGTCCTGGGCCCACATCAACTCGTATTCGGCTTCGGCGGCAAAAATAGCCGGCGTGTTGAGGCCCAGCAGGTTCGAGTTCACCAGTGCGACAAGTTGATTGCGGTTAGCGGCGATCGCCGCCGGATGTACAGTCGCCGCCTGCGCCGCCTCAAACGCCGCCGCCGCCGCCGCCGCGGCGCCGGCCGCTGTCTCGGCCTGCGCGCTGGCCGCGCTCAGCCATCCTAGGTGCGGGGCCGCCGCAGCCGTCATCGCCGCGGAGGTGGCGCCCTGCCACGCGCCGCTCGCCAGCCCAGAAGTCAGCGATTCGAACGAAGTCATCGCCGAGCGCAACTCCGCGGCCAGCCCCTCCCAGCCCCCCGCCGCGGCCAATATCCGTCCCGCCCCTGTGCCGCCGAACATTTGCAGTGAGGTGATCTCGGGCGGGAGTACCTGGAAATTCATTCGATTCACTCCTTGCCGGCGGGCGGGATGAAGCTGCCAGTTACAGGCGCACCTCGTTGTGCGTGACTCCGGACCTCATGCATGGCATCGAGGCCACTCCCGCGCAGACGGCAACCTGGAGTTCGCTTGACCGCTTCTCGCTCTTCGCCATCCTTCGGATGACGAATATTCGTCGCTCTAATGACAGATAGTTAATGTACAGGAGGGTGGGAACGCAGACAAGGGTTCGGTCGTGGGGATGGGTCGACGCGATTGACGTCCGCCTCGACACCTCGATCGGCACCATCCACGACGGTTTGGGCGGTTCGCGGAACGGTGCGTGCCGTTCGGCCAGATCGAATGACAGCCGCCCCAACGGATCTCGAGGGGCCGCGCGTCAACGCTTGCGGTGCAGCGTATTTGCTCCGGAGCTGAGTTTGTCCGCCGTCGCGCGGATCTCGCTGATATAGCGTTCACGCTCGGACCGGCCGACTGCCGGCAGCAACGGCCCAAGCTGCAATTCGTAACTCGCCTTGCCGTCGGCGAACACTGCCGCCGCCAGATAGCCAATGGACAAAGGCTGCTTGGATGCGAGTTGCTCTGCCGTGTAAGGGATTGGCGCGAGCTCGCCAAACAGCTTGAACATCCGCCGCCGCAGCGAGGTGCGTTGCGGGTTTTCCGCCAGCAGGTCGGCTACCTCGCCGAGCAAGTCGAGCACCTTCGGATCCGACTCACCCAGCCCGTATACCGCCACGTGGGTCGACTGTATCTGTGACAGCACATCCTCGAGGATGTCCCGATCGTCCGGCTTGGCCGTCGCCAGCCACTCGCGGCGCTCGGGCAGATCGCGGTGCGCAATCACCGCCGCACAGGCCGGCGCGCCGACCGGCAACCGGAGGCCTACCGTGACCCCGGCCGGCATCTTGCGCCTGCCGGGGACGCTGGCAAGGAAGGTCATGTCAGTGGAACCGACCCAGGCCAGTGTTGCCCCGCAACCCGCGCGGCGCGCCAATTCCTCAAGCTCGTGGTTGATCTCAGCCGATACCGGGAAGGCTTGATGCACCGCATCGGCCACGGCGATCAACCCGGCTCCCAAGGTGTATCTGCGATCCGCCTGCCGAGTCACCCAGCCGGCATTCTCCAGCGCAAGCAAAATCGACGTCGCGGTCGATCGGTTGAGCTCCAGCCGGGAAGCGATCGACGCGACCGAACTCGGCTCGTGCTGGGTCGCCAGCAGTTCGATGACTGCGACTACTCGATCGGTCGGCGGCGATCCGGGCCGCTGACTCCCGTCGCCGGGGCGGGGCTCCCCCATCTCGCTCCTCGTCAGCTCGGCAGGCACCGATCATAGACAAATACTTGTCAGCTCATTTTGGCATTGCGTGAATTGATCATCAGCCCCAAAGCACTGACCGAGGGCTGCCGAGTTGGTGTAGTTGGCGACGCATTCGGCGCGCCCCGGGCTAGAGCCGGCGAGTGATCGCGTCGGCCGCCGCCAGGAGGTCGTCCGCCCACCGCGCCCCGGGTCGTCGCCCCATCCGATCGACCGGTCCGGAAACCGAAATCGCGGCCACCACCGCGCCGCGGCCGTCGCGCACCGGGGCGGACACGCTCGCGACGCCCGGTTCGCGCTCGGCGACGCTTTGCGCCCAGCCGCGCCGGCGCACCTCGGCCAGCACCCGGTCGGTGAACATCGCCTGCGGCAGCACCGCCTGCTGCGTCGCGGCGTCGCTGTGGGCCAGCAGCACTTTGGCCCCCGAACCGGCCGTCATCGGCAGCCGCGCGCCGACGGGAACCGTATCGCGCAGCCCCGCAGGGGGTTCCAGGGCCGCGATGCAGATGCGCGAGGTGCCCTCCCGGCGGTACAACTGCACGCTCTCACCCGTCGTCTCGCGCAACTGCGGTAGCACGGCGGCGCTCGCCGCCAGCAGGGGATCGTTGACGTGCGCGGCGAGTTCGGTGACCGCCGGGCCAAGGCGCCACCGGCCGTCCTCGTCGCGTCCCAGCAGCCGATGGACTTCCAGGGCGGCCGCCAATCGATAGGTCGTTGCCCTCGGCATACCGGTTCGTTCGCACAGTTCGGCCAGCCCACAGGGGGATTCCGCGACCACCTGCAGAATGCCGACGGCTTTGTCCAGAACGCCGATGCCGCTATGCTGTCTCACAAGGAGATACTAGCGTCTCGCATTATGAGATCACAGCCCTGGATCATCGCGAGCCGTGAATAGAGCGAATCGAGGCAACCGAGATGGCGGAGCACACGCAAGCCGCGGCCCGGCCGCGAACCTTGGCCGAGAAGGTTTGGGAAGACCACGTTGTCGTGTCGGGCAACGGGACCGAACCGGATCTGATCTACATCGACCTGCACCTGGTTCACGAGGTCACCAGCCCGCAGGCCTTCGACGGACTACGGCTGGCCGGTCGGCAGGTACGACGTACCGATCTGACGATTGCCACCGAGGACCACAATGTGCCCACGCTCGACATCAACAAGCCGATCGCCGACCCGGTTTCGCGCACCCAGGTCGAGACGTTGCGCCACAACTGCGCCGAATTCGGTGTCCGCCTTCACCCGATGGGGGATATCGAGCAGGGGATCGTCCATGTGGTCGGACCGCAATTGGGGCTCACCCAGCCCGGAATGACGGTTGTCTGTGGCGATAGTCACACCTCGACCCATGGGGCCTTCGGCGCAATCGCTATGGGAATCGGCACCTCTGAGGTCGAACATGTGCTCGCCACCCAAACGCTGCGGCTGCGTCCGTTCAAGACGATGGCGGTCAATGTGGATGGCCAGTTGCCCCCGGGTGTCACGGCCAAGGACATCATTTTGGCGTTGATCGCGAAGATCGGCACCGGCGGTGGACAGGGCCACGTCATCGAATACCGCGGCAGCGCCATCGAATCGTTGTCGATGGAAGGCCGGATGACGGTTTGCAACATGAGCATCGAAGCCGGTGCCCGCGCCGGCATGGTGGCGCCGGACGAAACCACTTACGAATTCCTGCGCGGCCGCCCGCACGCACCCGCGGGTGCGGACTGGGACGCCGCAATTGCCTACTGGCAGCAGCTGCGTACCGACCCCGGTGCGGTTTTCGACACCGAGGTGTACCTCGACGCCACCTCGCTGAGCCCGTTCGTGACCTGGGGAACGAACCCGGGTCAGGGGGTGCCGCTGGCCGGGGCGGTCCCGGACCCCGAGTTGATGACCGATGACGCCGAGCGCCAGGCCGCCGAGAAAGCCTTGGCCTACATGGACCTTCGGCCCGGGACGGCGATGCGCGACATCTCCGTCGACACCGTGTTCGTCGGATCGTGCACCAACGGCCGCATCGAAGACCTGCGGGTGGTGGCCGACGTATTGCGTGGTCGCAAGGTCGCTCCGGACGTGCGGATGCTCGTGGTCCCGGGCTCGATGAGGGTTCGGGCACAGGCCGAAGCCGAAGGGCTGGGAGAGATTTTCACCGCAGCCGGCGCCGAATGGCGGCAGGCGGGCTGCTCGATGTGCCTGGGGATGAATCCCGATCAGCTCGCACCGGGGGAGCGTTGCGCCGCGACGTCCAACCGCAATTTCGAAGGGCGGCAGGGCAAGGGCGGCCGCACACACCTGGTGTCCCCGGCGGTCGCTGCGGCCACCGCGGTGCGCGGCAAGCTATCCGCGCCCGCTGATTTGAACTAGTCGACTTGAATTAACGAGACTGAGAAATAGAGGACGAGGATGGAAGCCTTTCGCACCCACACCGGTATCGGAGTACCGCTGCGGCGGTCCAATGTCGACACCGACCAGATCATTCCCGCGGTCTTTCTGAAGCGGGTCACCCGAACCGGTTTCGAGGACGGCCTGTTCGCAAGCTGGCGCACGGACCCCTCATTCGTGCTCAATCTCAGTCCCTTTGACCGAGGCTCAGTCTTGGTTGCCGGACCGGATTTCGGCACCGGATCCTCCCGTGAGCATGCCGTCTGGGCGTTGATGGACTACGGATTCCGGGTGGTTATCTCGTCCCGGTTCGGCGACATTTTTCGCGGCAACGCCGGCAAGGCCGGGCTGCTGGCGGCTGAAGTCGACCAAGACGGCGTCGAACTTCTTTGGAAGCTCATCGAGCAGAGCCCGGGCTTGGAAATCACTGTCAATCTTCAAGATCGAAATATCACCGCGGGAACGGCGGTGCTGCCGTTCAGGATTGACGACCACACCGCATACAGACTGCTCGAAGGTCTCGACGATATAGCCCTTACGCTGCGGAAACTCGACGAAATCGAGAATTTCGAAGCGGCTCGTCCGGCGTGGAAACCGCGCACGATCCCAGCCGTCTGATGCGCCGGGCGGGGCCGAATTCCGACTCCGCCGCCGCGCTAAACCGGGCCGAATTCGCCGCCGTGCCACTGGCCAAGGGCGGCAATCGGATTCCGAAATTGTCAGCCATTCGCGTCTGAAAATGCGCGTGGCTCTTGGCAATTTGCCAGGTGAGGGTTTACCGTGTCCTCTAGTCGGTTCGAAAACGAGGACCACTGGCTTCGGAGGGTTGAATGAACAAAGCAGAGCTCATAGATGTGCTCACACAGAAATTGGGCTCAGACCGTCGGCAGGCGACCGCCGCTGTCGAGAATGTCGTCGACACGATTGTGCGCGCGGTCCACAAAGGCGACAGCGTGACGATTACCGGTTTCGGTGTCTTCGAACAGCGTCGCCGCGCGGCCCGAGTGGCCCGCAACCCGCGTACCGGCGAGACGGTCAAGGTGAAGCCCACGTCGGTTCCGGCATTCCGTCCGGGTGCCCAATTCAAAGCCGTTGTGGCAGGCGCACAAAAGCTCCCGGCCGAGGGCCCCGCTGTGAAGCGCGGTGTGGTTGCGAGTGCGGCTAAGAAGGCGGCAAAGAAGGCTCCGGCCAAGAAGGCCGCCAGCAAGGCTCCGGCCAAGAAGGCCGCCAGCAAGGCTCCGGCCAAGAAGGCGGCCAGCAAGGCTCCGGCCAAGAAGGCCGCGACCAAGGCTCCGGCCAAGAAGGCCGCGACCAAGGCTCCGGCCAAGAAGGCGGCCAGCAAGGCTCCGGCCAAGAAGGCCGCGACCAAGAGTCCCGCCAAGAAGGCGGCCACCAAGGCTCCGGCCAAGAAGGCGGCCAGCAAGGCTCCCGCCAAGAAGGCTCCTGCCAAGAAGGCCGCGAGCACCCGGCGCGGCCGCAAGTAGTTCTCACGCGAATACCCTTCGGTTGGCAGCAATGCCCTCCGGAGGGTATTTGCGTTGTCAGGCCCTGACGTTCGCCGCGAGCGCCCCGCCGATGTGATCGGCGGCGATCAACCGCCCGTCGGACAGGGAGAGCACCCAGGTGCTGCCCTTGAGGTTGCGCGATTTGTCGGGGCGCACGCCGTCGCGCTCGCACCACCAGGCGATCAGATCGGGAATCACCTTGCCCTGCGTACAGATCACGGGTGTGCCCGCCCGCCGGGCGATCTGCAACACTCGTTGCCGGCCGCGCTTGGGATTCTTGGCGTAGGCCTCTTCGGTCAAGTGCGGCTCGGAGTGGATCTCGACATCCAGTTCCGCGGCCAGCGGTTCCACCGTCTGATGGCACCGCACCCGGTCAGCTGAGTACACCTCGGTGGCGCCGAAAGCCAACAGTTGGGGAACCAGCGCCTCGGCTTGGGCGCGCCCCTTCTTGTCCAGCGGCCGCTTGGTGTCGTCACCGCGGAAGCGCGATTTGCTGCCGGCGGTACCGTGCCGCACCACCAACACCGTCTTGGTGTCGGCCGGTTGCTTGGTGAACCGCCGCAAGACCTTTCGGTCCTGCGGGTAATCGAGCTTTTTCATGGCGTCGGCTACCGGTAACCAGAGCAACTCGTCGACCTCGTCGCCGGGCGTGAACTCACCGCCGGTGCCGGCTGCCGCCCAGTAATGCACCTTCTTGACGCCCTGGTCGATTTTGTAGGTGATGGTGGTGAGGCACCGGCCCAGGCGGCTGTGCTGGCCGGTCTCCTCGAGCACCTCGCGTACGGCGGCAACCGGCGCGGTCTCGCCGGGGTCGAGTTTGCCTTTGGGCAGCGACCAGTCGTCATAGCGTGGTCGGTGAATGACGGCGACCTCGACCGACTTGGCTGACTTGCCGGCGCCGGGTCGCCACAACACCGCACCGGCGGCGTAGACGGTCCGGCCTTCCCCGCGTCGACGTCCCGACGATTCTTCGATCGACACCTTTACTCCTGCAGATCAATTCGGCCGGGACAGGGCACGGGTCACGGACTGCGGTGTCGCTCCATCAACGAAACCTGATGGTCGCGCACGCGCTCCCCCTCCCGCGGCGAGGCGGTCCACTGTCCGTCGGGCCCGAGCTCCCAGCATCGGGTGGCCGGGTCCAGCGCCGACTCGAACAGATCGTCCAGCTGTGCGGTCAACCGCGAATCCTTGACTTGCGCCATGACCTCGACGCGCCGGTCCAGATTGCGGTGCATCATGTCGGCGCTGCCGATCCAGAATTCGTCAATGGCTTTGAAATGCAGGATTCGGGAGTGTTCCAGGAAACGGCCGAGAATGGAGCGCACGAAGATGTTTTCGGAGATGCCTTCGGCGCCCGGACGCAGCGCACAGATACCGCGCACCACGACCTCCACCCGCACACCGGCCTGCGAGGCCCGGTAGAGCGCGTCGATAACCTGCTCGTCCACAAGGGCGTTCATCTTCAACCGAATCCGGCCCTCGTTGCCGCGGCGGTGCGCCTCGACCTCGCGTTCGACGCGCTCGATGATCCCGGTGCGAATCCCGTGTGGCGCCACCAACAGGTTGCGGTAGGTCAGCTTGCGCGAGTACCCGGTGAGCGTGTTGAACAGATCGGTGAGGTCGGCGCCGATGTTCGGGTCGGCGGTCAGCAGGCCGACATCCTCGTACAGCCTTGCCGTCTTGCCGTTGTAGTTGCCGGTACCCACATGGCAGTACCGCCGGATGATGGGACCTTCGCGGCGCACCACAAGGCAGGTCTTGCAATGGGTTTTGAGGCCGACGAACCCGTACACCACGTGCACGCCCGCCTGCTCCAACGTTCTGGCCCAGCGGATGTTGGCCTGCTCGTCGAAGCGGGCCTTGATCTCCACCATCGCCACCACCTGCTTACCGGCCTCGGCGGCGTCGATCAGCGCCCGCACGATCGGCGAGTCACCCGAGGTGCGGTACAGCGTCTGCTTTATCGCCAACACATTCGGGTCGGCGGCGGCCTGCTCGATGAAGCGCTGCACGCTGGTGGAGAACGAGTCATAGGGATGGTGCACCAGCACATCGCCCTCGCGCAGCGTTGCGAAAATGCTCTTGGGGGTCTCCCGGTCGGCGAACGCGGGATGGGTGGCCGGCACGAACGCCCGGTCCTTGAGGCCCGGCCGGTCCAGGTCGTAGATCTGCCACAACGACGACAGGTCCAGCAGCCCAGGCACTTCGATGACATCGCCGGGATGCACGTCGAGCTCGCGCAACAACAGCTCGAGCATGCTCTCGGTCATGTCGTTGGCGACCTCGAGCCGCACCGGCGAACCGAACCGCCGTCGCGCCAACTCTCGCTCCAGGGCCTGCAACAGGTCCTCGTCGCGATCCTCTTCCACCTCGAAATCGGCGTTGCGAGTAATGCGGAACGCGTGATGCTCCACGATTTCCATGCCCGGGAAGAGCACCGGAAGGAAAGCCGCGATCAACTCTTCCATCGGAAGGAACCGGACCACCACCCGTCCGTCGTCCTCGCCGCCGCCCTCGCTGTCGAGTTCGACGAACCGGTCAACGTTGTCGGGCACCTTGACCCTGGCGAAATGCTGGGTGCCGTCTTCGGGCTGCTTGACGGTGATGGCCAGGTTGAGACTCAGCCCGCTGACGAACGGGAACGGGTGCGCCGGGTCGACGGCCAGCGGCGTCAGGACGGGGAAGACCTGTTCGTTGAAATAAGTCGACAGATGCTCGCGTTCGGCCTCGCCCAGATCGGCCCACGTGACGATGTGGATGCCTTCTTGTTCCAGGGCAGGCAGCACCAGATCCAGGAACACCCGGGCGTGCCGGCTCGCAATCTGCTGGGTCTGTTCGCCGATTCTGCGCAGTTGTTCGCGCGGCGTCAAACCATCGGCCGACCGTACCGACAAGCCCATCTGGTCACGGCGCTTGAGGCCGGCGACCCGAACCATGTAGAACTCATCGAGATTCGAGGCGAAGATCGCCAGGAACTTGGCCCGCTCCAGCAACGGCATCGAATTGTCCGCAGCCAGCGCGAGTACGCGAGCGTTGAAGTCGAGCCAGCTCAATTCGCGATTGAGGTAACGCTCGTCGGGTAGGGCGTCGCTGATCGCGGCCGGGGTCGCCGCCGCCGGCGCAGCGGGTGCCGAGTCGTCTGGGTGCCATGTGTTCTCGTCGTGGCGCGCGTGCGCCTCGGGGCTGGCTTCGATGTCGGTCACCCTGCGATCATGGCCTATCACCCGGTGTTGCTGCCACCAGTAAACCGACATCGATTAGCTGTTGGGCGGCCGTTCACCGCGCGTACGACCGCCGCAGATGTCAGCGGTGGGCGAGGGCCCGCGCGGTGGCGGCACCCACCCCGAGCTGACGGGCGGCGGCCAGATCGGCGGGCGTGTCGACGTCGCAACGCAGGCCCGGCCAGGCGCCGGTGAGTTCGATGGCGCCCGAACGACGGTGCCGCGCGCAGGAATCCGGCCCGAACTGCGGTCCGAGCGGTGTCCCGAACGCAAACAGCGCAGCGGTTCCGGTGCCCAACCGGTCGGCGACGAAACTGCGCCGGTAGTGCCGCGCGGCCGAGATCGCCTCGGCGAGTTCCTGTGTTTGCAGTGCCGGAAGATCACCTTGCAGCACAACGAGATTGGCGACCTCGTTGGCCATCGACCGCTCCGCAACGGCGATGGCGCTGTTCAATGGGTCGGGATCGTCCGGGGTGGTGGGGTCGCCGAGCACGTGGGCCCCGAGATCCGCCGCCGCGGCGGCTGCCGCCTCGTCGGGAGTGATCACGGTGATCGAACGCAGCGAACTCACGCCCGCGGCTGCGGTCAGCGTGTCCACCAGCATGGCCAGCACGACGCTTTCGCGGGTCGGTGCCGAGAACACGGGCGCCAGCCTCGTCTTGGCGGCCGCCAGCCGCTTGACGGCGATTATCAAACCGACGTCGGCGGCGCGCCCCGAGCTCATGAACGTCATCCTGCCAGCGCCGCGCGGCGCGCCGTCCGAGAGCTGTCTACGGGGCGTGACGACGGCGGGTCCGTGGGACTACTGTTTAGCGGCTGCAGGTGGCACAGGCGAGACAGTGGGGGTGGTGAATGGCGAGCACGGGAACGGTCGCGGTGATGGGCGCCGGTGCGTGGGGCACGGTCCTGGCCAAGGTTCTCGCCGACGCCGGCGGTGAGGTCACGTTGTGGGCCCGCCGCTCGGATGTCGCCAAGCAGATCAACACCACCCGGTACAACTCCGACTACCTGCCGGGCACTGTGTTGCCTCCCGGCATTCGCGCCACGTCCGACGCGGAGGAGGCGCTGTCCGGTGCCACCACGGTGCTGCTGGGTGTGCCGGCTCAGACGCTGCGGGCAAATCTCGAGCAGTGGAACGGCCTGTGGGACGACGGCGCCACATTGGTCAGCCTGGCCAAGGGCATCGAACTCGGCACGCTGATGCGGATGAGCCAGGTGATCGTCTCGGTCACCGGTGTCGACCCGTCCCAGGTTGCGGTGATCTCCGGGCCGAACCTGGCCAGCGAGATCGCCCAGTCCCAGCCGGCCGCCACCGTTATCGCATGCAGCGACTCGGGCCGCGCGGTGGCGCTGCAACGCTTCCTGAACAGCGGCTATTTCCGTCCCTACACCAACGCCGACGTGGTGGGCACCGAGATCGGCGGTGCCTGCAAGAACGTGATCGCGCTCGCCTGTGGAATGGCCGTCGGTGTGGGACTGGGCGAGAACACCGCCGCCGCCATCATCACCCGGGGCCTGGCCGAGATCATGCGGTTGGGGCTGGCGCTCGGCGCCAAGGGTGCCACGCTGGCGGGTCTGGCGGGGGTCGGCGACCTGGTTGCGACGTGCACGTCGCCGTATTCGCGCAACCGCTCGCTGGGCGAGCGCCTGGGCCGCGGCGACAGCATGCAGACCGCGCTGCACGGCAAGGACGGTCACGTGGTCGAGGGCGTCACTTCTTGCGAATCGGTGCTGGCCCTGGCGTCGAGCTACGACGTGGAAATGCCCCTTACCGACGCCGTGCACCGGGTCTGCCACAAGGGGCTTTCGGTGAACGAGGCGATCGCCTTGCTGCTGGGCCGCAGCACCAAGCCGGAATAGGCACCCGGCTACCCGGTAGCCTCTTGAAGTTGTGACTGCCAGCAATCGTGTGCGCGTCGCCGTTGTTTTCGGCGGTCGCAGCAACGAGCACGCCATATCGTGCGTGTCGGCGGGCAGCATTCTGCGCAATCTCGACCCGCAGCGGTTCGAAGTTCTAGCGATCGGCATCACCCCGGAAGGCTCGTGGGTCCTTACCGACGGCGATCCGGATGCGCTGGCCATCACCAACCGGCAACTGCCCGGGGTGACGTCCGCATCGGGCACCGAACTGGCGCTGCCGGCCGACCCGCAGCGCGGCGGCCAATTGGTGTCGCTGGCGACCGGGGCGGGCGAGGTTCTGGCCTCCGTCGACGTGGTGTTCCCGGTGCTGCACGGACCCTACGGCGAGGACGGCACCATCCAAGGCCTGCTGGAACTTGCCGGTGTCCCGTATGTGGGCGCCGGCGTGCTGGCCAGCGCCGCCGGCATGGACAAGGAATTCACCAAGAAGCTGCTCGTCGCCGAGGGGCTGCCGGTCGGTGCGTACGCCGTGCTGCGTCCGTCGCAGCCGACCCTGCACCCCGAGGAGCGCGAGCGGTTGGGCTTACCGGTCTTCGTCAAACCCGCCCGGGGCGGCTCGTCGATCGGTGTCAGCCGGGTGGCCAGCTGGGACCGACTGGACGCCGCGGTCGCCGAGGCCCGCCGGCACGACCCCAAGGTCATCGTCGAGGCGGCCGTCAACGGCCGGGAGCTGGAATGCGGCGTCCTCGAAATGCCGGATGGCTCAATCGAAGCCAGCACGCTCGGTGAGATTCGGGTGGTCGGTGTGCGCGGACGCGAAGACGGCTTCTACGACTTCGCCACGAAATATCTGGACGACGCGGCCGAATTGGACGTGCCGGCCAAGGTCGACGACGACGTGGCGATCGCAGTGCGGCAGTTGGCGATTCGCGCATTCGAGGCCATCTCCTGCCAGGGCCTGGCCCGGGTCGACTTCTTCCTCACCGACCACGGTCCGGTCATCAATGAGATCAACACGATGCCGGGATTCACCACGATCTCCATGTACCCACGGATGTGGGCGGCCAGCGGAGTCGACTACCCGACACTGTTGGCCACCATGGTGCAGACCGCACTGGCCCGCGGCGTGGGGCTGCGTTAGCGAGCCGGATTCGGATCGATCGGAACCGCCGCGATGGTGCGGTCGATGACGCCGGACAGGTCCTGGATCGGGGCGGGGCCGGATTGCGCGGGCAACGTCAGCGCCACATAGACCGGCCGGTCCACGGTGTACCAGGTGAGCGTGCCGCCGCGTTGAGCGCCGCCGCCGAACCACTGCACCCGGTCGACGACCTGGATCGGCGAACCCACCACGAAGTCGCCGGGTCGCTCGACACCGCAACGCACGATCACCGGTTCGCTTTCGCCGCCGGACCGCCATGCGCTGGCGCCATCCGGCGCGGGGGCGGCAACCGGTGCACGCTCGAAGTCACCCAGCCGCTGCGGCAGCGCCGCAGTCAGTGCCTGGCAGGCCGGGCTGGCGGCCTGCGGCGCGGCCGTCGCGGCGATGACGACCGGACCCCGGGATGACTGATGCAGGGCGGCGAACACCAGAATGGCCACCACGGTTCCCACCGCCAGTGCCAGCGCGGCGAACATCGCTGCGCGCGGCGGCCCGCCGGTATCGGAGTCGCCGCCCACCTGGCCACCTTGCCTCACGTTTACACTGACGCGATCCGCCCGTACGGGCAGGGACCAACTTACCGCAGGTCGGCGGACCCTTCGGGGCTGCACGGCGCGGCAGGAGGTGGCGTGCGCGACGACGCAGCGGGGGAGTCCCCGACGCTGGAGGAGTCCGGTGAATTCGCGGTGATCGAGCGGTTGGTCCGGAATCGCCGGCAACCCGCCACGGTGACGCTGGGTCCCGGTGATGACGGTGCGGTGATCGCGACCACCGATGGCCGGACCGTGGTATCGACCGACATGTTGGTGCAGGATCGGCATTTTCGGCTCGACTGGTCCACTCCGTATCAGGTCGGCCGTAAAGCGATCGCGCAGAACGCCGCCGACATCGAAGCGATGGGTGCGCGGACGACCGCGTTCGTGGTGGGCTTCGGCGCACCCGGCACCACGTCGACGGCCGAGGCGAGTGCGCTGGTCGACGGCATGTGGGACGAGGCGGAGCGGGTCGGTGCCGGAATCGCGGGCGGTGACTTGGTCAGCTGCCCGCAGTGGGTGGTGTCGGTGACGGTGCTGGGCGACCTGCAGGGCCGGGCACCGGTGCTGCGGTCCGGGGCCGTCCCCGGCTCGGTGGTCGCCGTCGCGGGGGAGTTGGGTCGCTCTGCCGCGGGATATGAACTCCTGCGCAACGGGATTGAAGAGTTCCCGGAATTGCGTGACCGGCATCTGGTGCCCCGCCCTCCTTATGGCCAGGGCGCGGTGGCCGCCGCGGCGGGGGCGGTCGCGATGATCGACGTCTCTGATGGCTTGATCTCCGATCTGCGCCATGTTGCCAAGGCATCCGGAGTGGGCATCGACCTGTCCGCCGCGGCTCTGGCGGCCGACTTCGACGCGGTGGCCGCGGCGACGGCCGCGCTTGGCGCCGACGGCTGGGCGTGGGTGCTCGGCGGCGGCGAAGATCATGCGCTGGCCGCGTGTTTCACCGGTGCGGTACCCGCCGGCTGGCGGGTGATCGGCAGGGTGATCGATGGACCCGCGCGGGTGCTGGTCGATTCGAGGGAGTGGGAAGGGTACGCGGGTTGGCAGTCGTTCGAAGGATAGGCTGCCCACGATGACCGTCTACGCGATCGCCCAGCTGAGATTCACCGATCGGGCCGCCTATGACCGGTACCAGGCCCGCTTCATGGATGTTTTCCTGCGCTATCAGGGCACCTTGCTGGCCGCGGACGAAGCACCGCAGGTGATGGAGGGCCAGTGGGACCGGGAGAAGGTGGTGCTGATGTCCTTCCCCGACGAGGCCGCCTTCCACAGTTGGGCGCAATCGCCGGAGTATCAGGCGATCTCGCAGGACCGGCGGGCCGGGGCCGATGCCGTGGTGCTGCTGGTGCAGGGGCTGCAATGACGGCGCGCCCATTGAGCGAACTCGTCGATCCGGGCTGGGCCGCGGCGCTGGCGCCGGTGGCGGACCAGGTGGCGGCCATGGGCCAATTCCTGCGATCCGAGATCGCGGCGGGCCACCGCTACCTGCCGGCCGGGCCGAATGTGTTGCGCGCCTTTACATTCCCATTCGACAACGTTCGGGTGCTGATCGTGGGCCAGGATCCGTACCCCACCCCCGGTCACGCCGTCGGCCTGAGTTTCTCGGTGGCGCCCGATGTACGCCCGCTGCCGCGCAGCCTGACCAACATCTTCGACGAGTACACCGCCGACCTGGGGCATCCGCCGCCGTCGTGTGGCGACCTGTCCCCGTGGGCGCAGCGCGGCGTATTGCTGCTGAACCGGGTGCTCACCGTGCGGCCGAGCAACCCGGCATCGCACCGGGGCAAGGGCTGGGAAGCGGTGACCGAGCAGGCGATTCGTGCCCTGGTGGCCCGCCAACAACCGCTGGTGGCGATCCTGTGGGGCCGGGACGCGTCGACCCTCAAACCGATGCTGGCCGAAGGCAAGTGCGTTGCGATCGAATCCCCCCACCCATCGCCGCTGTCGGCATCACGCGGGTTCTTCGGGTCGCGGCCGTTCAGCCGCGCCAACCAACTGTTGACGGAGCTGGGTGCCGAACCGATCGATTGGAGGCTACCGTGACCGAGACTATGAGGGCGCTGCGGGCCGGCCGCCGCGGCGGTCCCGAGGTGCTGACGGTAGAACCCGCGCCGGTGCCCGTTCCGGCGCCCGGTGAGGTGCTGGTCGAAGTACACGCCGCCGCCATCACGTTCGACGAGTTGACCTGGGAAGAGACGTGGACCCGCGACGGCGCCGACCGGACGCCGTCGATCGTCTCGCACGAGGTGTCCGGTGTGGTCGCTGAAACCGCCGCCGGCGTCACCGATTTGCGTCCCGGCGACGAGGTCTACGGGCTGATCGACTTCGATCGGGACGGCGCGGCCGCCGAATTCGTCGCGGTGCCCGCTGCAGACCTGGCGGCCAAGCCGTCGACGGTGCCGCATGCCGTGGCGGCGGCGCTGCCGTTGGCCGGACTCACCGCGCTGCAGGCATTGGTCGGTCAAGCCGCGGTGCGTTCCGGTGAGGCGGTGCTGGTGCACGGCGGGGCCGGGGGAGTCGGTGCCTTTACGGTCCAACTCGCCGCCCGCCTCGGGGCCGACGTCACCGCAACCGTGCGCAGCGATGTCGCCGAGTTGGTCCGCGGATTCGGTGCCCGGCACGTGATCGACACCCGCACAACGGAATTCGACCGGACGGGCGAGATGTACGACGTGGTTGTGGACACCATCGGCGGACAAACCCTGGACCGGTCGTACGGGGTGTTGCGTCGCGGCGGACGGCTGATCGCCCTGGTGGCACCGCCGCCGGAAGGCAAAGCCGAGGAATACGGGGTCACCGCGACCTTCTTCATCGTGCGGCCCAGCCGGGAGCAGCTCGTCGAACTCGCGGCGCTGGTGGACAGCGACGATCTGCACGTCGAAGTCGCCCAGACCTTTCCGCTCGAGCGGGGCAGGGAGGCGTTCGAGAGCCGGGAAAAGCCTGGCCGGCGGTCCGGAAAAACCGTCATCATCGTCCGCAACTGACGCCGGGGCTGTCAGCATTGAGGGGTGTACGACCTAGAGGACACCATCCGGCAGCGACGATCTACCCGCATGTTCCTGCCCCGGCCGGTACCCCGGCACCTGGTCGAGGAATCGCTGGAGCTGGCGATGTGCGCGCCGTCGAACTCGAATGTGCAGCCCTGGCAAGTCGTTTTCGTCGCCGGCGCCGCCCGCGACAGGCTGGTGACGGCGCTGCTCGAGCAGGCGCGCGCCGAACCGCCGGTGGTGCCGCAGTTGCCGCCGGCGTTCGCGCACCTGCGCCGTGACCTCGGCGCGCAGGTCTACGGCGCGATGGGCATCGCCCGGGACGACGCGGATGGCCGGCGCGAGGCGGTGCTGCGCAATTGGGAGTTCTTTCGTGCGCCGCTGGGTGGCGTCGTATTCATGCACCAGGATCTCGACTACGTCGACAGCATGGGTGTTGGCATGTTCGTCCAGACACTGTTGCTGGCGCTGACGGCGCGGGGGTTGAGCACCTGCGTTCAGGTCTCGATCGCCGGCTACCCCGAAATCGTGCGCCGGGAACTCGGCATCGGCTCGGACATGCGAATTCTGTGCGGCCTCGCGGTCGGTTACCCCGACCCGGATTTCCCCGGCAACACGGTTCGGGTGCGGCGCGACCCGGTCGACGTGCACGCCGTCTTCCTGGAATCCTAGGAATGCTAGGTATTCGGGAAGTTCACATCCTTGGTCACCGCTTTCCACTCCTCGATCGACGCCGACAGAGCGGAAATCTTGTCGCGCATGGCTTTCAGCACGTCACGACCCAGCAGTAAGCGCGACGGCGGATCCTCGAGTTCGCTCACCATGAGCACCGCCTCGGCCACCTTGCGGGGGTCGCCCGGCAGGTGATCGGCGAACTGCTTGATCAGGTCCTTGCGGGCGGCCACGTCGACGTAGTCGGCGATCGGATTGCTGGTTTCCTTCATCGATCTCGTCGCCCAATCGGTGCGGAAGGCGCCCGGTTCGATGGCGGTGACCTTGATGCCCAGCGGCCGCACCTCGGTAGCGAGCGCTTCGGTGATGGCTTCGAGCGCGAATTTGGTCGATGAGTAATAGGCGTTGGGCGGGTTGGCCACCAGCCCCGTCATCGACGACATGTTGATGATGCGTCCGGACCCGCGGGCGCGCATGCCCGGCAGTACCGCCTTGATCATGTCGACGGCGCCGAAGTAGTTGACGTCGAACAACTTCCGCACCTCGGCGTCCTCGCCCTCCTCGACGGCGGACAGGTAGCCGTGGCCGGCGTTGTTGACCAGGACGTCGATGCCACCGAGGGCGTCGACGGCGGTGGACACGGCGGCCGCGATCTGGCCGGCGTCGGTGACATCGAGCGCCACCGGCAGCGCCCGGTCACCGAATTCGTCGGCGAAACCTCGCACGGCCTCGGCCCGGCGCGCGGTGGCCACCACGCTGTGCCCTGCTTCCAGTGCGGCTCGGGCGATTTCGCGACCAAAGCCGGTCGAGCAGCCGGTGATCAGCCAGCGCGCCATCTCAGGCCGTCCCTTCGGGCAGCCGGCGCAGGTACGCCGCGCGGCGTTGCGCGAGTTGGCTGGCGCGCAGCTGCGCAGTCACCCGCGGCAGGTACGGCACCTCGGCATCGAGAAGGTCCCGCTTGACCACTCGCCCCCGGGCGCCGAGATCCTCGCGCGGCCCGTTTTCACCGAACTCGGCCATGCGCAGCGTGAGGATGCCTTCGCGCAACCCGTCGGAGTCGATCCAATTCGCCAGCCCGGGATCTTCCGGCGCGATCACGTAGGTGTAGCTGCCGTCGTCGTTGGGCACCGATTGTGCCTTGTTCAGACTGCCGGTGCGGTCGATGATGTCCAGCGTGGTGCCCCAGATATTGCTCAGGGGCACGGTGAAGTACTCCGCGCCACCGTCGTTCACGTCGACGACGAACGCCTCGTCCGGAGCGAGGTCGAAGCGGCCCATCACGTAGACCTGGTTGCGCATCGCGCCGACCTTGTCGGCCGACCAGGCCAGGTTGAAGTGGTTGGCCGGCATCTTGTACACCCCGTGGCTGAGCTTGCCGGTGAAGTTCGCAAAATACGCCATCATCGCCGCGGTCGCCTCGGCCTGTTCGTCGAGTGTTCGGGGCGGGGTGGCCGGCGGACCGCCGAGGCGTTGCACTTCAAGGTAATTCGGGTCATCGCGTTCCCAGTCCAGCAGCACGTCCCGGATGTAGAACTCGTGTGCCTCGGCGGTGGTCTGGACATGATTGGGTCGCCTGCCCGCGGGTTCGTCGTCGACGGTGATGGTGAAACTACCGTCGGAGTCGACCTCCATGGTGCGGCCGTTGAGTACGGCGACCGTGCCCATGTGGGCGTCCCACAGGGTGAAGTAGTTCTCGGTCATCCGGTGTTCGCCGACCCGGCCATGGATCTCGTAGCGTTCGTCGCCGGAGATCGGGATGACTCGGTAGACGCTGTCCGGATTGTCGATGCCCCAACGTGATCCGGGAACGCGGCGGCCCTGCACCGGGTGCGCCAACCGGGTGATACAGGTGACTTTCGGTCGCAGCTTGTCCTGGTTCGACGACCACATCGCCGCCGAGAACATCACCTCGGCGTAGGCGGCGTCGAACCGCTCGCGCATCGCGTCGGATGGTTTCGCCCGGCTCAGCCAGTTTTCCGCCACGCTCCGGTAGGCCGCTTTGACGGTGGGATGCTCGATCAACTCCAGGGCGGCCAGTTCCTGTTCGCGCTGGGAAGCCGTCGAGACCGGATTGTCAACCACGGGTCGCTCCTTCGGTATAGCTGCGAAAACGCTTGTTGTACGGAGTGAAACGTTCGTCGATCTGCTCGGGCAGCAGACCGTAGGTGGCGAGCGCGTAGGGCGGGCGCGCAACTTCGCGGGGCCGCACGGCCAGCCAGCGTCGCATCGCCGCCTCGGCCTCGTCGTTGAGCGGCGCCCCGATGGCGTCGTAGACCCGGGCCACCTGTCCGATCGGATCCGCGACCGCCGCGTCGAACCCGACATCGGTGACGCGTGCGGCGTCGTCTGCCCAGCTGTCGCGGACCGCCATTGCCCGGTCGTTGGTCCACCCCATCCGCGCCAGCCATTGCGCGCCCACGCGATGCAGGTCGACGGTGTCGGAGTGCATGGCGTGCAACGTCGCGTTGAGGCTCGCCCCGGACGCCACGGTGGTGCGCGGGTCCCGGTGCATGTGCACGATGTGCAGGTCCGGGAACTGTGCCCGCAACAAGTCCAGATACCCCAGGTGCGCCGGTGATTTGAGTACCCAGCGCCGGCCCTGCACGCCGCGGCGGCGCTTCTGCCACTGCAGGAACTGCAGCATGCGATGCAGGTATCGGTAGGCGGGAGTGAAATCCTGGGTGTCCAGCCAGGACCGGTATCGCGGGAGGTTTGCGCCGGATTCGGGGACGTGGGACAGGAACGCGTCGGCCAGGAAGACGATCTCCTCTTCGGCTTCCCGCGCGTACATCGGGTGAATGGCGAACAATTCCGGTGCCAGCTCACGGGATTTCCCCTCCCGAGCCTCGCTGACGGCGATGCGGGGATCGACCCCGGTGAACGAATAGTCCAGGCGGGGAGCGACCTCGACGACCTCCCAGCCGTACGCGCAGACGAACCGCGGGTCGGCGGCCAGCAGTCGCTGCAGCAGCGTGGTGCCGCTGCGCATCATCCCGATGACCACGATCGGCGGCGCGACCTGTTCGTCCAGGATCTCGGGGTGGCGGCGGATCCACTCCTGGGTGCGCAGCCGCATCCGCAGGCTGTGCACGATCCCCGACCGCAGAATGTGAACCCCGATCGCGTTCAGGTCGGCGCGCGCGTAGTCGGCCAGCAGCACCCGCAGCGGACCTTCGAACTCGCCCGGCCCCCAATCGTCCAGTGCCTCTTTACGTTGCGCATCGGCCAACACGGCCGCCGGTTCGAACGGGTTGTCCACGCGTCAGAACTTCAGGTGCTGGCTGAGATCACCGGTCTGATCGATGAACATGGTGCGGGTGTCGAACCACCAGACACCGTCGATCTTTTGGAAAGTGTCCTGGTAATGCCCGGTGACGATCACTTGCAACGGCAAATCGGGCGTGGCCTGGGTGACGCAGTAATAAGAGGTACTGCGCGCGGTGCCCTGGTCCTCGTCGATGAAGAGCTGCACATTCGTGGTGAGGTGCTTGGTCTTGGGCGTGCCGTCCTCGTAGATGCGCGTGGCCATCTCGTACATCTCCCGCACCCGAGCGGCCCCTTCGAAGACGGTTTCCGGGGGACCGTCCTGAACGCCGCAGATGCGGCCGTGTTCGAAGAGCCGGGCTACCCCGTCGAGGTCGCCGCCGTCCAGCAACTGCGCGTAGCTGTAGATCAGATTGGTGATTTCAGTTGCGCTAGCGGTCATGTCGGGCCACCTCGGGTTTAGTCTGATCGTCGTGACGTTACCTTGCGCGCTCAACCGGCCCGGCAACTTCACCGTGTCGTCGTCTCATGGGTGAACTCGACGACACCGTTGCCGTGATCACCGGCGCCGCGCGCGGCCAGGGCCGCAGTCACGCCGTCGCCCTCGCCGAACAGGGCGCTGACATCATCGCCGTGGACATTTGCGCCGACATCGACGAGATTCCGTACGCGCTGGGTACCCGAGCCAACCTCGACAAGACGGTACGGCTGGTCCAAGAGACCGGACGCAGGGCCGTACCTGTCGTCGCCGACGTGCGCGACCTCCGCCAGTTACGGGCTGGAGTGCAGACCGGCATCGATGAACTCGGGGATGTCGACATCGTCATCGCCAACGCCGGTGTGGTTGCGATGGGCGACACCCAGACCGATTCCGAACCGGTGTTCAACACGATTGTCGACACCAATCTCAAAGGGGTGTGGCACACACTGCTGGCCACGGTGCCGTCGATCATCCGCAAGGGCCGGGGAGGTTCGGTGGTGCTGATCAGTTCGTCGCAGGGCCTGACCGGGCGAGGGGGCGACGGCAGCGCGGCGATGTTCGCCTACGCCGCATCCAAGCATGCGGTGCTGGGTTTGATGCGGTCGGCGGCGAACGCGTACGGGCCGCACAAGATCCGGGTCAACTCCATCCACCCCGGCGGGGTGGCCACGCCGATGATCATCAACGACTTCGTGATCAACCGCATGACCGAGAACCCCAACCCGGCGGTCACCCAGACGTTGTTGCCCGATGTGCCGCTGGTCGAAGCGCAAGACGTGACGGCCGCGGTGCTCTGGCTGGTCAGCCCCGGGGCGCGCTACGTGACGGGCGTTTCGATCCCCGTGGACGCCGGCCACATCGCCATGTGACGGTGCGCGGCAACACCGCCGGCTTTGAGGACTCGGGCGGTGTTGGTACCAGTGGCTCAATGACTCTGGTGAACCCCGTCATTCACTGACCCGATGCGCTCGCCGGCGAGCCGTCGATGGCGTCGCCGAAACCGTAACGGAACTGCTTGGCCGTCAACGACACTGCCCGCTGCTTATTCGCAGGGTTGCCGAGAACCGGGAAGCTGGAACTCAATTGGGCCAGCGGAAGCGGCTTGACACCCTTGATCTGGGCCGGGTCGATTGCGACCGCTGCGCGGGCGCCGCGCAGCATCATGGCCGCGTGTTCACCGTCCAGGAAGTGCCGCAACTCGGCGAACTCGCGGTCACGGCCGAACAGTCGGCGCGCAGCGGAATCCACAGCAGGATTATCGCGCCTGCCGGCGGAATCGTCGGACGGTCAGAGCGGGGCCCGAAACGTCAGCCGCGGGTTACCTTGCCGGCCTTGATGCACGAGGTGCACACGTTGAGCCGCTGCTTGTTGCCGCCGGGACGGGTCACGGCGTGCACGGTCTGGACGTTCGGGTTCCACCGGCGGCTGGTGCGGCGGTGGGAGTGCGACACCGACTTACCGAAGCCGGGGCCTTTCCCGCAGATATCGCACACAGCGGCCATGGTTCGAACTCCTCAAGTCTGTCTGGGGCCCGGCGACACCGGGTGGGTCTGCCGAACGAGCCGGAATAGCCCAGGCTAGCCCAGGCCGTACCAGGATACCGACTGTGGTCGTCAACCACCAAAACGGCACCGCGCCGAGCTGCGCGATCACCTGCACTGTCGCACCCGGTCGCTAGGCTCGTGTGCCGGTGCGGACCGAGGATACGCTGGCGCGCAATCGGGACCCCATGAGCGGCAGAGGAGGTGGGGTCGGGTTGAGTACGTCGGATCGTCCGCTGGACGGCCTGGCCCTGCGGGACTGGGCGCACACGGTGGTCAGCGACCTGATCACGCACATCGACGAGATCAACCGGCTGAACGTGTTCCCGGTCGCCGACGCAGACACCGGGGCGAACATGCTGTTCACCATGCGTGCGGCGCTCGCCGAAGCCGATTCGGGCGACGGCGCGGGCGTTGCCGACGTCGCCGGTGTCGCCGCGGCGCTCTCGGCGGGGGCCGTCAAGGGTGCCCGCGGGAATTCCGGAGTGATCCTGTCGCAGATCCTGCTCGGCATCGCCGACGTCACCGGGAACGTGGTCGCCGAATCCGGCGGCCAGCTGACCGTGATCGACGCCGCGACCTTCGGGTCCGCCCTGTGGCGCGGTCTCGACCTGATCGTCGCGTCCATGGGCGGCGAGGAGGTGCCGGGGACCATCGTCTCGGTGCTGCGAGCGGCCGCGATGGCCGTCGAGCAGTGCGCTGCCGCAGGCGAGACGCTGGCCCGCGCTGTCATCGACGCCGGCGACGCGGCGGTGGTCGCCCTGGAACGGACCCCCGAGCAGCTCGACGTGCTCGCCGACGCCGGCGTGGTGGACGCCGGGGGCCGCGGGCTACTGGTCCTGCTCGATGCGCTGCGATCGACGATCACCGGCCATGCGCCCGTGCGGCCGGTCTACGAGCCGTCGCCGGCGTCACAGCAGGTCGACGCCGCTACCCGGCGGCCTGCACCGCAGTTCGAGGTGATGTATCTGCTGGCCGAGTGCGCTGCCGAGGCCGCCGACACGCTGCGGGAGCGGCTCGGCGAGCTGGGGGATTCGGTGGCGATCGCCGCTGCCCCCGAGCAGAGCTACTCGGTCCACGTGCACACCGACGACGCGGGTGCGGCGATCGAGGCGGGCCTGGCCGCCGGACGGCCCAGCCGGATCGTGGTTTCGGCGCTGAGCGCCGGCATCTCCGGCCTGCCCGCCGGCAGCTGGACCCGCGACCGCGCGGTGCTGGCCGTGGTCGACGGTGACGGCGCCGACGAGCTGTTCGCCGGCGAAGGCGCCTTCGTGCTGCGGCCGGAACCGGAGCAGGACCCGGAAGCGGCCGTGGGCATCAGTGCCCATCAACTGGTGCGCGCCGTCGTGGACACCGGGGCCGCCCAGGTGATGGTGCTGCCCAACGGGTATGTCGCAGCCGAGGAGCTGGTCGCTGGTTGCACCGCGGCGATCGGCTGGGGAGTCGACGTGGTCCCGGTGCCTACTGCGTCGATGGTCCAGGGGCTGGCCGCGCTGGCCGTGCACGATCCCGGTCGCCAAGCCGTCGACGACGGCTACACAATGGCCCGCGCCGCGGGCGGCGCCCGGCACGGATCGGTGCGGATCGCCACCGAGACCGCGTTGACCTGGGCGGGCACCTGCAAGCCGGGCGACGGGCTGGGCATCGCCGGCGACGAGGTGCTGATCGTGGCCGAGGACGCGGCCGCGGCGGCGATCGGCCTGCTCGACCTGCTGTTGGCTTCCGGCGGCGATCTGGTGACGGTGCTGGAAGGCGCCGCGCTGGACGGCGACGATGCCGAAGCCATCCAGACCGTCCTGGAAGGCCACATGCACGATCGCCATCCGGGCAGCGAACTGATGGTCTATCGCACCGGCCACCGCGGTGACGTGCTGCTGATCGGGGTGGAGTAGTGGCGACACTCGACGATCGGCTCGACTACCTGTTGACCGACAAGACGATCAAACTCCTCGAGGAGGAGTTCGGCATCCGCACCGCCGGCGAACTACTCCGGCATTACCCCCGCAGCTATGTCGAAGGCGCTTCGCGGCTGGGCGCCGAGGACCAGCGGCCGGAAGCGGGCGAGCACATCACGATCGTCGACGTGATTACCGCCACCACGACCGGGTGGATGCGGCAGAAGGGTCCGAAAGGCAAGTCGAGGCAATGGCTGCGCATCACGCTCGGCCGCGGCCGCGGCAAGGTGACCGCCACCTTCTTCAACGCGGATTACCTCAAGCGGGACCTCACCGAGCACACCAAGGTGATGCTGTCCGGCGAGGTCGGTTACTACAAGGGCGCCATGCAGCTGACCCACCCGGCGTTCTTGCTGATGGACAAGCCCGGCAAGAACCGCGGCACCAGTTCGCTGCGCAACATCGCCGACGCGTCGGAGGCGGTCAGCGGCGAAGTCGCGATGTCGGAGTTTGAGCGCCGGTTCTACCCGATCTATCCGGCCAGCACCAGACTGCAGAGTTGGGAAATTTACCGCTGCGTGCGGCAGGTCATCGGCATGCTGGATCCGGTCGAGGATCCGCTGCCTGAGGACCTGCGCGCCGAGCACGGCCTCATTTCCGAGGACAAGGCACTGCGCGACATTCACCTCGCCGAGGAGCCCGCCGAGCGCGAGCGTGCGCGCGAGCGCCTCACCTTCGACGAAGCTGTCGGATTGCAGTGGGCGCTGGTGTGCCGCAGGCACGGCGAGCTGTCCGAGTCCGGGCCACCGGCCCCGCCGCGGCCCGATGGTCTGGCGGCTGAGCTGTTGCGCCGGTTGCCGTTCGAGCTCACGGCGGGTCAGCGTGAAGTGCTCGATGTGCTGTCCGACGGGTTGGCCATGACTCGTCCGCTGAACCGCCTGCTGCAGGGTGAGGTGGGCTCGGGCAAGACCATCGTCGCGGTGCTGGCCATGCTGCAGCTGGTCGACGCGGGCTATCAGTGCGCGCTGCTGGCACCCACCGAAGTGCTTGCCGCACAACACATGCGCTCGATCACCGATGTGTTGGGGCCGTTGGCGATGGCCGGCCAGCTGGGCGGGTCCGACAACGCGACCAGCGTGGCGTTGCTTACCGGGTCGATGTCCGCGGCGCAGAAGAAGCAGGTGCGCGCGCAGATCGGCAGCGGGCAGGCGGGCATCGTGGTCGGAACCCACGCGCTGCTGCAGGACGCCGTGGAATTCCAAAACCTGGGCATGGTGGTTGTCGACGAGCAACACCGGTTCGGCGTCGAGCAGCGAGATCGCTTGCGCGCCAAGGCCCGTGCCGGGACCACGCCGCACCTGCTGGTGATGACCGCGACGCCCATTCCGCGCACCGTCGCCCTCACCTACTACGGCGATCTGGAAACGCTGACGCTGCGCGAACTTCCGCGCGGGCGGCAGCCGATCAACACCCAGGTGATTTATGCCGGGGACAAACCGGCCTGGCTCGAACGCGCTTGGCAACGCATCCACGAGGAAGTCGCCACGGGTCGGCAGGTCTACGTGGTGGCACCCCGCATCGATGAGAACGACAACGTCGGCGAAGAAGGCGGCCCCAGGCCGTCAGCCACCGCCGAGGGACTTTTCAAGCGGTTACGCGACGGGGAACTGGCCGGGCTGCGGCTGGCGCTGATGCACGGACGGTTGTCGACCGACGAGAAGGATGCCGCGATGGCGGCCTTCCGGGCGGGCCAGGTCGATGTGCTGGTGTGCACCACGGTCATCGAGGTCGGTGTCGATGTCCCCAACGCCACCGTGATGCTGATCATGGACGCCGACCGGTTCGGCATCAGCCAGCTGCACCAACTGCGCGGACGGATCGGGCGGGGCGAACATGCCAGCCTGTGTCTGCTGGTGAGCTGGGTGTCGCCGGACTCACCGGCCAGTCGGAGACTGAACGCGGTGGCGGCGACGATGGACGGATTCGCCCTCGCCGACCTCGACCTGGGGGAGCGAAAGGAAGGAGATGTGTTGGGCCGCAACCAGTCCGGCAGGCCGATCACCTTGCGGCTGCTGTCGCTGGCCAAGCACCTCGCCTACATCGAGGCGGCCCGGGAATTCTGTGTCCGCGCGCACGCCGAAAGTCCGGGAGACCGCGGATTGGATTCCCTGGCAGCGTATTTCGTCACAGACGATCGCGTCGAATACTTGGACAAGTCGTGAGCCGCAAGCGGCTGTGGTGGCTGGCCGCCTTGGCGGCGCTGGCCCTGGTGGTCGCCTACCAGACCGTCGGCTCGACGGTGACCAGGCACGCCGACGAGTTCGCCGCCCGGGCGGACATCCCGACCGTGCAGCCCGGGGTCGACGTGCTTGCGGGTGTCGCGGTGGTGCCGCGACGCAACCATCGCTTCGACTACCGCAGGTCAGCGTTCGGCGAGGCCTGGGACGACAACAACGATGCGCCGTTGGGACACAACGGTTGTGACACCCGCGACGACATCCTGGCCCGGGATCTCGTCGACGTCGCCTTCGTCTTCACCAAGCGGTGCCCTACCGCGGTGGCGACGGGCACCCTGCACGACCCCTACACGAACGCGGTCATCGCCTTCCAGCGCGGCGCCAAGGTCGGCGAAGCCGTGCAGATCGACCACATCGTGCCGCTGGCCTACGCGTGGGACATGGCCGCGGCGAGCTGGCCGGCCCGGCTGCGGGTGAAGTTTGCCAACGACCCCGGCAACCTGCTGGCCGTACAGGGGAAGGCCAACCAGGACAAGGGCGATTCTCCACCGGCGCAGTGGATGCCACCCAACGGGGCATTCGCGTGCCAGTACGCGATGCAGTTCATCGCCGTGATGCGCGGCTACGCGCTCCCGCTCGACCAGGCCTCCGCCGATGTGCTTCGCCAGGCCGCCGGCACCTGCCCGCAGGGCTGACCCGCTCGGCGAAAACAGCTAGGCGTTGTAGGTCTCCGGGTCCGGCCGAAGCCGGGTCCCGTCATCGAGCCCGTTGAGCGCATCCACGTGCTCCGAAGCCAATTCGAAGTCGAAGATGTCCAGGTTGCCGGCGATGTGCTCGGGCTGGGCCGAGCGGAACACCACGGCATTGCCCAGCTGGACGTTCCACCGCAACAGCACCTGCGCCGGCGTCTTGCCGTATTCCCCGGCTATCGAGGTCACCGTCGGGTTGTCGTTCAGCTTGCCCAGGGCCAATGGCGTGTAGGACTGGGTGACGACCTCGTGCTGGGCGTTCGCCTTGCGCAGCTCGTCCTGGTTCAGCAGCGGATGCAGCTCGATCTGGTTGACCGCGGGGGTGACGAAGGTCAGGTCGATCACGATCGACAGGTACTCATCGGTGAAGTTGGAGACACCGATGGACCGGGCTAGTCCGTCACCGCGGCACTGGATCAAGCCCCCGAAGGAATCCACGTACTTGCCCACCGCCGGGGCCGGCCAATGGACCAGGTACAGGTCGACGTAATCCAGGCCGAGCCGCTCGAGGCTGGCCTTGCAGGCATCCTGGGACGCGGCGAAACCGTGGTCCTCGGTGGCCAGTTTGGTTGTGACGAACAGTTCCGCGCGTGGAATTCCGGACGCCGCGATCGCACGTCCCACCGCGGCCTCGTTGCCGTAAGCGGCCGCGGTATCGATGAGCCGGCAACCGGCCTGCAGCGCGGCCGACACCGCCCGTTCGGTCTCGTCGTCCGATAAATCGGCTACGCCCAGCCCTAAAACCGGAATCGTGTTCTCGTCATTGAGGGCTATGGACGGTGTGGCGCCCGACTCGCCAGTCACGTTGGTCTCACCTACCTGTTGAAGTGAAAAGTTCTCGGATCAGGGCCAAGCCGCGTTCCGTCGTTCAGCGAGGAGATCGACGCCATTTCACCGGCACTGAGTTCGAAGCCGAACACGTCGAAGTTGCTCGCAATCCGCGCGGGGTTCACCGACTTGGGAATCACGATATTACCGAGTTGGATATGCCATCTGATCAACACCTGCGCTGGTGTCCGGCCGTGATCTTCGGCGACGGTTGTCACGGCCGGCTGGCTAAGCAGCGATCCGCGCCCAAGTGGAGACCACGCTTCGGTGGCAATGCCCAGGCGGGCGTGCACTTCTCGCAGTTCCGGCTGCGTAAGCCGCGGGTGCAACTCGATCTGATTGACCGTCGGTACGATTCCGGTCGCGTCGATCAGAACCATCAGGTGCTCGGGTTCGAAATTGCTGACTCCGACGGATTTGATCCGGCCCTGATCGCGCAGGCTGGCAAACGCCTTGAAGGTGTCCACGAATTTGTTCAGCTGCGGCTGCGGCCAATGAATCAGATACAAGTCGAGATAGTCCAGCCCGAGGCGCTCCAGGCTGGCGTCGAACGCCCGCAGCGTGCTGTCGTAGCCCTGGTCCGGATTCGCCAGTTTGGTCACGACGTAGAGTTGGTCGCGGGGCACGTCGGAGTTGGCGAGTGCGCGCCCGGTCTCCCGTTCGTTTCGGTAGGCCGCCGCGGTGTCAATATGCCGATAGCCGGCGCGCAGCGCGGCACTGACCGCCTGCTCGGTATCCGTCGGTTCGATCTTGAAGACGCCGAGGCCGATGACGGGAATCGAATTGCCGTCGTTTAGCGTGACGAGGGTTTTTTCAAGGGAGCGGCCCATGACGAAAAGTCTGCCAGGCGCGGCGGAACTCCAATCCGGAGCGACGCGCGCACCGATCGGGTGGATGACTCGCGTCCAGAACACCGTCACAGGTGCTGGCGTGAAAGTCATTCCGCTGATTCCGCCGGCCGCCAAGCGGCTGCTGACCCGGGGCCGTTCGGTGATCATCGATGGCAACACCCTCGACCCGACGCTGCAACTGATGCTGACCGGTCTGCGTGCCGTCGGCATTGACGGTTTGGTGGTCGACGACGATCCCGGCACCTCCCGCGACCTGATGCACCAGAACATGGTGGACATGCCGGGTCCGCAGATCCACGTCGAGGTGAGCGAGCTGTCGCTGCCCGGACCGGCGGGAGACCTGCGGGCACGGCACTACCGGCCGACCGAGGGCGCCGACGGTGCGCCGTTGCTGGTCTTCTACCACGGCGGCGGCTGGGTGATCGGCGACTTGGACACCCACGACGCGCTGTGCCGCCTGACCAGCCGCGACGCGGGCATCCACGTCCTGTCCGTCGATTACCGGTTGGCGCCGGAATACCCGGCACCGGCCGCGATCGAGGACGCCTATGCCGCCTTCACGTGGGCCAGCCAGCACGCCGCCGAACTCGGCGCGGCGCCCGGGCGGGTCGCCGTCGGCGGGGACAGTGCGGGCGGCAACCTGGCGGCCGTCGTGAGCCAACTGGCCCGGGACAGCGGTGGTCCGGCGCCGGTGCTGCAGTGGCTGCTCTACCCGCGCACCGACTTCACCGCGCAGACCAGGTCGCTGAGCCTGTTCGCGCGCGGGTTCCTGCTGACCAAGCGCGATATCGACTGGTTCACCGCGCAGTACCTGCGCAAATCAGAGATCGACCGCACCGATCCGAAGGCGTCGCCCGCGCTGGCCGAGTCGTTGGCCGGGCTGGCGCCCGCCCTGATCGCGGTCGCCGGGTTCGACCCGCTGCGTGACGAGGGACAGGACTACGCGACCGCGTTGCGGGCCGCCGGCACCGCGGTCGACCTGCGCTACCTGGGCTCGCTGACGCACGGCTTCGCGAACCTGTTCCAGCTCGGCGGCGGCAGCGCCGCCGGTACGAAGGAGCTGATCTCGGCGCTGCGGGCGCACCTGAGCCGGTGCTGACCGGCCTTCACCAGTGCCGTCGGTACTCTAGAGGCGCCTGAACCCCGACCGGGGTACAGCCAACACACGTGAGGATCACTGTGGCCGACAAACCCAAGCGCCCAGCGCGACTCGACCTGCAGTCCGGCGACAGCAAGTTCGGCCGGCTCATTCAGATCGGCGGCACCGCGGTGATCGTGATCTTTGCGGCCGTGCTGGTGTTCTACATCGTCAACTCGAACCACAAGAAGGCCGTCGGCGGCCAAGAGGGTGCGGTCCGGGTGTCGTCGAGCAAGCTGGTTACCGACGGCGGCAAGCCCAAGGCCCTGGTGTCGTTCTACGAGGACTTCCTGTGCCCGGCGTGCGGCAACTTCGAGCGCGGTTTCGGTCCGACCGTCTCCAAGCTCATCGACATCGGCGCGATCGAAGCCGACTACTCCATGGTGACCATCTTGGACAGCCCGCGCACGGACAACTACTCCTCGCGCGCCGCCGCGGCCGCCTACTGTGTCGCCGACGAGTCCATCGAAGCGTTCCGCCGCTTCCATTCGGCGCTGTACAGCGAAGGCATCCAGCCGTCGGAGACGGGAACGAAATTCCCCGACAACGCCCGGCTGATCGAACTCGCGCGTCAGGCCGGCGCAGCCGGGACGGTGCCCGACTGCATCAACAGCGGTAAGTACATCTCGAAGGTCACCGGTCTCGCGGGTGCCAACAACATCCGCGCGACCCCGACGGTCAAGATCAACGGCCAGGAATACGAATGGTCCACACCGGACGCGCTGGTCGCCAAGATCCGGGACATCGTCGGCAATCTTCCCGGGATGGACGACGCCGCGGCTACCGCGAAGAGCTGACCGCGTGTCGGCTGATCCTGGCCCCGAAACGGACCCCGAAACCGACCTCTGGGTGCCGGCCCGCAGCGCGTGGTGGGTGCTGATCGCCGGCGCGATCGGACTGCTTTCCTCCATCACGCTGACGGTCGAGAAGATCGAGCTGCTGCGTAACCCGTCCTACGTTCCGTCGTGCAACATCAACCCGATCGTTTCGTGCGGTTCGGTGATGGTGACGCCGCAGGCGTCGCTGTTCGGCTTTCCCAACCCGCTGCTCGGCATCGCCGGGTTCACCGTGGTGGTGGTCACCGGCGTGCTGACCGTCACGAAAGTGCCGCTGCCCCGGTGGTATTGGATAGGGCTGGCCGTCGGCGTGCTGCTCGGTACGGTCTTCGTGCACTGGCTGATCTACCAGAGCCTGTACCGCATCGGGGCCCTGTGCCCGTATTGCATGGTGGTGTGGGCCGTCACCATCACGCTGTTGGTGGTGGTGTTGTCCGTTCTGGTGCGGCCGGTGATCGGGGATCGAACCGCGGTGCGGCTGCTGTTCCTGTGGCGGTGGTCGCTCGTCACGTTCTGGTTCGCCGCGGTGTTCCTGCTGATCATGGCCCGCTTCTGGAATTATTGGTCGACACTTCTAAGTTAGGGGTCGGCCGTGATCTCCAAAGTGCTGGTGGCCAACCGCGGCGAAATCGCCATCCGGGCGTTCCGTGCCGCCTACGAGCTGGGCGTCGGCACCGTCGCGGTGTACTCCCACGAGGACCGCAACTCGCTGCACCGGACCAAGGCCGACGAGTCCTATCAGATCGGTGAAGTCGGGCATCCGGTGCGGGCATACCTGTCCGTCGACGAGATCGTCGAAACGGCGCGCCGCTGTGGTGCGGATGCCGTCTATCCCGGCTACGGATTCCTCTCGGAGAACCCGCAATTGGCGGCGGCGTGCGCGGCCGCGGGTATCACCTTCGTCGGGCCCGGCGCCGATGTGCTTCAGCTGACCGGCAACAAGTCCCGGGCAGTCGCCGCGGCGCGCGAAGCGGGACTGCCGGTGCTCGAGTCGTCGGCGCCCTCGGCTTCGGTGGACGACCTGGTGGCGGCATCCGAAGACATGCGATTCCCGTTGTTCGTCAAGGCGGTCGCCGGCGGCGGTGGGCGCGGCATGCGTCGGGTCACCGACAGCACCGCGCTGCCCGAAGCGATCGAGGCGGCCAGCCGCGAGGCCGAGTCCGCGTTCGGCGACCCGACGGTGTATCTGGAACAGGCCGTGCTGCGACCGCGGCACATCGAGGTGCAGATCCTGGCCGACAACCACGGCAACGTGATTCATCTCTTTGAGCGGGACTGCAGTGTGCAGCGGCGTCATCAGAAGGTGATCGAACTGGCGCCCGCCCCGAACCTGCCCGCGGAGCTCCGTGAGCGGATCTGTTCGGACGCAGTGGCTTTCGCGCGCCACATCGGCTACAGCTGCGCCGGCACGGTCGAGTTCCTGCTGGACGAGAACGGCGACTACGTCTTCATCGAGATGAACCCGCGGATTCAGGTGGAGCACACCGTCACCGAGGAGATCACCGACGTCGACCTGGTGTCCAGCCAGTTGCGGATCGCCTCGGGGGAGACGCTGGACAACCTGGGCCTGACGCAGGACGCCGTCCGCCCGCACGGCGCCGCGCTGCAATGCCGCATCACCACCGAGGATCCGGCCAACGGATTCCGGCCGGACACCGGGCGGATCAGCGCGCTGCGCACGCCCGGCGGCGCGGGCATCCGGTTGGACGGCAGCACGAACCTGGGTGCCGAGATCTCCGCGCATTTCGACTCGATGCTGGTCAAGCTGACCTGCCGGGGCCGGGATTTCCCGACGGCGGTAAGCCGGGCCCGGCGGGCGATGGCGGAGTTCCGGATTCGCGGCGTGTCGACGAATATCTCGTTCCTGCAAGCGGTTCTGGACGACCCGGACTTCCAGGCCGGCCGCATCACCACCTCGTTCATCGACGACCGGCCCCAGTTGCTGACCGCGCGCACCTCGGCGGACCGCGGTACCAAGATCCTGAACTACCTGGCCGATGTCACCGTCAATCAGCCGCACGGTGCGCGGCCGTCAACGGTGTACCCCCAGGACAAGCTGCCCGAGGTCGACCGGGAGGCGGCACCGCCGTCCGGCTCCAAGCAACGGTTGGTTCAGTTGGGCCCGGAGGGTTTCGCGCGCTGGCTGCGGGAGTCACCGGCGGTGGGGCTCACCGACACCACCTTCCGCGACGCGCACCAGTCGCTGCTGGCCACCCGGGTGCGGACCAGCGGATTGATGATGGTGGCACCGTATCTCGCTCGGACCATGCCGGAACTGTTGTCGGTCGAATGTTGGGGCGGCGCAACCTATGACGTGGCGCTGCGGTTCCTCAAGGAGGATCCGTGGGAGCGGCTGGCCGCGCTGCGGGAGGCTATCCCCAACATCTGTCTGCAGATGTTGCTGCGGGGGCGAAACACGGTGGGTTACACGCCTTATCCGGAGATCGTCACCTCGTCGTTCATCGAGGAGGCGACGGCCACCGGCATCGATATCTTCCGCATCTTCGACGCGCTGAACAATCTCGACTCGATGCGGCCTGCCATCGATGCGGTGCGCGAAACCGGTTCTGCCATAGCCGAAGTCGCGATGTGTTACACCGGTGACCTGTCGGATCCCGCGGAGCAGCTGTACACCCTGGACTATTACCTCCGGCTGGCCGAGGGAATCGTCGACGCCGGTGCACATGTGCTGGCGATCAAGGACATGGCGGGACTGCTCCGGGCGCCGGCCGCCCACACGCTGGTGAGCGCGCTGCGGAGCCGCTTCGACCTGCCGGTGCACGTGCACACTCACGACACCCCGGGTGGGCAGTTGGGTAGCTACGTGGCCGCGTGGCAGGCCGGGGCCGATGCGGTAGACGGCGCCTCGGCGCCGATGGCGGGCACCACGAGCCAGCCCGCGCTGAGCTCAATCGTGGCCGCGGCCGCGCACACCCCGTACGACACCGGCTTGTCCCTGGCGGCGGTGTGCGCGCTGGAGCCGTTCTGGGAAGCATTGCGAAAGGTGTACGCGCCGTTCGAATCCGGGCTGCCCGGTCCGACCGGGCGGGTGTACCACCACGAGATCCCGGGCGGGCAGTTGTCGAACCTGCGGCAGCAGGCGATCGCGCTGGGGCTGGGGGACCGGTTCGAGGAGATCGAAGAGGCGTACGCCGGTGCCGACCGGGTGCTTGGCCGGCTGATCAAGGTCACGCCGTCGTCGAAGGTGGTGGGCGACCTCGCGCTGGCATTGGTGGGTGCGCAGGTGAGCGCCGACGAATTCGCCGCCGAGCCGGCGCGGTTGGACATCCCGGAATCGGTGTTGAGTTTCCTCCGCGGCGATCTGGGTGATCCGGCGGGGGGATGGCCGGAGCCGCTGCGGTCGGCCGCGCTGGAGGGTCGTGCTCCGGCCAAGCCGGATCCGGAGCTCAGCTCGGACGATGAGGACGCGTTGTCGGCCCCCGGGTCCAAACGGCAGGCGGTGCTGAACAGGTTGCTGTTCCCCGGGCCCACAAAGGAATTCGAGGAGCATCGGGAAACCTACGGTGACACCTCGCAGCTGTCGGCCAACCAGTTCTTCTACGGGTTGCGGCAGGGCGAAGAGCACCGGGTCAAGCTGGAGCGCGGCGTCGAACTGTTGATCGGCCTCGAGGCCATTTCAGAGCCGGACGAACGCGGGATGCGCACGGTGATGTGCATCATCAATGGGCAGTTGCGGCCGGTGCTGGTGCGCGATCGCAGCATCGCCAGTGCGGTGCCGGCCGCGGAGAAGGCCGACCGGGGCAATCCCGGGCACGTCGCGGCGCCCTTTGCCGGGGTGGTGACGGTGAGCGTGTCCGAGGGCGATGAGGTGAGCGCCGGGGACACGATCGCCACCATCGAGGCGATGAAGATGGAAGCGCCGATCACCGCGCCCAGCGACGGCGCCGTTGAGCGGGTGGCGGTATCGAGCACCGCTCAGGTGGAGGGTGGGGACCTGCTGGTGGTGTTGAGCTCGCGCCGGTGACGATGCAGAGCGAAGCGATGAGGAGGAACGGCGCAATTTGGACGCGCCGGTGACGATGCAGAGCGAAGCGATGAGGAGGAACGGCGCAATTTGGACGCGCCGGTGACGATGCAGAGCGAAGCGATGGGGAGGAACGGCGCAATTTGGACGCGCCGGTGACGATGCAGAGCGAAGCGATGGGGAGCGGCGCACTTTGACGCGCATCATCGGTGGGGTGGCCGGAGGCCGGCGTCTCGCGGTCCCGCCGAAGGGGACCAGACCTACCACCGATCGGGTACGCGAGTCGCTGTTCAACATTCTGACGGCGCGGCTGGATTTCACGGGCTTGGCCGTGCTCGATCTGTATGCCGGTTCGGGTGCGCTCGGGTTGGAGGCGCTGTCCCGCGGGGCCGCATCGGCACTGTTCGTCGAATCCGACCCCCGCAGCGCGGCGGTCATCACCCGCAATATCGCGGCCGTGGCTCTGCCCGGCGCCACGGTGCGCAAAGGCACGGTTTCGGCGGTGCTGGCGGGCGGGACGGCGGCGCCGGTGGACCTGGTGCTGGCCGACCCGCCCTACGACGTCGACAGTGCTGAGATCAACGCCGTCCTGGTCGCGTTGAGTGCGCACGGTTGGGCCCGGGTGGGAACTGTTGCGGTGGTGGAGCGCGGTGCGGGGAGCCCGTGGCTGACCTGGCCAGGCGACTGGTCGGTTTGGCCCGAGCGGGTGTACGGCGACACCCGTCTGGAGCTGGCCGAACACGACTGAGTGTCGGTGCTAGCGTTTTTACCCATGGTCGCCGCTCCTCCTCATCATTTCGTTCTGCATCGTCGCGGGCGCGGCTTATGAGCGGCGCGGTTTGTCCCGGGTCGTTCGACCCCGTCACCCTGGGCCACATCGACGTGTTCGAGCGCGCTGCCGCGCAATTCGACGAGGTGGTGGTGGCCATCCTGGTGAACCCCGCCAAGAGGGGCATGTTCGACCTCGACGAGCGAATCGCGATGATCGAGGAGTCGACGACGCATTTGCCCAACCTTAAAGTGAAGTCAGGACAGGGTCTGGTGGTCGATTTCGTCCGATCTTGTGGGATGAACGCCATCGTCAAGGGTCTGCGCACCGGCACCGACTTCGAGTACGAGCTGCAGATGGCGCAGATGAACAAGCATGTGGCCGGTGTGGACACCTTCTTCGTTGCGACCGCTCCGCGCTATTCGTTCGTGTCGTCGTCATTGGCCAAGGAGGTCGCGATGCTCGGCGGTGACGTGACTGAGCTATTACCCGAACCGGTGAACCGTCGATTGCGGGAACGGATCGCTGAGCGGTAGCCACTAGGCCAGCTGGACGTAGTGTCCCGGGTTGATGGTGTTTTCGCCCGACCATCGGTAGGCGGTTATCTCGCCGCCCTTGGCCACACTGAAGTCCACGCAGGCACAGTGGGCGGTCCAATCGCGTGCCCGCTGCGGCTTGCCTCGCCGCCAATAGTGGCCGAAGAAGACCGGAACGGTGTCGGTGTATACGAAGGACAGTTCCTTCGCATCGACCTCGATGTCGGGCAGCGTGGGGTAGGGCTTGCCGTCCTCGGTTGTGTAATTGCCTGCGATCTCGGCAATTTCACGCAGCGTCGTCGCACGGTCATCCCACCACCGGATCCTGGCGTTGGCACGTGGGTGCCCGTCCTTGTCCCGGTAGGCAGGCTGCTCGTGGGCGGTCAAACTGATCTCCGGTCCCTTGAGCAGGATTTCAACGGTCGTGTAGAGCGGGTCGCCCTTCGTCGAAGCTCTCGCGAACTGATCCAGGGCGCTGAAACGATTCGAACCTAATTGTTTCGCAACATATTCCATTGATTCCGTGTGCCAGCAGGCGTGCACAACCCGAATGTCGCCGAGGTCCAGCCACAGGGGAAGCGTCGCGAACCATCGGATGTACTCGGTGCGCTGTTTTAGCGTGAGCTGCTTGAGAAACGCCTGATGCTGGTGCGTGTTTTTCTTGGTGCGCCTACGCAAGTAGCGACCGGTGTTCGCCGGGTTCCGGGTGGCATAGCAGATCGCGTTGAATTCGTGGTTGCCCATGACAATCTGGGCGTTACCGTTGTCCACCATCGGCTTGACGAGCTGGAGAACGCGGAGTTGTTCGCTGCCTCGGTCGACCAGATCGCCCACGAAGATCGCCTGTCGTTCGGGATGCAGGTAGGCACCCTCGCGGACCCGATAGCCGAGTTCAGCGAGCAGCCTCTCCAGCTGCGAGGCGCAACCGTGGACGTCGCCGATGATGTCGTAGCCCTGCATGACTCGATCTTCGCACCTCGGTCTGACACGTCTTGCCCACGAAAACGGACCCGGTCCGGCGGGGGACCAGGTCCGTTCGTGCTGCACGGACTAGTTGGGGTCGAAGCAGGTGTAGAAGGTCTGCGTCGCGTAGTCGTAGCAGGTGTATGTGCCGTACTCGGGCAGGTGGTTCGGAGCGGCGTTGGCGGTGCCGGCCCCGAAGGCGGCCAGGCCGATCGCGGAAGCCAGCAGTGACATACCGGCGAGGGCACGGATGCGGGTGGTGAACATATTTGGTACCTCTCTTGCGCGTCGTTGCGATTTGTTGGGCGGCGGTTGCCGTTGCAGAAACAATGACGGCCGCGGCTTGACGAAACCTTCTGAGATCCTTGGCGAGTCACCCACTAGCGGGCGAGCTACCCACTGGTGGGCGAGCAGACGCAGAATCGCACGAATCGAGTAGTTTGCGTGCGATTCTGTGTCTGCTCGCGCAAAGGCCGAGACGTTGCCCGATAAAAGAGTTACCGTTTTTTCAAGAACAACGATGTTCTACGGGATCGGGGACGCCATGTCTGGAACCGTGCTGATTACCGGCGCTTTCGGTTTGGTCGGATGCGATACCGTGCGGCGGTTCGCCCGGGACGGCTGGCGGGTGGTGGCCACCGCTCACCGCCGGGCCGACGCGGCGCTACCGCGCGGGGTGGAAACTCGGTGGACCGATCTGACCGATCCTGACTGCGTCGATCGCCTGGTAACCGAGGTGTCACCCGATGTGATCGTTCACCTGGCCGCGGTCATCCCGCCGCTGGCATACCGCTACGCGCGATTCGCTCGCAAGGCAAACGTCGACGCCACCGCCGCCCTGGTGCGGGCCGCCGAAAGCCAGCCAACTCCGCCCCGGTTCCTGCATGCCTCCAGCGTCGCGCTTTACGGCGCGCGTAACCCTTACCACCACGCTGATCTACTCGATGTGGACACACCGCTGCGGCCGTGCGAGCTCTACGGAGGCCACAAACTCGAAGCCGAACTACTGGTCCGGTCGTCAAGCCTGGCTTGGGTGGTGTTGCGACTGGGAGGGGTGCTCAGCGTCGACCCGTTGGCCATGCCCTTCACCCCCGACATCGTGTATTTCGGCAGCGCGTTGCCGACCGACGGGCGGGTGCACTGCGTCGATACCCGCGATGTCGCAGTGGCTTTCGCCGCCTGCGCGGATAGAGACGTGGTCGGGCAGATCCTGCTGATTGCCGGCGATGACACACATCGGTTGCGGCAGGGCGGGATTGGATCGGCGATGGCGGCAACTCAAGGCATGGTCGGCTTGCTGCCGCAGGGCCGGCCCGGCGACCCGGACAGCGACGACGGCTGGTTCCCCAATGACTGGATGGACGTTGCCCGCGAGCAGAGGTTGCTGAATTTTCAGCAACATCCGTGGCCGGACATGCTGGCCGAGATGTCCGCACGGGCCGGCTGGAAGCGCACTCCGAGAAAACTTATCGCGCCAATCGCTCATCAGCTCGTCAAACGCCACGGGGCGTA
>NZ_LZKQ01000062.1 GCF_001668675.1 Mycobacterium asiaticum | reverse complement strand
ACCGCGGTGGGCACCTGGAAATACATGGCGCCCGAACGGTTTTCCAACGACGAGGTCACCTACCGCGCCGACATCTATTCGCTGGCCTGCGTGCTCTACGAATGCCTCACCGGCGGACCGCCCTACCGCGCCGACAGCGCCGGAATGCTGGTGACCGCGCACCTGATGACCCCCGTCCCGCAGGTCAGCACGCAGCGCGCCGGGATCCCCAAGGCCTTCGACGCGGTGATCGCTCGCGGCATGGCCAAAAAGCCCGAAGACCGCTATTCCAGCGCCGGAGACCTGGCCCTCGCCGCGCACGAAGCGCTCAGTGACCCGGACCAGGATCACGCCGAGAAGATCGTGCGCCGCAGCCAGGAGGCCACGCTGCCCACCCCGCCATCGGCGGGCTCGCCGCCGACCATGGCCGCAACCATGGCGGCTCCGCAGCCGCCGCCCGCGCCGGCAGGCATGCCACAGTACGGGCCGGGCCAGTCCGGACCATTGCCGCAGCAGCACCCATCCGGACCGCCCGGCTGGGGGCCGGCCAGCGGCCCGATTCCCAGCTCGAGCCAGCCCCCACCCCCGCCGCAGTATCAAGGCGGCGGCTGGGGCGGCGGCCCGCCCGCGGCGCCCGTACCGCCGCAACATTCCGGCCCGTCGTGGCACCAGGGCCAGCCCACGAAAAAGCGCAATCCCTGGCCAATCGTCGCCGCCGTGGCAGTTGTGCTGGTCCTGATCGTGGGCGGGCTGGGCATCTGGATAGCGAATCAGCCGGACGACAAGCCGAAGAAGAAGAAGCCCATCTCCGAGGAGAGGCTCAGCTCGCTGCTGTTGAGCGCGTCGGAGATCAATTCAGTGATGGGCTCGGCGACGATGACACCCGGAAAAGCCATCACCACGGTGGACACCACCGCGATGACCCTCTCGATCCCGGACTGCCAGGGTGCGATGTACACCAGCCAGGGCGCGGTGTACGCCGGTAGCGGCTACACCGGACTCCACGGGCTGGTGTTGTCCGAGCCCGGCGACGACTACGACCACTGGGTCAACCAGGCCACCATCAGCTTCCCCACCGCCGCCAAAGCCGAGGCCTTCATGGACACCTCGCTGAGCAAGTGGAAGAACTGCGCCGGAAAGACGGTCACGGTCACCAACAAGGGCAAGACCTACCGGTGGACGTTCCACGAGGTGGACGGCGCGCCCCCGGAGATCAGCGTGCTGGATGTCCAAGAGGGCGCCAACGGCTGGGAGTGCCAGCGGGCGATGGCGGTGGCCAACAACATTATCGTCGACGTCAACGCGTGCGGGTACCAGATAACCGATCAGGGCCGCCGGATCGCCGACAAGATCGTCGCCAAGGTCGACAACGAGAACTAGGCGACCGTTAGCCGGACAGGTCCGGGCCTTGCGCGCGCAGGTCGTCGACCGCGGACATCGCGTTGCGGAGCTTGGCAAGCCATTCCTCGGTGTGCTCGCCGACCAGCTTGACCGACCAGGCGAGCGCGTCGGCACGTGATCGCGCGACGCCGGCGTCGACCAGTGTGTCGAGGACCTGGCGTTCGGGTTGCTTGAGTCGCGTCATGACCGGAACCGCAATGTGGGTGAACAGGATCCGTTTGCCGCCGGCTTCGACTCCCCAGGACACCTTCCGTCCGTAGCGGTCCTGGGCCTCCTCGGCGATGGCCATCCGCTCGGGGCGGGTTTCCTCGCGGAAGCGTGAGACCCGGCCCTCGGCGCGAGCGGGACTCTCGTCGCCCGCGGCGCCCTCGGTGGCCGGTGCCGCAGCCAGTTTGCCGACCACCGTGATTTCCTCCCGGTCGACGATGACGGTCGGGTCCCCGTCGAACCAGCCTTCCGGCAGCCGTCCGGCGAACCAGTCAGCGGCATCGCTGGCGTCGGGTTGCTCTGCTTGTTGCCAGCCGCCGGGGCGTCCGCCGCGTCGACCATGGTGATGAATTTTCATGATTACATGATTACACCGTTACATCCATTACAGAAGTGTGTTCGCCGCCGGCGAATCCATGCGATCCGTCAACCGTCACCACCGTCGGCCAACCGTTGCTATCGGGCCAGCACAGTTGTATTTTTGGTAGCGAAGCAGGCCCGGAAGCGACCGAATCCAAAGAGCCGGAAGACGGGTAAAAACCGGCCGCGTCAGACCCGCGTAAGACGGAGTCAGCAACGCCCCGCAGAGTCGCGCCGGGCCTGCCCATGTGTGAAGGCGGTCAGCCTTCAGCCCCTCGCCGGACCCGGTAAAGCTTCGATTCGCCCTTGATCCCTTTCAAACGCCGAGCGCCGGCGAACGACCACTCGAAACCGGCGTCATCGCCCTGCGCGTCCAGGGCATCCTTGACCGACTCGGCGACGAGCACCGTGCCGGGCCGCGCCACACCGGTGACCCGGCTCGCCGCATTGACCGGACTGCCGAACCAGTCGCCGGCCCGGCTGACCGCCATGCCGGACGCGGCGCCGGCTCGCAACCGGGGAAAGGCGTCGTCGGTATCGACCACCTCGACCAGCTTCAAGATCGCATCCAGCAGTGGCGCCGGATCGGGGCAGATCAGCATCACCGCGTCGCCGATGGTCTTGATGAACCGGACCGGCGGCGTGCTGAGATCGCGGGCCAGGTCGGCCAGGCGGCCGGCGAGCTGACCCAGCTCCTCGGCCGAGACCGCCTCACCGAGCTTGGTGAATCCGACGAGGTCGGCGAAGGCAACGGTGACCGGCCGGGCGCCCGGCAGCGGCTTACCGGCAGCGCGCTCGCCGGCGTTGACCGCTTCGGTCTCCATCATGTGGCGCAGGTGCAGCAGCAGCATCTCGTGGATCATCGGGCCGAGCAGCGGCGCCAGCGCGCCGACCAGCGCCTTGGATCCCTGCGCGATCTGCACCTCGGTGGCGCCGGGTCGCAGGATGGTCGCCAGCGCGGCATATCGCATGACCTCTGCCGCGTGGGAAAGCCCGTCGGACAGCACCCGCACCACCGCGAGCACTTGTTCGGGATCCACCCCCAGCTCGACGAACCGCTGGGCGTAGGCGGCGGCCTCACCGTCGGCGCGCATGTGAATCGCGGCGTCCGGGTCGTCCACACTGGCCAGGCCGACGGCACGCTGGACCTGCTGCAGCAGTTCCAGGTCGATGCCGTGCCGCTCGCTGATCTCGCGCGCCGACACGTAGGTGCCGTCGTCGCCGAGCAGATGCCGAGACGCCAGCAATAGGGGCGGATTGGTCCTTCGGATCTCCTCAGTGGTGATGCCCTGCTCGAGCAGCCACTTCACCAGCTCCGCACGCTCGGTCCGAGCCGAGCCCTCCAGGCCCTCGAGGAGGTCGTCGATGTTCGGCTCCGGGTGTTCCGCCACCTGTCCCACGTTAGAGTGCCCGCCCGTCATCATGTGGAGGTGATGGACACACCGCTGCTGAAGGGACTGCCGCCGGTCATCGACACCGACGCCGGACTGCTGATCCTGGGCTCTTTTCCGAGCGTACGGTCGCTGGCAGCCGGTCAGTACTATGCCAACCCGCGCAACGCGTTTTGGCCGATCATTGCCGAGGTTTTCGGATTCGACTGCACCGCAGCGTATTCCCGGCGCCTTGCGGTATTGCAGACACGCGGCGTGGCCTTGTGGGACGTGCTGCACAGTTGCCGCCGTGCCGGTAGCGCGGACTCCGCGATCGACCCGAAGAGTCTGGTGGTCAATGACTTCGGCGCGTTGTTCGGCGAACACCCGGCGATCACCCGGGTGTACTTCAACGGCGCGAAGGCGGCCGCGCTTTTCGAGCGGCTCGTGCGAATGACTCCTCCGGGGGTCAGCTTCGTGCGGCTGCCATCGACCAGTCCGGCCAACGCGATCACAAAGGAACGAAAGCTGGCCGCCTGGAAGGTGATCGGCCAATCCGGATGATCAGGACACCGGCGGGCGCCGGTGCGCCCAGGGTCGGGCGGCTTCGATCTGCGCGGACAACGACAGCAGCGTGGCCTCGTCGTAGGGCCGGCCGACCAGTTGAACCGACATCGGCAGCCCTTCGTCGTCGAAGTCCCATGGCACCGACGCGACCGGTTGTCCGGTGAGGTTCCAGATCTGCTGATACGGAACCCGTTGCGCCACAAGCATCAGCGTCGACACGCCGCCGCGGCGCTGGTAGGCGCCGATCCGGGACGGCCCCGTCGCGGTGCCCGGCGTGACGACGACGTCGACGTCTTCGAAGATCGCTTGAATGCGGGCATTCAGCCCCGCCTCGGCGTTGCGCAGGGCCGCCATCCGCCGATCGGAGAAGAACGAGCCGAGGTGCGCGATGGCGCGGGTGCGCTTTTCGAGCAGTTCCGGATGTGCCTGAGCGTCGGCGTCGTCGCAAATGCCCCGCAGAAATCGGGGCAGATAGTTTGCGTACAGCGAGGCGGGATAGTGCGGATCCCGGATGACCACCTCGTGTCCGAGATCGCGCAGCAATGCGCCCGCTTGTTCGACAGCTATCAGCTGCGCCTTGCCGACCCTGACCGGCAATGGCGTCGGTACCTTTGTGCTCAACGCAATTCGCAACTGGCCGGGAGGGCGGGTAGCCGCGGTGGCAAACTCTCCCTCGGGGCCGGGCACCGTGCTGGTCGCATCCAGGATCAGCGCCGCATCCATCACCGATCGCGCGAGCGGGCCGTTGACGCTCAGGCCCTGCCACGCGCCGTCGTGCGGTTCCAGCGAGATCCGGTCCCGGTGCGGCTTCAGCCCGAACAACCCGCACCACGTGGCCGGGATCCGAATGGAGCCACCGCCGTCGGATCCCAGCGCCACCGGAGCCAGACCGGCCGCGACCGCCGCGGCACTACCGCCGCTACTGCCCCCGGGCGTACGACGAAGATTCCACGGGTTGCGGGTCGCCCCAAACGTCATCGACTCGGTGAACGGCATGATCATCAGCTCCGGCACAGCCGTCTTACCGATGATCACCGCTCCCGCAGCACGTAGCCGGCGGACCACTTCGGCGTCGTCGGTCACCGGCGGGCCGTGCGCTGCACTGCCGTAGGTCGTCACCTCGCCGGCGACGTCGACATCGTCCTTGATCGCGATCGGCACCCCTAGCAGCGGTCGCCGCTCGCCGGCGTCGATGCGCCGCTGGGCGATCTCGGCTTCGCGGCGAGCGCCGTCGTAGCGCACCACGCGGTAGGAGCGGAGTTCGCTGTCGAGCCGCTCGATCCGTTCGAGGTAGACCTCGAGGAGCACCGGTGCGGTGATTTCACCGTCGGCCAGCATGCGCGCCTGTTCGGCGGCGCCGGCGAACGCGAGATCGCTAGGGTCCACTGCCGCAGCGTATCCCGCCCAGCCGCGGCGCCCGCACGGCCCGTACCGTGGCGATATGTCCTGCGTGTTCTGTGCGATCGCGACCGGCGAGGCCCCGGCCATCCGAATTTTCGAAGACGACGGCTACCTGGCGATCCTCGACATCCGACCGTTCACCCGAGGTCACACGCTGGTGGTGCCCAAGAAACACAGCGTCGACCTGACCGACACCCCGGCGGAGACGCTGGCAGGCATGATCACCATCGGCCAACGGATCGCGCGGGCGGCGCGCGCCACCGAACTGGCAGACGCGACGAACATCGGGATCAACGACGGCCGCGCGGCCTTCCAGACCGTGTCGCACATTCACCTGCATGTGCTCCCCCGGCGCGAGGGTGACAAGCTCTCGGTCGCCAAGGGGTTGTTGCTGCGCCGCGACCCGGACCGGGAGGAGACCGGCCGGATCCTGCGGGAGGCGCTTGCCGGCATCGACGCCGGCCAGTAGCCGATCCGGGCACCGGATCCGTTGCCCGTAGTAACGCCAGACGGTCGAGCAGCGGTTTATCCTGAGTGGACGCGCGGTGAAGCTTCCCTTCTACTTCGCCTAGGCGTGCACTGCGTGTGAGCTGGAGCGGGGTAATGAAGCGCTGGACGGGACGACCGCGCCCGCTCTCCGGGCTGGCCCCAGGGACCGTTTGGGCCGTCATCGCCGGCTACGGTCTGGCGGCGGCGCTGGTGGGTGCTTCGTCCTGGTTCGGTTGGCACGGCCCGTATGCGACGCGGCCGATCATCGGGGTCGTGACGGTGATCGGCCTGGCGTTCGCCGCCGGATGCGCCGCGCGGGCGGCCCGTCCCGCGCAGGGGCGCCGCCGCGCCGGCTGGCTGGCCCTGTCCGTGGCTCTCGCCGGGTGGGCGGTCGGCGAAGTCATCTGGGCGGTCTATGACGTGCGACCGGAAGTCGACCACGCCAGCCATCCGGCATCGGCCGAGATCGTGCTGCTGCTGTACCCGATCGGGGCGTTCACATCGTTGCTGTTGCTGTCCGATCCCGTCGGCCAGAGTCGGCGGCGACTGTTCCTCGACGGTGTCATCGTCGCGACATCGCTGTTCGTGGCGTCCTGGGTGTTCGTTCTGGACCGGTTGTTGCGCGAGGCGAGCACTTCCGGGCTGACCACCCTGGCGCACATCTTTGCTGACGTGTCGCTGATGACCACGGCGATCCTGGTGCTGTCCCGGGGCCGTCCCGGTGGGCGACTGAGCGTCAACTTGGTTGCGGGCGCGGTCGTCACCATCGCGGTCGCCGACATCCTGGTGGTGTTCCATACCGGGGTGGGCAGCTATCACACCGGCGAATTGGTCGACGTGAGCCGGGTGGTCGGGCTGGGAATGCTGGCCCTGGCCGGCCTGATCAGCGTCAACGAAACTCCCACGGCCTCGCCGCAGGACAGCTCCTCACGGCTCCGCCTGTGGTTGCCGTACATCCCGCTGGTGCTGGCGGCCGCGGTCGCGCTGGGCCACGCGCTGCGTTTGATGCGGCACGGGCCGCTGCTGATCGGGGCGGGCATCCTGGTGGCCGCGGTGCTGGCACGGCAGTTCGTGGTGCTGGTGGAAAACCAGGGCTTGCTGGCCGAGGTGGCCCGGGAGGCGTTCCGAGACAGTCTGACCGGCCTGGCCAATCGCGCCAACTTTCTGCACAAGCTGGAGCAAGCCGTCGCCCGCCGCGGCGCGGACGCCGCACCCATCGCGGTGATGTGCCTGGACCTGGACAACTTCAAGTCGGTGAACGACGCGCTGGGTCACCCGGCCGGCGACGAGCTGTTGGTGCGGGTGGCGGGGCGGTTGACCACCGCCCTGGGTGAGGCCGGCACCGTCGCACGGTTGGGTGGGGACGAATTTGCCGTGTTGATCGAGGGCCCCGTCGAGCAGGCCCAGGCCGCGGCACAGCGGGTCCTGGAATCCTTCGAGGTGCCGATCGTGATCGACGGTGTCCCCTTGGCGGTTCGGCCGAGCATCGGGTTCACGGTGGCCACCGCCGAGTCAAGCTGCACCGTCGACGAATTGCTACGGCATGCCGACCTGGCCATGTACGCGGCCAAACGTGAAGGCGGACAATGCATCCGCAGCTTTGTGCCGGATCTGCCGCTGCCCTATGGGCTGCCCCAACTCGCCGGATCGGCAGACTTGAGGAGCAACCTGGAGTACGAATTCGACAGCGGCCGGATCCACCGGGGCGCCTTCGGCGCCGTGACCAGCTCGGCGAACATCACCGCACTCGCGCGCACCATCAGGCCGCCCGTGCCGGCACCCAGACATTCTCCCGACCAGCCACCCAGCGTTCGATGGCCACCGGTCTGGATCCGGATCTCCTTGGTGTGCTTGGCAATTGGGGTGATCGCTTTCGCACAGTCCTGCCTCCCGGACCCACGCGCCGATCACAGCCCGTTCTTCGCCAACGTCCTGTACCCGGGGCTGAACCTGTTCGCCGCGGCACTGATCGCGATCCGCGCCTTTCGCGTCAAGGCGGACCGCGCGGCATGGACGGTCATCGCGATCGGCATGCTGTGCTCGGCACTGGGCGACGTCCTCTACGTCAGGTTTGTGCCGGACGGACAATCCCCGTCCATTGCGGACCCGGCGTATCTGGCCTTCTATCCGCTGGCTTATATCGGCCTGCTGTTACTGATGCGGACCCGCCTCAAGCGGGTGCCCCTCCCAATCCGCCTGGACTCGGTGGTGTGCGGGTTGGCGATGGCCGCGGTGGCCGCGGCGTTAGCCGCCGGACCGATCCACGCGGCCACGGTCCGGGCCCCCGCCACCGTTCTCGTCGGCCTGGTCTATCCGTGGGGTGATCTGGTGCTCACCGCCCTGGCGGCGGGGATGCTGCCGATCCTGGGTTGGCGCAGGGAGTTTCGTTGGGGTCTGCTGGTGGCGGGGTTCCTGATGATCGCGGCGGCGGACACCGCGTATCTGTTCGAGACCTCGGCCAGCGATTACCGGGTCGGCACCATGCTCGACGCCTTCTGGCCCGCCTCGTCGCTGCTGTTGGCGACGGCCAGTTGGACGGCCTGGTCATCGGTGCCGCCCCTGCCCAGGCGCGGACTGGGTTCCTACGTGACGCCGGTGACGTGCACCGTTGTGGCTCTTGCCGTTACGGCCGTGGGTCGGCATTCGGCGATCGCGCCGACACTCGCCGCGCTGAGCCTGGTCGCGGTCGCCGCCCGGTTCTCGGTGACCTTCCGCGAGGTGAGCATCCTGGCGGAGACCCACAAGCAGGCCATGACCGACGAGCTGACCACCCTGCCCAATCGGCGCTCGCTTGCCACCGCGCTGACCGAGGCGCCGGTCGACGCGCCGGCGAGCCCGCTTGTCGGGCCGGCTGTCACCCGGGCGCCGGCGCGTCGCGCGCTGTTGCTGTTGCAGCTGTACGAGTTCGATGAGATCAACGATACGGTCGGTTACCACTTCGGCGATGAGTTGTTGTGCCAGATCGCTAATCGGCTGTCCCACAACGTGCGTCGCGACGATCTGCTGGCCCGCGCCGGTGACGACGAGTTCGCGGTGCTGCTCGCCGAGGGTGCGGACCTGATCGCCGCCCGCGCACAGGCCGGCCGGTTGTTGGAGGCATTGAGCGAGCCATTTGCGTTGGACCCGATGACCGTTCAGGTCGACGGGCGGATCGCGATCGCGCTGTACCCCGACCACTGCGATCATCCGCAGGAGCTGCTGACCCGCGCCGAGATGGCGCTTCCGCACGCCAGGTCGGCCAAAAGCAAGATCGCCGTGTACGACTCGGCGTTCGAGCTGTACCGGGACAACGACCCGAACCTGATCGAGGAGCTGCGCGCCGCGCTCGTCGAAGGCACCGAGCTGGTTTGTCACTACCAGCCCAAGATCAACGCGGCCGATGGCAGTGTGCACAGCGTCGAGGCGCTGTTGCGCTGGCACCATCCCAGCCGCGGGTTGCTGCTACCCGAGGAGTTCCTGCCGGCGGCCGAACGCGCCGGTCTGATGCGCAAGGTGGCCAACCGGACCGTCAACCTCGCCCTCGAGCAGGCCCGTGCCTGGCGTGACCAGGGCATGTCACTGACCGTCGCGGTGAACCTGTCCACGACGAATCTGCTCGACCTCGACCTGGTTGGCACCATCGAACAGCTGCTGCAGACCCACGGGCTGCCCGCCGACGAGCTGATCATCGAGATCACCGAGAGCACGCTGGTCGACTCGGCGCGATCGCGCAGCACCGTCGCCGCGTTACAGCGCCTGGGCGTCCGAATCTCGTTGGACGACTACGGCACCGGCTGGTCTTCGCTGGCACGACTGCAGGACGTTTCGGTCGACGAACTCAAGCTCGACCGCATCTTCGTGGCGCGGTTGGCTCACGATCCACGTTCGGTGGCTATCGTGCGGTCGACGGTGGCGCTGGCGGCCAGCCTTGGCGCGGATCTGGTGGCCGAGGGAGTCGAAGACGAATCGACGCTGCGTGCGCTGCGGCAGTATGGGTGCACGATCACCCAGGGTTTCGTCCACAGTCCGCCGCTACCGGCGGAGGAGCTGCAGCGCTGGATCAACACCCACACTCCGGCAGCGACCCGGACCGACTAGCTAGAACAGCTCCTTGGCCAGCAGCTCCAGCGTCGCCACCCGAGCCGGCGCGGTCGCGGGATCGGTGCCATGGCGAGCCGATGCCACCGGGTGCACCATCACCTCGTCGACGTCGAACCGCTCGGCCAGAGCCCGTAGCTGTTCGGCGGCCTCAGGCGGCGCGCCGACGACGGCCCGCGCCAACCCGCTGTCCACGATGTGCTGCTGCGCGGGTGTCAATCGTTCCAGCTGAGCGTCCTCGACGAGCTGCACCGGACCCAACGGTTGGCCGGTCCGCAGCCGGGCCATCATCTGCAGGTTCGGCAGCATCAACTCGGTTGCCTCCGCCCGCGTTTCGGCGACGACAGCGTTCACCGTCAGGAAGGTCACCGGCTCGGACGCCAGGTCGCTGGGCCGGAAATGGCTGCGGTAGTGCTCGAGCGCCTCCTCGGTGCCCCGCCCGGAGAAGTGGTGGGCGAACACGTACGGCAGCCCCTTGGCGGCGGCCAGCTGCGCGGAGTACATCGAGGATCCCAGCAGCCACAGCCGGGGTTCGCTGGCCGCGGCCGGGGTCGCCTTGAGGGTGTAGTCCCCCGAGCGCAGCGGCACCCGCACACCGCGCGTGCCCATCAGGGCGACGACGTCGTCGAGATATGCCGGGAACTTCTCGATGTCGCGATCGTCCCGACCGCCGCGCAGCGCGTAGGAGGTGACCGGGTCGGACCCGGGCGCGCGACCGATACCCAGGTCGATACGACCGGGCGCGGCGGCCTCCAGCAGCGCGAACTGCTCGGCCACCGCCAGCGGCGCGTGGTTGGGCAGCATCACTCCGCCCGACCCGAGCCGCAGGTGGTCGGTCTGCGCCGCGAGGTAGGCGATCAGTACCGGCGGGCTGGTGGCGCCCACTGAGGGCATGTTGTGGTGTTCGGCGACCCAGTAGCGCGTGTATCCCAGCCGGTCGGCGGTCTGCGCCAGCGACACGGTGGCCGCCAGCGCGTCGGCGGTCGACTGGTCGGAGCGCACCGGGACCAGATCAAGAACTGAAAGACGCACGTTGGCTCCAACAACTTTGCCGGCGAGAAGCTTCCCTGGCTCGTGTCGGTACTTGAGCCTCAGTAGTTGAGCGGGGCGATCGAGTTGATGATGAGTTCGAACTGTTCCTGCGAAATGGGTGCCCCACCGGGAATGTTGTCGCTCGCCAGGAACTGGGTGCGTTCGGCATAGCTGTGGAACCGCTTGAAATAGTTGGTAAAGGCCAGACCGTGGTCGAGCAAACCACCGTAGCGGGCCACCTTGAGCTCGCCGGCCAGAATGTAAGCGCCCAGCAGGGCGACGCTGGTGCCCTGCCCCGCCAACGGCGAGCAGCAATAGGCGGCATCGCCCACCAACGCCACCCTGCCGATCGACCAGTGATCCATCACGATCTGCGACATCTCGTCGAAGTAGAAGTCCGGCGCCGAGCGCATGTACTCCAGCAGGTGCGGACGCACCCACCCGTCGTCGGCCATCCGCCGTTCCACCTCAGCGAACTGGGCTTCGGTGTCGCGGTAGTCGATCCGCAGCTCGGTGTCCATGAAGCCCAGCATCGCGCGGGCCTCGGTGTTGTCCCGCGCGCTGTAGATCCCGGCCATGCTGGTGTCGCCGTAATGCCAGGTCTGCCAATAGTCCAGGTCCAGGAAGTTGGGCACGGTGAAGATTGCGGCGAATGTCCCCAGCCTTTTGATGAACCGCTCTTCGGGGCCGAACACCAGCCGGCGCACATTGGAATGCAGGCCGTCTGCCCCGATGACCAGGTCGAAGGTGGCCGCGGGAGCGCGCTCGAAGGTCACCTCGGCCGCGGGACCGAGATTCTCGATCGCGGTGATGGTGTCGTCGAAGATGAACTCGGTGGTTGACCGGCACGCCTCGTACAGCAATTCCACGAGGTCGTCGCGCAGCAGCTCGATGTCGGGGTTGTTGATCGGTCCGCCCGTCGGCGTGGATTCGGTGTCCCGGGACAGCTCGTTGCCGTCGCGGTCCACCACCGAGGCGCCCCGGATCCGCGTCTTCTTCTCTTCCGCCGCCGCCAGCAAACCCATGCGGTCCAGTACCGTGAGCGCCGGTCCCCGCACGTCGATGGCCTGCCCGCCCGGCCGCAGGCCCGGGTGGCGTTCCACCACCGTCACCGAATAGCCGTTCTGGCCAAACCAATACGCGGCGGTCAAGCCGGCGACACTGGCGCCGGACACCAAGATGCTTGTCAAGACGCGACCCCGTCCCTAGCCGATTCCCGCAAGCTGCTTCGCCTCCCGGAAGATGTCGTCAAGCATTGCCGGAGTCAACCTACCGGTGAACATATTTTGCTGGCTCGGGTGGTAGCAGCCGAGCAACCGCACGCCGGAGGGCAGCGGCGCCACCACCCCGTGGCCGAATTTCGGTTTGCGCAGCCCGGCGGCCACCGGCAGTCCGAGCGCCACCTGCCAGCCGAAGCCGCCGAGCGCGACGATCACCCGGACATGCTTAGACACCAGGTGCCATTCGGCCGCGAGCCACTGCGAGCACGTCGTCCGCTCGGCAGGCGTGGGGGCGTTCGCGGGCGGGGCGCACCGCACCGGCGCCGAGATTCGGATGTTGTTGGCCGACAAGCCATCAGCCGCGTCGACGCTGGTCGGTTGATTCACCAGGCCGGCCCGGTACAGCGCCGCGTACAACTGGTCGCCGGACCGGTCACCGGTGAACATCCGTCCGGTCCGGTTGGCGCCGTGCGCGGCGGGCGCCAGCCCGACGATGAACAACCACGGGCGCTCGGAGCCCCAACCCGGCACCGGACGTCCCCAGTAGGGCTGGTCGAGGAAAGCCCGGCGCTTGACGACGGCGACCTCCTCACGCCAGCTGACCAGCCGTGGACACGCGCGGCACACACTGACCGTCGCGTCGAGTTCGGCAATCGACCGAGTTTTACGCGCGAGAGCGCCAACCTGTGCCGCGTCGGCCGCGACCGGGGTGCGGTCGGTCGCGAGGTCGCCCGGCCAGCCGCTGCCGGGGGCGACCGGCGAACCGAATGCCTGGCCGGTATTCGGATGCTTCAGCACACGAACATCCTGCATTCCGAACGGGACCGCGCAAAAAATCGGTGGTTTGCGCTTCGGGTTTGGCGCTACATTCAGCCGCGATATCCCATGAGAAACACCAGCCGGGCGCCGGCCTTGTTGATCCTGTTCGCCACGCTGCTGTCGTGCGCGGGCAACGGCATTTCGCTCGTCGCGTTTCCGTGGCTGGTGCTGCAACGTCAGGGCAGTGCCGGGCAGGCGTCGATCGTGGCCGGTGCGACGACGTTGCCGCTGCTGTTCTCGACGCTGATCGCGGGCACCGCGGTGGACTACTTCGGCCGGCGCCGGGTGTCGATGGTTTCCGACGCGCTGTCGGCCGCGTCGGTGGCGGCCGTCCCGCTGGTCGCGTCGGCATTCGGGGTGGAAGCGGTGAACGTCGCCGTGCTCGCCGTGCTCGGTGCCTGTGGCGCCGCATTCGACCCGGCCGGGATCACGGCCCGTCAGTCGATGCTGCCCGAAGCGGCGGTCCGGGCGGGCTGGTCGCTGGATCGCATCAACAGCGTCTACGAGGTGATCCTCAACGTGGCGTTCGTGGTGGGTCCGGGTGTCGCCGGCCTGATGATTGCCACGGTGGGCGGCGTCACCACGATGTGGGTCACCGCCGCCGCATTCGCGTTGTCCATCCTGGCCATCGCGGTGCTGCGGCTCGAGGGCGCCGACCGGCCACACCACGCGGCGCGGCCCCAGGGGCTGGTGTCCGGCGTGGCCGAGGGGTTGCGTTTCGTGTGGAGCCTGCGGGTGCTGCGGGCGCTGGCGCTGATCGACCTGACAGTGACCGCGCTGTACCTGCCGATGGAAAGCGTGCTGTTCCCCAAGTACTTCAGCGATCGGCAGCAACCGGCGCAGCTGGGCTCGGTGCTGGTGGCTCTGTCCATCGGCAGCCTGATGGGCGCGCTCGGCTATCTGCTGCTGGCGCCCTACATGTCGCGCCGCACGATGATGCTGACGGCGGTGCTGAGCTTCGGTACCGCGACGGTGGTGATCGCGCTGCTGCCGCCGCTGCCGGTGATCCTGGTGCTGTGCGCCCTGATCGGGTTGGTCTACGGGCCGATCCAGCCGATCTACAACTACGTGATGCAGACCCGCGCGCCGCACCATCTGCGCGGCCGGGTGGTCGGAGTGATGACGTCGATGGCCTACGCCGCCGGCCCGTTGGGCTTGCTGCTGGCAGGTCCGCTGACCGATGCGGCGGGTATACAGGTGGCGTTCTTCGCGCTGGCGTTGCCGATCCTGGTCGCCGGACTGATCTGTATCCGGGTGCCGTCGCTGCGGGAACTGGACCGCGAGCCGGAGTTCGCCGCCGAAACTCCCACCTCGGCAAGGGACTAGCATCGGCTCGGTGAGCGCGGATCTACTGGCCGGCCTGATTGCCGAGCTACCCGAGGGGATGGTGGTCACCGATCCCGCGATCACCGATGGTTACCGCCAAGACCGTGCGCTGGACCCGGCGGCCGGGAAGCCGCTGGCCGTGGTGCGCCCGAACCGCACCGAGGAAGTGCAGGCCGTGCTGCGCTGGGCCTCGGCGAACCGGGTGCCCGTGGTGACCCGCGGCGCGGGCAGCGGACTGTCCGGCGGGGCGACGGCGGTGGACAACGGCATCGTGCTGTCGACGGAGAAGATGCGCGACATCACCGTGGATCCGGTGACCCGCACCGCCGTGTGCCAGCCGGGGCTGTTCAACTCCGAGGTGAAGAAAGCCGTGGCCGAACACGGCCTGTGGTACCCGCCCGATCCGTCCTCCTACGAGATCTGCAGCATCGGCGGCAACATCGCCACCAACGCCGGCGGGCTGTGTTGCGTCAAGTACGGCGTCACGACCGACTACGTCCTGGGCATGCAGGTGGTGTTGGCTGACGGAACCGCGGTGCGGTTGGGCGGGCCGCGCCTGAAGGACGTGGCCGGGCTGTCACTGACGAAGCTGTTCGTCGGCAGCGAGGGGACGCTGGGCATCGTCACCGAGGTGACGCTGCGGCTGTTGCCGGCGCAGAACGCGTCCAGCATCGTGGTGGCCAGTTTCTCGTCGGTGGAGCAGGCCGTCGACGCGGTGCTCGGGGTCAGCGCGCGGCTGCGTCCGTCGATGCTGGAGTTCATGGACCAGGTGGCGATCAATGCGGTCGAAGATCACCTGCGGATGGACCTCGACCGCACCGCGGCGGCCATGCTGGTCGCCGGATCCGACGAACGCGGCCGCGCCGGCAGCGACGACGCCGAGGTGATCGCCGCTGTTTTTGCCGAAAACGGTGCGGCAGAAGTGTTTTCCACCGACGATCCGGACGAGGGCGAGTCCTTTGTGGCGGCGCGGCGGTTCTGCATCCCGGCGGTCGAGGCCAAGGGCTCGCTGCTGCTGGAGGACGTCGGCGTGCCGTTGCCGGCGCTGGGCCGGCTGGTCACCGGCATCGCGCGCATCGCCGACGAGCGGGAGCTGATGATCTCCGTGATCGCCCACGCGGGCGACGGCAACACCCACCCGCTGCTGGTGTTCGATCCTGCCGACGCCGCGATGGCCGAGCGCGCACAGTTGGCGTACGGCGAGATCATGGACCTGGCCGTCGGGCTGGGCGGCACCATCACCGGTGAACACGGCGTCGGGCGGCTGAAGCGGCCGTGGCTGGCCGACTACCTCGGGCCCGAGGTGATGGACCTGAATCGGCGGATCAAGGAGGCGCTGGACCCGCTGGGCATCCTCAACCCCGGGTCGGGGATCTAACCCTTCGCCGAGCGTGCATTCCGCGACGCTCTCGCGGCGTGTTGCGGCGCAGGGCGCACACTCGCGCGTTGACATTTGGGGCTATCTGTCGTAGCAATAAGACATGTCGTCACAATTGTCTCATACGGTTCAGTTTCAGCTCGCCACCGCTGAGACGTGGCCCGAACCGTGGCCGATGTACCGGGCGCTGCGCGATCACGACCCGGTGCATCACGTGGTGCCACCGAGCCGTCCCGAAGACGATTACTTCGTGCTCTCGCGGCACGCCGACGTGTGGGCGGCCGCCCGCGACCACGAGACGTTCTCGTCGGCCCAAGGCCTGACCGTCAACTACGGCGATATGGAAATGCTTGGGCTGCAAGATAACCCGCCGATGGTGATGCAGGACCCGCCGGTGCACACACAGTTCCGCAAGCTCGTGTCACGCGGTTTCACTCCCCGGCAGGTCGAGGCCGTCGAGCCGAAAGTGCGTGAATTCGTCGTCGAGCGGATCGAGAAGATCCGGGCCCGCGGCGCCGGCGACATCGTCACCGAGCTGTTCAAGCCCCTGCCGTCGATGGTCGTCGCACACTATCTGGGTGTGCCCGAGGAGGATTGGGCGCAATTCGACGGTTGGACCCAGGCCATCGTCGCGGCCAATACCGCCGAGGGCGGCATCGCGGCTTCGTTGGGAACGGCCGGCGAGGCGGTCGGAACGATGATGGCCTATTTCACCGCGCTGATCGAGCGGCGCCGGACCGAGCCGGAAGACGACACCATCTCGCACCTGGTCGCAGCCGGGCTGGGCGCCGACGACGGCGACATCTCCGGCATCCTGTCGATCCTGGGGTTCACGTTCACCATGGTGACCGGTGGCAATGACACCGTCACCGGAATGCTCGGCGGGTCAATGCCGTTGCTGCACTCCCGTCCCGACCAGCGCCGGCTGCTGGTGGACGACCCGGGGCTGATCCCCGATGCGGTCGAGGAGCTGCTCCGGCTCACCTCACCGGTACAGAACCTGGCTCGCACGACCACCCGCGATGTGACCATCGAGGGCACCACCATTCCGGCCGGACGCCGGGTGTTGCTGCTGTACGGGTCGGCCAACCGCGATGAACGGCAATACGGCGATGACGCAGCCGAACTCGACGTCACCCGCCGGCCACGGAACATCCTCACCTTCAGCAACGGCGCCCACCACTGCCTGGGTGCCGCCGCGGCGCGGATGCAATCCCGGGTGGCGCTCAGCGAATTGCTCAGCCGTTGCCCGGATTTCGAGGTAGACGTGCCCGGCATCGTGTGGTCGGGCGGCTGCTATGTCCGGCGCCCGTTGTCGGTCCCGGTCAAGGTCGCGGGCCGATGACGGGTGACTGGCTGGCCGAGAGCCGCACCGAGGCCGCCGCTGACCGGATCCTCGACGCCGCCGAGGCGCTGTTCACCGAACGCGACCCGGCAACCATCGGCATGAACGAAATCGCCAGGGCCGCCGGGTGTTCCCGCGCGACCCTGTACCGGTACTTCGACAGCCGCGAGGCGCTGCGCATCGCCTATGTGCACCGGGAGACGCATCGCACCGGCCGTCAGATCCTGCAGCGGATCGACGGCGTGCAGGACCCGCACGAGCGGCTGGTCGTCGGCATCACCGAGACCTTGCGGATGGTTCGCAACAGCCCGCCGCTGTCGGCGTGGTTCGACGTGGCCCGCGTTCCGATCGCGGGTGAGCTGGCGAGTCGCTCCGACGTGATCACCGCGATGGTCGCCTCGTTCCTGGGTTCGTCCGGACCCGACGACCCGGCCACCGTCCAGCGCCGGGCACGCTGGGCGGTGCGGGTGATCGTCTCACTGTTGATGTTTCCCGGCGCGGATGAGGCGCAGGAGCGGGCGATGATCGAGGAGTTCGTGGCGCCGGTAGTCGTGCCGAACTGGGGGCGCCACCCTCGTGCGGGGGAACGCGAAAGCCCCTATTCCGTGCCGGAATAGGGGACTTTCGCGTCTGCTCGCGCAGTGGGCGCCTGGCTGGGAACTCAGCTGGCGGCGCGGGGGCCGCGTGCGATGCCGCGCGCCGGAGCGAACGCCGTCGCGATCTCCCCCGCTCGCACCGCGACATTGGACAGCAGCGACGACGCGAGACCATGCGTGTGTTCGACCGATCCGTTGAGGAAGATGTCGCCGGGGGCGCCCGACTTCGCAACCAGCCGGTAGTCGCGGGTGACGGCGGGTCGCCCGGTCGAGTCGAATTCGTAGCGACTGGACAGCTCACCCAAAAAGCCCCGGATATCCAGCGGGGCGTAGCCCGTCGCGTAGATCACCGCATCGCAATCCAGGGTCTCCTGCTCGTGGCTGACCAGGTGCGAAATGGTCAACCGCACGCCATCGGAATGTTCTTGGGCCGCAATGGCTTCGGACGCGTTATGGATGATCAGCCGGCGCTTGCCGCTGACCCGTTCGGCGTATTCACGCGAATAGAGGTCCTCGATCAACTCCAGATCAACCGCCGAGTAGTTGGTGGAGCGGTGATAGTCGAGCAGACGCTTGCGTAGCGGCTCGTCGGCCGCATAGAAGTCCTCGACGGCCGACGGGTCGAAAATCCGGTTGGCATACGGGTTGTCGTCGGCCTGGCTGTAACCGTAGCGGGCGAAAACCGCATGCACCTCGGCATCCGGATATTGCCGATGCAGGTAGCCGACCACTTCCGCGGCGCTTTGGCCGGCACCGACCACCGCGAATCGCCGGAAGGCCACCGGCCCGAGCCCGGCAAGTCCGTCGAGCAGCGTGTGACTGTGCCACTGCCGCGCCGTCGCGGCCACCCCTTCCGGCAACACGGGCTGCAGGCCGGTGCCCAACACCAGTGCTCCCGCCCGGATCACCCAGTCGGAGGCGGTCCGCACCACGAAACCGGTTGCCTCGGCGCCTACTTCGACGACGCGCTGGCCGTAGCGCACGTCGGCCCCGACCCGGGCCGCCGCCCACTCCAGATAGTCGTGGAACTCCAGCCGGCTGGGAAACAGCGTGTGTCGGCCGATGAATTCGACCAACCGGTCCTGCTCGCTCAGATAGTTGACAAAGGTGAAGCCGCTCTGCGCGTTACGCAGTGTGACGAGGTCTTTGAGGAACGGCACCTGCATCCGGGCGCCGGGCAACAACATTCCCCGGTGCCAGCCGAATCGTTGCTGCGCTTCGGCGAACACCGCGTGCACACCGCGCTCAGCGAACGCGATGGCCAGGGCGAGATTCGCCGGTCCGAAACCGATGCCGAGTAGATCCGTTCGCTCAGGAATGGACATGCGCGCGGGTCAGCCGTTCCAGGTACCGTTCGTGCATCATCGACCGATTGATCAGTACCACAAAGTCGGCCATGTCGAAGTCCGGATCGTAAGACGGGTCGCCACAGATCATTCCGCCGACCCGCAGCGACCCCTGCACCATCGGCGGAACCCGCACCCGTCCCGGATCAGGTAACTCGTCGAGGCTCAAACCATTGACCCGCACCGGGTTTCGCGGAGTCACCCGGTACTGCGGGGGTGCCGGCCGAATCCGGAACGCCGTGTCCCGGACACCGCGCACCAGTGCGCCACGCGGCCCGCCGCCCTCCATCCGGACCGACAGGCACCCGACACCCCACTCGTGGCCGGTGATCTGCTGGTAGCGCAGGATTCCAGCCCACAGCAATCCCATCACCGCGCCGTTGCGATGGTCGGCGTGCACGCTGGCCCGGCCGAGTTCGACCAGGCTGGAACGCAATTCGTTCACGCCGCCGATGTCGAAGATCGTGTCGGCGAAGATCCCGCCGGCCGCCTTGGCGCCGTCGGGCGGCAACAGCCGGTAGCAACCGACCACCTGCCCGGTCGCGGCGTCTTTCGCCAGCAGGTGGTCGCTGTACGGATCGAACTGGTCGACGTCGATCATCTGCCCGGTCAACGGCCCGCGGATGGCCTGCGGCAGCGTTGCACCCATCTCTTCGGCAAACGTCTGATAGCGCAACCGCTGGGCGGCCTCGATGTCGGCCGGATCCGTCGAGATCACCACGCTGTAGCGGCCGGTATCGGTCGCCGGAATCAGGATCGCGTCACCCAACATGGTATTGCGAACACTACCCCGCGGCGGCCTCAGCAAATCAGGAATCCGCTGCCGGACCGGACCCGGGCTCCCGCCGCGCGCCGATGCCGATCAGAATCGCCGCGGCCACGGCCGACACGGTTGCGGCAATCGCCGCGGCTACCAGGGCGGCTTGCATGCCGTCGGCGCTGGCCTGGCGGGCAACGCGCGCGATCGCCGGTAGCGCGGGGCGCAGGCTGTCCGGCAGATAGTCGAGTACCCGAAGGCCCGCACCCGCCGATAGCCGGTCGACGAGTTGCGAGACGCCGGCCCGGCCGCCGCCGCGTAGCGCGCCCAGACCGCCAGCCGCCGAGTTGGCCGCGTGCCGACTGAACAGCGCGCCCAACCCGGCGACCCCGGCCAGGATGCCCACCTGGCGGACCGTGCTCACCGCGCCGGTCGCCATCCCGGCATCGGCGTCCGGCACGAATTGCAGTGCGATGTCTGACGTCAACGCGAACAACCCGCCCAGCCCGAGGCCGGCCACGATGGAACCGGCGATGAAGTGGGTCCATTCGGTGTTCGCGGTGATACCGGTCATCAGCCACAGGCCCACCGCGATCAGGGCGACCCCAGCGGGTATCGACATCCAGGCCGGGAAGAACCGGGCGGCGGCCATGGCCAGCGGGGCGCCCAGCACGCAGGCGACGGTCAGCGGGAGCGCCCGCAGGCCGGTCTGAAAAGGGCTGTAGCCCAACGTGTTCATCAGGTACAGGGCCAGGTAGTTGGTCGAGGCGATCAACGTTCCGGCCGCGGCGAAGGCGGCCAGTGACACCCCGGCGAAGCCCGGTCGGCGGACCACCCGCAGATCCAGCATCGGGGCGCCCACCCGCGATTCCCACCAGCCGAAGAACAACAGCCCGAGAAGGCAACCCGCGCCGAGGATCACTATCAGCGGGTCGTTCCAGCCGCGGTGGTTGCCCTCGATCAACACGTACACCCCGGCAAAGAGGGCCGCCGAGAACACCGTCGTGCCGAGCAGGTCGAGCGGGCGGCTCTGTGCCGCTTGAGTTTCCGGGACGAAGCGCACCGCGAGCGCCAAGGCCAGTATGCCGATCGGCAGATTGATCAAGAAGATGGATTCCCATCCGAACGCACCCACCAGCGCGCCGCCCAGCAGTGGCCCGACAGCAGCAGCAGCGCCCATCACGCCGCCGTAGATTGCGATCGCGATACCCCTGCTCCGCTGTTCGGGGAAGGCGGCACCCACCATCGGCAGTGACACCCCAAGCAGCACCGCCCCGCCCGCGCCCTGCACCGCCCGCGCCAGGTTGAGCGAGTCGATGCTGCCGGCCAGGGCGCAGCCCGCCGACGCGACCGTGAACACCACCATGCCGATCAGGTAGAGCCGGCGGCGGCCGAGCCGGTCGCCGAGGGTGGCAGCGGTGAGCAGCAGGCCCGCCATCGGCAGGGCGTACGCATCCACCACCCACTGCAGCCCGCTCAGTTCAGCGTCCAGCGACGCCTGGATGTTGGCCAGGGCGGCCGAGACGATGGTCATGTCGAGCAGCAGCATGAACACGGCCAGGCAGACGGCGGTCAGGGTCAGCCGTGGATGAACCGAGATGCCCGGCTCCCCGGCAGACACCGGCTAACCGTCCCTGACGCGGGTCAAGCGGTGCAGCAGCCAGGCCAGCGGGATGGTGACCACCAGCGTCGCGACGAACAGGTAAAGCATGGGTCCGGTGTAGACGTGTGCCCGCACGATGTAGACCATCGCGAATTCCATCGTCACCAAGTGGATCAGGAAGATCTCGTAGGAGATTTCACCGAGCCATACCATCGGGCGGCTGGCCAGCAACCGTGAGTACCAGCCGCGATCCCCCAGCCCGAGCGGCGCCACCGCCAGCGTGGCGATCACCGCGTAAAAGCCGGTCTTCCACAACGCCTCGGGCAGCGACGCCGGCGAGGTGGTGGGCGCACCGGCGATCGGGGTGGAAACGATGAAGTAGCAGACGACGGCGAGGGGGATGGCGACCGCCGCGTAGCAACGCACCTCCATCGCTTGCAGCACGGCCAGCAGCATGCCGCCCAGGAACCAGGCCAGATACGTCGGCAACCACAGCCGGGCGCCGTCGGGAAAGAAGTGGTCGGTGTGCACCAGGACGAGCCAGCCCGGGCTGATCAACGTCAAGGCCGAAATCGCGGCCAGCAGCACCTTCGGTTGCCAGCGGCGCCGGCACATCACGATCAGCAGCAGGTATGCCAGCAAAGGCAGCACCACGTAGAAGGCCGCTTCGACCGCCAGGCTCCACATCTGGGTCAGGCCCTGGTGCAGATACTTGCCCAGGTAGCCGTCGGTGTAGATCTGGGTAAGGGTGAGGTTGCGGATCAGGCCCAGCACACTGTGCCCGGGATTGGGTCCTGCCTGACGGTAGTGGTAGAGCACGTAGGCGAACAGCACGGTGAGGACGTAGGCGGGCATGATGCGCCGAACCCGGTGCCAGGCATAGCGCTTCACCGATGGCCAGGGGGAGCCGGTGGCGACCGATTTCACCCAGGGGCGGAACAGCAGGAAACCGGACAGCACGAAGAAGATCGGCACGCCGATCTCCATGCGGGCACCGACCAGACCCCAGTAGCCGTGGGTGTATTTGCCGGTGGTGTAGGCGGCGTGGGTACCGACGACCAGCAGGGCGGCTACGGCGCGGACGCCGGTCAGCGATGCGACCCGATCGACGTGGGAGGTCTGCTCGAGACCGCCTTGCGCGTCTCGTTCTTCGGAAAGGGTCATCAGCTGTTTTTCCGGCGTGGTCTGCCGCCGCCCTCCCGCGGCGTTCGGCGGTTCGGCTTGTCGGAGCTGCGATCGGGCCGCAGATTGATCAGCACACCCGAGATACGAGTTTGCTCAAGCTTTTTCAGCGTCGCTTTGGGTAGCTTGACCGGGAGCTCGACCAGGGAGAAGTCGGGACCGATGGCGATGTGCCCGAAATCGCTTCGGTGCAGGCCGCCTTCGTTGGCAATGGCTCCGACGATCGCACCGGGGCCGATCTTGTGCCGCTTACCGACATCGACCCGATAAGTCGTGAAAGGCCTTGTCTGTCTTGGTTTTTCGGGACGGTCCCGACGCTGGTCACGGTCGCGGGAGTCCCGTCGTTCCGGGGGTGGGTCGGGCGCCAGCAAAAACGCCTCGCCGTCGCGGGACTGCAGCGCCAGCGCCGCGGCGATGTCGGCCATCGGCACGTCGTGCTCGCGTTCGTAGTCCTCGACGAGCCGGCGGAACAACTCGATTCCCGAACCGCCCAGCGCCTCGGTGATGGAATCCGCGAACTTCGCCACCCGCTGGGCGTTGACGTCCTCGACGGTCGGCAGCGGGGCCTCGGTGAGTGCCTGGCGGGTGGCCTTCTCGATCGCCTTGAGCAGGTGGCGTTCCCGCGGCGAGACGAACAACAGCGCGTTACCCGAGCGACCGGCCCGGCCGGTGCGCCCGATCCGGTGCACGTAGGACTCGGTGTCGTGTGGAATGTCGTAGTTCAGCACGTGCGAGATCCGCTCGACGTCCAGGCCGCGGGCCGCGACATCGGTCGCGACCAGGATGTCCAGCCTTCCGTCACGCAAGGCGGCGATGGTGCGCTCGCGCTGGCCCTGCGGAATGTCACCGTTGATCGCGGCCGCCGAAAGACCGCGGGCGCGAAGGCGTTCGGCCACCTCCTCGGTGGCCTGCTTGGTGCGCACGAAGACGATCATCGCCTCGAAAGGCTCGACCTCCAGCACGCGGGTAAGTGCGTCCATCTTGCGCGGCCCCGCGACCTGGATGTAGCGCTGCGTGATGTTCTCGGCCGTCGCGGTTTTGGCCTTCGAAGTCACTTCCAACGGGTCGTGCAGATACTTCGTGGTGATTTTGCGGATGGCCGGCGGCATGGTCGCCGAGAACAGCGCCACCTGCTTGTATTCCGGGGTTTCGGCCAGGATCCGGTCGACCTCTTCAGCGAAGCCCATGGTGAGCATCTCGTCGGCCTCGTCGAGCACCAGATAGTCCACCCTCGACAAATCCAAGGTGCCGCGCTCCAGGTGGTCAATCACCCGGCCGGGGGTCCCGACCACCACCTGTGCGCCCCGGCGCAGGCCCGCCAACTGCACTCCGTAAGAAGCCCCGCCATAGATGGGGAGCACATTGAGCCCTCGCAGATGCGCCCCGTAGCGGCTGAACGCTTCGGCAACCTGCAGGGCCAACTCACGGGTGGGCGCCAGCACGAGCGCCTGGGTGACCTTGCTGGTGACGTCGATTCTGGACAGGATCGGCGTCGCGAAGGCCGCCGTCTTGCCGGTGCCGGTCTGCGCCAGGCCGACGACGTCCGACCCAGCCAACAGGGCCGGGATGGTCGCGGCCTGGATGGCGGTCGGCGATTCGTAGCCGACATCAGCGAGCGCCCGCACCACATCCGGATGAATATGCAGGTCGGCGAAGGTCTCGGGGTGCGTCTCGGACGCGTCATCGGGGTTAACCATCGGACTTCGAAGTCTAGAGCGTGCCGACGAGGTGGCCATGCCTGCGCCACGCGAAGCAAGGACAGCGGTACCGTGCCCGGTGTGTCGTTGCCCTCTAGCCATGCCGCGCCACTGATCGCCATAACTGCAGTTGCACTGGCCGCGGCGTTAGCCGGATGTGGTTCCGGAGATTCGACAGTCGCCAAGACGCCACAGGCCACCAAGCCGCCGACGACCGCGCCGGGCACCTCGAACGCGCCGTCCTCGGTAGCTGCCCCGCCCCCGAGCAGCGCTCCGCCACCGGATCCGTGCGCGGTCAACCTGGCCTCGCCGACGATCGCCAAGGTGGTCTCCGAGCTGCCCCGGGATCCGCGCAGCCAGCAGCCTTGGGACCCCGAGCCGCTGGCGGGCAACTACAACGAGTGCGCACAGCTGTCCGCGGTGATCATCCGTGCCAACACCAACGGCGGCAATCCGACCACCCGGGCGGTGTTGTTTCACCTCGGGAAGTTCATCCCCCAGGGCACGCCGGACACCTACGGCTTCAACGGAATCGACACCGCCCAGAGCACCGGTGACACCGTCGCGCTGACGTTCGCCAGCGCGGTCGGTCTCAACAGCGTGGTGAAATTCCGCTGGAACGGCCTTGGAGTGGAGATCATCGGCAATAATGCGGGCCGCTAACTAGGCGGGTGGCTCGCACCGTCCGTACCAACGGGAACGTTTTCGACCAGCGTCCCGCCAAAGGCGATGACGTCGCCCTCGCTGCCGTTATCGCCGGTGCCGGTGACGACGTCGTTGCCGCCGTTGCCACCACCGCTGCCGCCCTGGACCGTGATGTCATCAAGATGCGACTCGGTTCCGGGGTTGCCACTGCCCGCGATGAGGTTGGCATCAGCGCCGTTGCCGCCGACACTGCCGGCACCGTTACCGGTGCCACCGCTGCCGCCGGTCACGTCACCGCTGGCGGTGTTGTTGGCGCCAAGCGCGCTGATCCGGCTGGCACCAGGGCCGTGGCCGTTCAGCAGGTGCAACGTGGTCCGCATTGCCTCGTGCACCGCGGGAGCGGCCCACGCGGCATCCTCATAGCCTTGAAAGGCACTCGCCGCACGCGCCGTTGCCGCAGCTCCCGCGGGACGGCGAATTATCGCCTCCCGCACCGCGTCGGCGGTAGAAATCTTCTCTTTCATGCAGTAGCCGCCTCGGTCCACGTCGTGGCCATCAGCTCATCGAACACAGTTGCGTAGTCCCCCAAACGCCGTGGGATGTCGCGGCCGAACGCCCGCTCGATCGCCGTCCGGTGCCGCACGCTGCTGCGCAATACGGGAGCCTTCGTCTCAGCCAGGATGCAGGGGATCTCGGCGGCCTCGACCTTCCGCCTGTCGACCAGCGTCAACAAAATCGTGGTGGGACGGCGCAGGGTGATGTCCAGGGTCGGCCAAAGGCGGTCGATATCAGCGGCCCGAGGCCCGGTCGGAATGATGACGAGATCGGCGGCATCCACCGCCGCATCAAAATCGATGTGAAAAATGACCGCCGGTAGCAGCACTCCTGCTTGAGGCCTGCTGTCACACCCCTGACCTACAGTTGCTGCTGTGTTCGTCACCGACGGCAGCGTCATCTACAGCGCGTCGGACCTCGCGTCCGCGGCGCGGTGCGAATACGCCCTGCTGCGAGGCTTCGATGCCAAGCTGGGTTGGGGCCCCGCGGCGCCCACCGATGATGAAATGCTCGTCCGCACTGCGGCTCTCGGCGACGAACACGAACGCCGCCGGCTTGACCGGCTGCGCGCGCAGTTCGGCGGTGAGGTCGTCGTCATCGGCCGTCCCGCCTTCACGCCTGCCGGGCTGACGGCCGCCGCCACGGCCACTCGGCGGGCGATCGCGGATGGCGCCCCGGTCGTGTACCAGGCGGCGATGTTCGACGGCCGGTTCGTGGGTTTCGCCGACTTCCTGGTCCGCGAGGACGATCGCTACCGGGTCACCGACACCAAGCTGGCCCGCTCGGCCAAGGTCACCGCGCTGTTGCAGCTGGCGGCCTACGGTGACGCGCTGACCGCGGCGGGCGTGCCGGTCGCCGACGATGCCGAGCTGGAACTCGGTGACGGCACGGTGGTGCGCTATCGGCTGGACGAGCTGATCCCGGTCTACCGGTCCCAGCGGGCTCGGCTGGAACTGCTGCTCGACGAGCACTATGCGGCGGGCCGCGCGGTGCGTTGGGACGACCAGGGGGTGCAGGCCTGTTTCCGTTGTCCGCTGTGCGTCGAGCAGGTGCGGACGGCCGACGATCTACTACTCGTCGCCGGCATGCGAGTCACCCAGCGGGAGAAGCTGATCGAGGCCGGTATCGGCACGGTGCGCGAGCTCGCCGAGCACACCGGCACCGTGCAGACCATGTCCGCCGGCGCGTTCGGCAAACTGGCCGCACAAGCCAAGTTGCAAATGCTGCAGCGGGCCACCGGTAGGCCGCAGTTCGAGGTCGTCGACCCACAACCGCTGGCCCTGCTGCCCGAGCCGAACCCGGGCGACCTGTTCTTCGATTTCGAGGGTGACCCGCTGTGGACTGCAGATGGCCGGCAATGGGGACTGGAATATCTCTTCGGTGTGCTGGAGGCCGGGCCGGCCGGAGCCTTCCGCCCGTTGTGGGCCCACAACCGCAATGACGAGCGCGCCGCCCTCACCCAATTCCTGGCGCTGGTCGCCAAGCGCCGCCGCCGCTATCCCGGCATGCATATCTACCACTACGCGCCATACGAGAAGACGGCGTTGCTGCGGCTCGCCGGACGTTACGGCGTCGGTGAGGACGAGGTGGACGACCTGCTCCGCAACGGTGTCCTGGTTGACCTGTATCCGTTGGTACGCAAGAGCATTCGAGTAGGCGCGGAATCCTTCAGCCTCAAGGCGCTGGAACCGCTGTATATGGGCGATCAACTGCGCTCCGGCGATGTCACCACCGCCACCGACTCGATCACGTCCTACGGGCGGTACTGCGAATTGCTGGCCGAGGACCGCGCCGACGAAGCGGCCACCGTCCTCAAGGAGATCGCCGACTACAACCACTACGACTGCCTGTCGACCCGCAAGCTACGGGACTGGCTCGTCATCCGCGCTTTCGAATCCGGCGTTACGCCATTGGGCGTGCAACCGGTTCCCAAGCAGGACAACATCAAAGACCAGGATCAGCTGGCATCGTCGTTGCGAAAGTTCACCGGCGACGCGGCGGTCGATGACCGCACTCCCGAGCAGATGGCGGTGGCGCTGGTGGCCGCCGCCCGCGGCTATCACCAACGCGAAGACAAGCCGTTCTGGTGGTCACATTTCGACCGGTTGAACTATCCCGTGGACGAGTGGTCGGACAACACCGATGTTTTCATCGGCGAGGCGGCCGTCGACGTCGACTGGCACACGCCCCCGCGGGCCCGCAAGCCGCAACGGCGGGTGCGCCTGAGCGGCGAGCTGGCGCGCGGCGACCTCAACAGGCATGTGTACGCGCTGTACGAGCCGCCCGCTCCGCCGTCCATGACCGACGATCCCGAGCGCCGGGCGGCAGCGCACGCCGAGGTCATCGAAGTCGACGACCCGAGTTCACCCAGTGAGGTCGTCATCATCGAACGAGCGGACAAGGACGGCAACACGTTTGACCAGTTGCCGTTTGCGCTCACCCCCGGCGCGCCGGTACCGACGAAGCCGCTGCGGGCATCGATCGAAACGACGGCGCAAGCCGTGGCCGCCGAGTTGCCCCGACTGCCGCGCTGCGCCCTGATCGACCTGCTGCTGCGCCACCCGCCACGCACCCGCGACGGGGCGCCGCTACCGCGCAGCGCCGACACGGTCGCGGACATAACCGCGGCAACGCTCAACCTGGACTCGTCCTACCTGGCGGTGCACGGACCACCCGGCACCGGCAAGACGCACACCGCCGCCCGGGTGATCAACCGCCTGGTCACCGCCCTTTTTGGCGACGACCGCCGGGTCCAGGCCGGCCTCGATCACGCAGCCCAGAACGTTCTCGACCACCGCGTGCGACTGTGCGACCACACCGACGCGCCAGGAATGGGCGGTGACCAGGCGGTTGATCACCCGGGCGGCGGTGTGCGTCTTGCCGGTGCCGGGTGGTCCGTGCACCGCCAGG
>NZ_LZKQ01000061.1 GCF_001668675.1 Mycobacterium asiaticum | reverse complement strand
CCCTCGGGAGCGGCGGCGGTAACGGCGGCAACGGCGGCAACGGCGCCGACGCCACCGCCCCCGGCGGCACCGGCGGCAACGGCGGACAAGGCGGCCACGCCGGCACCCGCGGCAACGGCGGCAACGGCGGCAACGGCGGCAACGGCGCTACCGGAGCGGCAAGCGGTGACGGCGGTGACGGCGGCAAGGGCGGCGCGGGCGGCAACGGCGGCAGGATCTCCGGCGACGGCGGGGCCGGTGGCGAAGGCGGCAACGGCGGCGCTGGTGGAAACGGCAACGACGCCGAGAGTAATGGTGTGCTCGCAGGTCACGGTGGCGATGGAGGTGACGGCGGAGCCGGTGGCGCCGGTGGGACCGCGTCGGCCAACACGGCCCAGGGTGGCAACGGCGGGGCCGGTGGTGTCGCCGGCAACGGTGGCAACGGCGGCAACGGGGTATTGGGCGCAGACAAACCATTTGCTGTCGAGTCCGGCGGCCACGGCGGCGACGGAGGAAACGCGGGCGTCGGCGGCCAGGGCGGCTACTCGGACAAGGGCACATCCGGAACTGCGGGGAGCACCCCGAATAGCGGCGGCAACGGCGGCAACGGTGGCCACGCTTTTGCTGGTGGTGACGTCATTTACGGCCACCTACGCGCCGGACAGGGTGGCAACGGGGGGAACGGTGGATCGGTCGGCAACGGCGGCAACGGCGGCAACGGCGGTACTGGTGGCCTCCTGGACTTGGCAGGCGGTGCCGGCGGCAACGGCGGACAGGGCGGGTCCATTCGCGGCGACGGCGGCGACGGCGGTAACGGGGGCAATGCCAGCCGCGTCGGCGAAGCCCCGGCCGGCGGCGCGGGGGGCCGTGGTGGTGACGCGGTGCTCAACGGCGACGGCGGAAAGGGCGGCATCGGCGGTAGAGGAGGTTGGGGCGCAGCGGCGGACGACAACGGTGGCACCCCAGGCCTCGGTGGCACGGGAGGCACCGGTGGCGCCGGTGGCGCCGGTGGGACCAATAGTGGCAACGGCGGCCGTGGCGGCAGCGGCGGCGTCGGCGGGGAAGGTGGGCTCGGTTCGCAGGGTTCGACCGGTTCCACGGGCAGCAATGGCACGACAACTCCCGGTTCGTTTGACGGCGGCGCCGGCGGCACCGGAGGCCAGGGTGGCACAGGTGGCATCGGCGGCACCGGCGGTACCGGCGGGGCCGGCGGTGTTGCCAGGTCTGGCGCAGGACTGGACGGCGACCAGGGCGCCGGCGGAGCCGGCGGGCGAGGCGGAATGGGCGGATACGGCGGAACCGGCGGGCGTGGTGGCGACGGGCTGACGGACTTCTTCAACGCCGGTCACGGCGGTGCCGGCGGCCAGGGTGGAATTGGCGGCGCCGGCGGAACCGGCGGTGCCGGCGGCGCCGGCTCCACGGTGGGTGCGACCGGAGGAAAAGGGGTTGTCGGCATCGGAGGAACCGGCGGCACTGGCGGCACTGGCGGACAAAATACGGGCATCGGCACCAGTGGTAACGGTGGCACCGGTGGTCGCGGCGGAGATGGCGTCGCCGCTGGCGGCGCCGGTGGTCAAGGTGGCTCCGGCGGCGCCGGCGGCTACGGCGGCGGCACCGGTGGCACCGGCGGCACCGGCGGCACCGGGCTCAGCGCCGCCGGTGGGGATGGCGGCGTCGGGGGCACCGGCGGCCAAGGCAAAGACGGTCTACTCGGCGGTGATCCTTTGCCTGGCGGCTCTGGCGGCAAGGGCGGAACTGGCGGAACCGCGGATTACGGAGCGATTACCGTCCCAGGCAGTGACGGCATGGGCGGCGCTCCCGGCGGCAGTCCGGTACCGCCCAGCAATGCCGGCGGCCCGGGCGGCGCGGGGGGCGCCGGCGGAAAGGGCGGTTCGTTCGGATAACTTCGGCACCAAACCGACCTGCCAAGCAGGCGATCGCGCCGAGGCGCTACCGGTGTTGCCGCGTCCTACATCTCGCGTGTTTGCTGGCGCCAGCCGGAGTTTTCAACCGCGGCCGGCGCTACCGGCGCGCCGTCGTCGACGGGCCGGTCCGGATTCAATTAGCCGGACGCGTTGGGCAGCAGTGCTGGGCAGTTTCCGGCCGCGTCCGCGGCCAATTCGAAATGCCACATTTCGTTCGCATAGATCTGACACAGCCCAAAGCGGGCGCCATTGGCGATGAGCCACTGATCGGCGCCCACACCGCCGACGTCCACCGCTTCCCCGACCACGTGTCTGGAAGCTGCGGGTGTCTGCACGTATTGCCGCGCCGCGGCCAAGCTGCCGTAGGTCTGCACGGCCTCATCGAGCAGTTGCTGTTGGAACGCCGGTGACCGCCAGCCCGAGGTGATCGTCATGGTGATGCCGTCGTTGCCTGCAGCGACGGCGGCGCCCTGGATAGCGCTCAACAACGCCGGATCAAGGCGTCCGATCGCCGGGTTCTGCACGTCGAACGGGGTCAACGGCCGTCCGTCGGGCAACGACCCATCGCCGGAGTCGAAGGCTGGGTCCAGCGGGACGCTGCGGTCTGCGAGTGTGATCGTTGCCGAGGGATCGTGCGCAGCTGGTGCGCAGAAAGACAGGGCGCCAGCCGCGACGGCAACCACCGCGAATCGCCCAACCCAGCTTGCTGTCCGTGTTCTCACGTGGGGCCACCCTAGCTACCTCTCGAAGCGGCAATCAGTGTGGGCCATTTCGACCGCGGGTGAACGGGTCATGTTCCGTAGTTCGCCGCGCTCTGATCTGGCCGGAGTCATCGATGCGCCGGAAGAGGATGCGCGCGCCCAGGACATTTTGGCGGCATGGGCTTACCCTCCAAGCGACGGAGATACGTTGAGAAAATGAGTGTTGCCGGCATCGTCCTCGTCGCACTCGCGATCGCCGTCGGAATCGTCGGCATCGTGGTGCCACTGTTGCCGGGCACTCTGCTGGTGTTCGGTGCGATCGTGGTGTGGGCCGTCGTCGAGAACAACGTCACTTCGTGGGTGACACTCGGCGTGGTGGCTGCGCTGCTCGGTGTGGCGACATTGATCAAGTACACCTGGCCCGTGCAGCGGATGCGGGCCGCCGACGTGCGCACGCTGAGTCTGGCGGCCGGCGCGGGACTGGGCATCATCGGTTTCTTCGTAATCCCGGTGGCCGGCCTGGTGATCGGCTTCGTGCTCGGCGTCTATTTGGCGGAGCTGTCCGCCCGCGGAGACCAGCGACTGGCATTGACGTCGACGAAGCACGCCGTGAAAGGTGTTGCGTTATCGATGGGTGTTGAGCTGGCTGGCGCGCTGCTCGCCACCGTCGTATGGGTGGTTGGGGTGTTCCTGACCCAGTAGGCAGCGCCGCCGGAGTGCGCGCTATGGAGCCGATGACGGGAATCGAACCCGCGTATTCAGCTTGGGAAGTCGATTCCGGCTCCGAACGGGTGAGTGATAGGCGCAGGTGGGCGGCCTCGCAAGGACAGGCGTTTGCACTGCTAAAACACCTTTTAGTACGCCGTTGAGACGCCCTGGGTACGGTCCCGGTCCGCCTCCGGTTGGGGTGCGTCTACGGGACCGGCACGGGACCGCTTAGAGGTCATCAAAGCGTGGTGTCGGTACCGACTGGCAAACTTACGTACATGGGATTCGCTGCGAACGTCCTCAAGGTCATGATCTCGTCACCTGGTGATACCGCTGACGAAGTCGAGGCGGTCAAGAGCGCGCTGCAAGGTTGGAACGGGTCGCGGGCAGAGAACGCGCAGACGGTGTTGCTTCCGCGATTTTGGAAGACGGACGCCGTTCCGCAGATGGACGCGAACGGCGGCCAGGGCGTCATCAATTCTCAACTCGTGGACGACGCTGATATTGTCCTCGCTCTGTTTGACTCGCGACTCGGCCAGGCCACCGATAGCGCTGTATCGGGCACAGCAGAGGAGATTGAACGGGCCGCCGCAAGCGGTAAGCCGGTGCACGTCTGGTTCTCGGATGAACCTGTCGACCGCAACGCTGACTTGAAAGAACTCGATCGGCTCCGGAAGTTCCGCAAGGAGCTGGAGGACAAAGGTCTGCTCGGTGTGTACGCAGATCTGAATGATTTGGCCTATAAGGTGAGGGAGGCCATCGAGAGCGACATAAGTTGCTCGGGGCTCGGTGCGCCGTCTGTCGTTCGCAAGGGTGAACACGCGATGCCGCGTGTTCGGGTCGAAAAGCGCCGCGAGCAGTCTGGTGTCGACAGGCGGGGTGCGCCGAAGTTTACGACTCACTCAACGTTGGTGTTGGAGAACAAGAGCCAGCACGTCACTGCCGAGCAGCTGACTATGGATCCTGGGGTGGAACTCAGAGGGTTGCTACATCGTGAAAGCACAGCCGCAATCGACATGCCTCCGCTTTCTGAACTGAGGTTCCCTTTGATGCTGCATATGGGTCTCTCCGATCACGTTACCGTTGAGCTCAATTGGTTCGAGAACGACGAGGAACAACACGTGAGCCAACCCGTCAGTCTTTTCTGAAGCCGGTCTGGCGAGCGAGCCAAGCTGGGCTAGGCATCGCGTTCAGTAGTTACGGCAACCAGGCACGTATACCGGAGTGCACCATGGCAGCGTGTAGCCATCCGGATTCTGCGTACCCGGCATGCCCGGCACGGGCGAGCAGTATGGGCTTGGGTTGCAGTACTCGCCAAAAATGTAGCCAATCTTTGTGCAAATGGCGCCCGGCGGCGGGTATGGATATGCCTGCGAGCAGTACTCTTCGGCGTGAGCAGGTACGGCAGCAATCGCGCTGCTGTAAACGCAGGCGCCGGCCATGGCAATCGCGGCTAAAGCCACCTTTGCTTTCGTCTTCATTGAGCCCAACCCCGTGTGGTCCGTGCCGCCTCGCGACACGCTTGCCAATATTCCCCGGCTCCCCACGTCGAAGCCTACCGCCGTTACCGACGCACATTTCTGCTTTTCGCAAATCGGGCCGCATCCGGCTCAGCCAACCCGTTTGCCGGGGTAGCCGTGCGGCGGTTCGTTTGATTGCCGTCTGGCTTGTCTCGCCCGCACGCTGAGGTCTTTGCTGGGGGTGAGTTCGACCGGCGGGCACATCCCTCGGTACATGCCTCCTTCGCTCGGCGGCGCGTTCTTCTTGCCGTGTGGCACAAGCCCCGGCCCCCAAGAGAACTCCGACGGGTCCGGATTCCGGGCGTGTGGGTCGCGGGCCTTTCCTACTGCGCCCATCGCTACGTCTTAATCGTGGGCGCTGTGTAGCTGCCACTGGTGGTTACCTGCATGACGACGGCTGCGCTGCGGTGTCGGACGCCAACTCCGAACCCGCGCGCGTAGAAGCTGTCCTGCAGCGGGTACGGACCACGGCCCGGAATATGGCGCAGCCCTTGATAACTCGCGTTCACATGTTCTCGAAAGCCGACCGGGTTTGCGTCGGAGTCCAGCCCGCCTGTCGCCGCGACGATTACGTAACCGGCAGGCACGTAGTGGGACTCGACTAGCCAGGCGTCGCCGTAGCTGCCTTGTACGTGGAGGCCGTTGAAATCGGTGGGCGGGACTGCGCCGACGAGGTGCTCTGTGGTGAAGTATGCGGGCTGTGCGGCGGATGGGATGAAGTCCCACTTGGGTTTTGTTGCGCCACCGTAGTCCACCCCCGCCCGCCAAAACGTCATGTCCTCGACCTCGTTCGGGTGGGCGAGGATGATCAGCCGTCCGCCCTGCGCACCGAAGCGGCCATAGCCGTGTTCGGTGACGTGGCGAATCATGTCCTCGATGTCGGCGGCGTCGATGGTCGTGGAGCCGCTTGTGAGGTAGTGGGTGTGGGATCCGGTGAAGGTCTTGCCAAGGTGTGAGGGCGGGACCATGCCATCACCGCTCCATAACCCGTAACAAGTGTGGTTCCACTCGTTGAATGCTGGTGCGGGATCGAGCAGCCGGCGCAGAATCGTGCCGCTGACGAGGCGGTTATCAGCCTCGAAGATGCGCGTCACCTGGGCGGTCACCTGTTCAGCGGTAGCACCGCGGAGGAATTTCCAAGTGGCACTGAGCCTCTTGTCGTAGTCCTGGAAGTTGTAGCCAAGACGCAAGTAATCGGCGGGCTCGCGCAGCGCGGTCGGCATCCCAAACTCGGTCGCTAATTCGAAGCTCTCGCCTTCGACGCTTTGCGGGATGATGTCGGCGACCGCTGTGGTCGGGTAGCTGAGGAGGCGGACAATCGTTGAGCGGTGCTGATTGTAGAGATTCAGCGCAGTGGCGATTTCATCCCACAGCAGATTCAGATTGACGCCATCGGCCGTTTCGTTGACGAGGACATCACCAGAAACGCTGTAGCCCTTCCGATTTGTCATTTCCTTCACCGTCTTTCGGGTAGCCGTTCGACCTAGATTACCGCCGCTTCTCGACGCGAGGGTCGAATACCGTTACCGCGCCACGGTATTGGTACGGGCGAGTTCGAATTAGGGCGAGCGTAGCCCGGCGTAGAGCGGTAGAATAGAGGGGAACCGAAAGGCGAAATACCCGTGGCACGAATGCAACCCGATGTTCGAGTACCTGCGCCGCCGACCTCGCTCGATGTGTCGGTGGTGCCGGACAAGACTGTGGCCGACGCAGTCGAGTGGTACCGGGGGATCGACGTTGAGGTCACCGAGCGATGGCTCAAGACGGTGACGGACCGCGACGAACTCACGTGTCGGATCATCGCGGGACGGCGCATGTATTCAACCGCCGAGCTTTGGCGATTCATCGTGACGCGACCGACGCGCACCGCCGGGGCGTCGCGTTACAACCACCAGAAAGGAAGCAGAACTGTATGAGCACCAACGACTTTGACTTGGAAGCAAAATACCGGATCAACCACGCGCCCCAACCGGATAATCCGAATGTCGGTGCCATTCAGGTAGTGGAGCGCACCAGAGCTCTTGTGACGCGTGAGACAGGCAACACCGCATGGCTTTTCGACCCCAATTGGAACCCCGCTATGTGGGAGCTCGGCAACCGGACTATGCGCAACATGCGCCAGCAGTTCGGAGACCGTATTGAAGCTGCGGCGGACAGCGACACGTTCCTGTACTACCCCTGCATCCCCGAACTCTACGTTTACGACGATGCGATGGAACGGTTCTCGTAAATGATCACGACTCGTGTGCCCCTGCCCAACGCGGTCGGGCGGCGCGGCTGCGACGTGCAGCTTGCGCCCGGCGGGTGCAGCGGGCGGGCTGTATACCTGCCGCTTGAGCGTGGTCAGTTCATCGTGGTGTTCAGCATCTGCAAAGCCTGCGACAGCTGGGCGAGGCAAACTGCCGAGACCAACTTCAAGCTCAGCGCGATCTCTGCTCAAGCTCAGCTTCCGCCCGGCGCGCGGATCGACCCCGACTCGCCGGTCCCGCCGATCCCGTAGGCGACCGCCGTCCGACCCCCTCATCGCGACGGAGACGAGATGCGAGATGTTCGGCGCGGGATCGGATGAGCAGAACGCGGCAGCGCGTCTTTCGCCCCAGGGTAATTTTTGCATTCGTCCTTGCGGGGATGTCGTCTCGTTGAGTACCGTTGACCGCAGCCAGGCGACGGATACTGGCTCACGGTTGATGACGTAGGGGCCGCAGCTTCAGACCGCGGACGAACAAACAAGCTGACCACAGCTAGACGACTCGATCCGGACGCAAGGGCCGGACATGCGCACGTCTCATAGGCAATTGACCTTTGGAAGACGTGCGCTTTTTTGCTCTCCAGGGGTCTGTAAATTCACACAACCCCAAGGAGAAAACACATGACAAGCGCTGATCTGCCGTGGCCCACATTTCCGCGGGAGCGCGAGAAGAACACCACCGACGAACACGTATGCGGCTGCGACGATGGCGATGTGGAGTGTTCCTGGACGGATATTGATGGGCACGTTAGGCGCGGCTCAGAAGCCGAGTTCATTGCGGCCACGCATAGTGGTCGTGTAAAGGGCGTCGAATATGTTGAGACCGCTGGGGTCTACCGCTACGTGAAGGCGGATAACCCAATCTTGCCCCCGTGGCATCGTGGGCCCGACCCGTCCACGACAGAGTTCGTGATGGGGGATAGCGTGAGGGTCGATGACTGGTGCGTGAAGGGTGATCAGGTGCTGGTGGAACTCAAGCAGCTTGTCGACCGCCAGCTGAACCTTGGCCGCGATGGGCCAATTGCTGGCCAGCCTAAATTTGTTGCAGGGCAGTAGCTTTAGGCTCAACCTAACGTCGGCGCGGCGACGGCGGTTCGGGTAAGCTATAGCTATCCGTCCCGTCGCCGGGTCGGCGATAACTGAATACAAAAGTCCCGGCTAACACGGCTGCCGCTGCCTAGAACGCGACCGCTGAACGGCTAAGTAGCCGACTTGGAGATGATAACGGGGCACTCCGAAGCACCACCCGTATAACCGTGCGCGGTGAACCTGCTTTGGAGGAAACAACATGGATCCCAATCCTGACGACGTCGCAAACCTCAACCAAGAGGATGCGTTTCAGAAACTGCGAGCGTGGGGCTACCCCGTGACTCGGCGGATGATCAAGTACGCGATTCTGCGCAGGGAGCTAATCCCGGTGAGGCTCGGCAACGGAAATTACCTCAGCGCCAACGATTTATGGCGATGGATCGAGTCTCGACGGCAGACAGGCATTTACCGGCTGCCAGACGGTGCGCAACGGTGAGTATTGGAAAGCTCGCGGCCCCCGTAATGACCAGACGATGGCGGCAGCTCACCAATCGACAGCGTTGTGAGAGAAGCGCCATTATGCGTAAGGACGCAATTCCTAATGAGTGTCCCCCCAGATAACTCCGCAACTCAAAGCGCTGCAAACAATATGGCCGACGCTAGTACAAATGCGCATAGGCTAGCCAGTATTTACGACCTTATCGGTACTGACCAGGAAGTGGAGCAAATAACCCGCACGACTCGCGAGCGCCGAATTGACAACCTGGTTGAGGCATTTGAAGAGCGCGATGAGGCGAAGCGACAAGTATCAGAACGTAAGGCACAGGCGCTGATTAATGTTGACGCAGATCGCGCGATGGATGGGCTGACGTTCCTCACTTTCAACGATGATTCAGAACCTATTTGGGGCGCAGGAGCGGAAGTGCTAGCGGCTCAGGGTGAGGGGGTGGTGATCTGTGGGCCGCAAGGCGTCGGTAAGTCGACACTCGCCCAACAGCTGGTGCTGGCTCGCATGGGAATTACTAGCTCGATGCTGCTTGGCTACCCAGTGGCCAGAGACGAGCGGCCGATTTTTTATCTTGCGATGGATCGACCGATGCAGATACGCCGTTCGCTCGCGCGAATGGTGGACCTGACAGAAGAGACGGCCGCGGCAACTATCAAGCGACAGCTGATCGTATGGAAAGGCCGCGTACCAATCAAAGCGAACGAAGCGCCAGAAGCCTTCGCGGAGTGGGTTGCCCAGCATGGCAGAAACCCCGGCCTCGTCATCGTGGACTCGCTAAAAGATTTGCTCAGCGGATTGATAGGGGACGACGACGGCATTGGCTTTAACGACGCGATGCAGCGTGTGATCGAGAATGGGACTGAGTTCCTATCTCTGCACCACCAGCGCAAGGCCACCGCCGACAACCTTAAACCAGCCCAGCTCTCGGACGTGTACGGCAGCGGCTGGCTCACCGCCGGCCAAGGGTCGGTGTTGCTGTTGTGGGGTCAGCCTGGTGCGTCGTCGGTCGAGTTAAGCCACCTTAAGCAGCCCCAGGAGCGCGTTGGGCCGCTAATCATCAAGCACCAGCACGGTGAGGGTGCATCCACGAAAATTGATGCGGCGCATGTGATAACTGCGCTTGCTGACCGGGCGGGTGAGATCGGGATCAGTGAGGCTGACGCCGTTGCGGAGGTATTCGGAATTGATGACCCCGCCGGGCCTGGCTACGTAGCGGCCAAGAGTTCTGTTCGCCGAACCCTGAACAAGCTTGCAAGGGACAAGGTTCTTGCCTATGAGGCTGGATCTCGCGGAGGTAGCGGGGGCGGCGGAAGGGCGGCGCGGTGGCGAATATGCGGTTAACGAAAAGGGCTGGTCGGGGGCGATATTCGCGCGGTTATCGTTCGGAAAGCGTTAATCGCTCGATAACCGGCCCGCCTAGCGAACGACGAAAAGTCCTGGTAGAGGACGATACTCGCGCGGTTAACGAGGCCGGTTTTCGCCCGCCGAGCGAGAGCGATAACCGGCCCGCCCCTCTAAGGGGCCGGTTATCGATCGACGGCGGTTATCGCCGAGATGAGTTAGCTAGAGCGTTGTCGGCGACCACCGCAAACTGGA
>NZ_LZKQ01000060.1 GCF_001668675.1 Mycobacterium asiaticum | reverse complement strand
GCGGCAACCGGTATCGCCACGGCCTACCTGGATGTCATCGCTGTCGTCACCATCTACCAGTGGGCGCCGGCGCCGGCCGGTCTGGTGTTGGCGGCCGTCGTCGGCGGTGGCGGCCTGGCACTGGCCCGACGTTGGGACTCCGAACAGCTGGCGCTGCTGGTGCTGGTACCGCTGATCGGTCTGGCACCCGCGCTGACCCGCGGGGTGGACCTGCTGCTGATCAGTTTCATGCTGGCGCTCTCGGCGGCCGCGCTGCCGGTCCAACTGGGCAAGAACTGGATGTGGATGCACGGCGCCCGGGTTGCGGCGCCCACGCTGCCGTTGTTGCTCGCACTGATTGCCGTCAACCCGCACGACAACACATGGCTGATCGGCGGCGCCTGCGCGGTGGCCGCGCTGCTGGCCGTCGCGAGTGGCCTGGTGCTGCTGCCGTCCACCTCGAACCCGGCAGCGCTGGCGCTGATCACCACGGCCGGCACCCTCCCGGTGCTGGCCAGCGCGATCGCCGTCGACCGCATGCTGGCGGCGGTCATGGCCGCCGCCTTGGCGGCAGCCATGCTGGCCGTCGCACTGATCGGCAACCACCCCCGCATCGTTGTCCAGACGTGGTCGGCCTGGTCTGCCATCTCCGCGCTGATCGCCATCACGGTCGCCTTCGCCGGTTACATCGAAGCCCCGGTGCTGCTGGCGCTGGCCGTGGTTGTTGCGGTGGCCGGCCGCCGCGACGCGGTAGCACGTTGGAGCGCAACAGGTTTCGGTGTCATCGGCACGGTCCTGTTCTACAGCTACGTGCCGCTGCGGGTGCTGGTGCGCGCCACTGCGATCCCCACGCCCATCGCGGTCTCCACACTGGCAGCCAGTCTGCTCGTGATCACCTTTGCCGTCGTCATGACGCGGACGTGTGTTGGCGCCAACCGGGATTCAGATGTCAGCGGTCTGCTGATCGCGGCGGCCTCGACGGTGGTCGTTTACGCCGTCACCGCATTTACCGTGACCGCCGGGGTGCTTGTCGGCGGCACCGCCGGCGGATTCCTGGCCGGTCACATGGCGGCCACCATCTGCTGGATCGGCGGAGCCGCCGCGCTTTTCGTCTACGCACTGCGCCTGGACGAGTCGGAGCGGCGGACCGAGCCGATCACCGCGGGCCTGGCGCTCACCGGTGCGGCCATGGCCAAGCTGTTCCTGTTCGACCTGGCCACGCTGGACGGCATCTTCCGGGTGGCGGCGTTCATCATCGTCGGACTGGTGCTGCTGGGCATGGGCGCCGGTTACGCGCGCAGCCTGGCGCGCACGTAAGGGCGCGCGCCGACGCCAAAACCCCCCCCCCCCCGGGCGGGGGGGGGGGGTTTGGGGGGGGGGGCCGGCCCCGCGCGGGGGCCGGCCCCCCCCCCC
>NZ_LZKQ01000059.1 GCF_001668675.1 Mycobacterium asiaticum | reverse complement strand
GACGCTAAAGCCCCCGACACGCCGCGCGTGCGGGGGCTTTAGCGTCTGCTCGCGCAGAAACTAGCCGATGCGGCCGATGCCGGTGATGTTGCCCTGCATGATCTTGTTGCCCATCAACACCATCGACGCCGTCTGAATCGGATCGCTGAGAATCGTCGCCGACTTGGGTTGCTGATGCAGCAGTTGGCCGTTGTTGGGGTCGATGACGCTGTAGGCGAACAGGTCTGCCGGTGTCGTCTGGTCGAACCCGATCCGGGTGATGGTGTAGATCAGGCCATCGCCGGTCGACAGATGCGGCAGGGCCGCGCTGCGAACCTTGCTCTCCCACACCGTGTGACATCCGGGTCCGGGGTTGTTCATGTCCACCCTGGTCATGCCGCCCACGAAGGGCGCCGTTGGCGGTACCGCCGGGCCGGCATCGGGCGGAACGGCCGGATAGGGGTAGCCGTAGGTGCTGGCGATGAACATCGAATTCCCCACGCCGATCGGCGAGTTCTCACTGCCGGGCCCACCGAGCGTCAACACGGTCTGTTGACAAAGCAAAGCGCCAGTTCCGGATTGATACACCAGGGCGTGCACCTGTGGCTCGGCGTTATCCACGATCGTCACATACTCCGCGCCCGTCGGGCCGAAATAGGTTGGGGTGGAGCCGGTTCCCCAACTGAGCTGGCCGGGCTTGCGGGCGGGTCCGCGATCGTAGTTCTGGCTCCACAGTACTTGCGGGTTGCCCATGCCGTTGAGGTTGACCTCGTACAGAGCAAACGTGGTGGCGACCGCGACGCGGTTCTGCGGTGAAGCCGAAATGCTGTTCGCCACTTGCTGTCCGGCAGGCAGCTGCAGGCTCGCGACGCCACCGCCGGCCTTGGCCACGCCCACCACGCCGTTTCCGGTGGCGAACCAGACGTTGCCGAGGTAGTCGGGGACGACGCCCACCGAGCTGTCGCCCGGCGGTATCACGCCTGAGAGGTCGATGGACTCGGTTATGAAGAGGTGCCAGCGGCCCCTCTCGTCGCGGGCATGCGCGATGCGCAGCAGGTGGTTGGTGCCGTCGATCAGCACCATTTGATTGTTGTTGTCCAGGTAGGCATAGACCCCGCCCAGCAGGCCGCCCTTGGCGATGTCCATGCTGGCCAGCGGAATGACCTGCGGGACAATGCCGCCGGGATCGATCAGATGCAGCACCGGGGCTTGCGCGGCGATCGTGGTGCACAACGCCAGCACCAGCCCGTCAGTGCCCTGGGTGATCGTCGGGCATGCGGCCAGCAACGGAAATGCCAGGATCGGGACCAGGCGGGCACCCGGGCCGGGCAGCGGGCCGGCATCGGCCGACCCCGCGTCGTTGTGCATCGACGCGAGGCCGTTGGGGGCCATGAAAGGATTGGGCGGCCCCAGCGGCCCGAAGGCGTCGGCGGCGCGCGCGGGCGTGATGGCAGGCAGGAACGAGACAGCGCACGCGGTCAGCACTGCCAGCGGAATTGCCAGCAGCGCCTTCGGACATCGCGCCAAGTCGCCCTCCAGTGAATTGGGTCACATCGGAGTGTGGCGGTCATTGAGAACGACATGGCAACGGTCCGTTAACGATTCGGTGTCTCCGTCATACGGAATCCGGGACGTATACGCCGCTGCCCTGCGCCATGGCCGCCAGGGTCTCGTAGGCGATCCACACGAATCCGTCTCTGCCCCAACGCTTACCGAAACTGTTCTGCACCCGTACCGCACCGGCATGCGGGGCGTAGGCATCGTCGTAGGCGGTGATGAGCATGACATGACCGGCCTTCTTACCCTCCTTGTTGCGCATCCAGTTGCCGTTGCCGACGTAGACCGACGGCGCACCCCGGTAGTGCGGGAAGTCGGTGTAGAGGTAGGTGCCGAAGGCGATGGGCATGCCGTGTGTGATGACGGTTCGCAAGTTGGCCAAGCCATTTGAGCCGGTGATCTTCGTCAGCTTCCATTCCGGGATCCGGAATGCCGGATTCGGGCCGATTGTCCGGGCACCGTAATCCGACCAGTTGGCCTCACACGAGCTTTGGGACCGCTGACGCCCCCGGTTCGGCGCCGCGGCCAGCGACGGGGTTCCGCCGTTATCGCGAAGCCAGTTGAGACATTTGACCATCTGGCCGCCGCGGCAGGTGGGCTCGCTGAGTTGAATCGACTGCTGATACCTGATGTAGGCGTAGTCAGGGGCGGCCTGCCGGTCCGCGGTGATGGGCGGGATATTGCTGTGCCGCGCGGCGTAGAACGTGGCCAGACCGTAAACGGTGGCCCACACGAAGCAATTCGGCATGGTCTGCCGGCCCACCGGGGGCAAATACTGCGTCTTCACCGAGGCGGCGGCGGGCACCTCGCGGAGAGGCCGGGGCGGTTCGGGAACACCCGGCTCGGGAACCTCCGGATCGTATCCGTAGGAGGTGAGTTGATACGGCTCCTCGTCGGCGGTGCCACAGGCGGGCAGCGCCGCGGTGAGCGCGCCGGCGGCGGCGAGCGCCATGATCGAACGCCTGCCGATCCGCGCCTTCATGCCGACGACCTTATTCGCTGGGGCCGTCCGGGCGAACCTATGCTTGAGCCATGGCGTCGATCTTCACCAAGATCATCAACCGTGAGCTTCCGGGCCGATTCGTCTACGAGGACGACGACGTCGTCGCGTTCCTGACCATCGAACCCATGACGCAGGGCCACACCCTGGTGGTGCCCCGCGAGGAGATCGATCAGTGGCAGGGCGTGGAGCCCGAGGCGTTCAACCGCGTGATGGCGGTGAGCCAGCTGATCGGCAAGGCGGTCTGCAAGGCATTCCAGGCCGAGCGCGCCGGGCTGATCATCGCCGGGCTGGAGGTGCCGCACCTGCACGTCCACGTCTTCCCCACCCGCAGTCTCGCCGACTTCGGCTTCGCCAACGTGGACCGCAACCCGTCGGCGGAGTCGCTGGACGACGCCCAGGCCAAGATCAAGGCGGCGCTGGAACAGTTACGGTGAGCCCCGGCGGTGGTTAGCCCACCTGCGCGGGCACCTCGCTGACGCGCGGCAGCGCGACCCGGAAGCAGCACCCTTCACCGGGCGCGGTGGTCACCGTCACCCGGCCGCCATGTGCTTTCACCAGCGAGTCGACGATCGACAGCCCTAGCCCGGTACCGCCGCTGGCCCGCGCCCGGGACGCGTCGGTGCGATAGAAGCGTTCGAAAATGCGCTCGGCATCCTCCTGAGTCATCCCGGGGCCCTTGTCGGCAACCTCGAGGATCGCGTCCTCGCCGGCAGTGCCCACCCGCACCGTGATGTCGGCGCTGGTCGGGGTGTGCTGGATGCCATTGGCGATCAGGTTGCCCAACACCTGCCGTAGTCGCGGCTCGTCACCGAACACCTCCGGGGTGCCGGGGCCGTCGAAGACTTCCATGGTGATGATGCGGTCGGGGTCCATCGCCCGGCCGTCGTGCACGGCGTCGCTGGCCAGCGCCAGCAGGTCCACTTGATGGTGTTCCAGCGGCCGCTGCACGTCCAGGCGGGCCAGCATCAGCAGGTCGTCTACCAACAGGCCCATCCGGCTGGCCTCGCTCTCGATCCGGGAAAGCAGCATGGAAACGTCCCGCGCGGCGCCCTGCCGGTACAACTCCGCGAAACCGCGGATGGTGGTCAACGGAGTGCGCAGTTCGTGGCTGGCGTCGGTGATGAACCGCCGCATCCGCTCCTCCGAGCTGCGCGCCGTCGCCGCCGACGATTCGGAGGCGGCCAGCGCCTTCTGGATCTGGGCGAGCATTCCGTTGAGCGCCAACGAGAGTCGGCCAACCTCGGTGCGGGGGTCGCGCTCGCTGACACGTCGATCCAACTGTCCGGCGGCGATTGCCGCGGCCGTCTGTTCGACTTCGGACAACGGTTGCAGGCTGCGGTGCACCACGACGAAGCCGGCGACACCGACCACCACCAGCACCCCGGCCCCGATACCCGCCTGCAGCAACACCAGCGACCGCACGGTGTGGTCGACGTCGGACAGGTCGATCGCCACCGTGGTCAGCCCACCCCGCGGGCCGTGCACGGTGACCGCGCGCCACTCGATCGACGAGCCGCTCACTGACGGCAGCGTCGTCGGGTCGGGGCCGACGTCGTTGTCCGGGGGCAGGGCCGGCTCGGCATTGCGGTCGTTGATGGCCGTCATGGCGTGGCCGTCGGGATCGACGGCCCGTACATAGAACTTCGACGGCGGCCGGCCCGGCCCCGGCCCTTCCCCGTTGGACACCGTGTGCCGCCACGGAGCCTGCGCCCAGGTGCGGGTGGCGTCCATCAGGGTCGAGTCGATCCGGCTGACCAGGCTGTGCCGCAGGATCGACGTGACGGCCAGGCCAGAGACCAGCAGCCCACACAGCACCAGCACCAGGGTCGCCGCGACCAGGCCTACCCGCAGCGGCACGCCCCGTCGATACCGACTGGCCATCTCGCGTCGACTCAGCGCGGTTCGCGCAACACGTAGCCCACGCCACGCAGGGTGTGCAGCAACCGCTTCTCTCCGGTGTCGATCTTGCGGCGCAGATACGACACGTAGGACTCGACCACGTTGACGTCACCGCCGAAGTCGTACCGCCAAACGTGGTCGAGGATCTTGGGCTTGCTCAGGACCGTGCCGGCGTTGATCACGAAGTAACGCAGCAGGGTGAATTCGGTGGGCGACAATGAAACCGGTTGGCCGGCTTTCCACACCTCGTGGGTTTCCTCGTCGAGTTCGATGTCGGCGAAGGACAACCGCGAATTGCGCGGTTCGTTGCTGCTGCCCTTGCCGGCCCGCCGCAGGATCACCCTCAGCCGGGCGACGACCTCTTCGAGGCTGAACGGCTTGGTGACGTAGTCGTCACCACCCAGGGTTAGCCCAGCGATCTTGTCCTGCAACGAATCTCGGGCGGTCAGGAATAGGGCGGGGGCGTCGATACCGTCGGCACGCATGCGCCGCAGCACCCCGAAACCGTCCATTCCGGGCATCATCACGTCGAGGATCACCGCGTCGGGCCGAGATTCCCGCGCACGATCCAAGGCCTGGGCACCGTTGGCGGCGGTGAGAACCTCGAATCCCTGGAATTTCAGGCTTACTGAGAGCAGTTCGACGATGTTGGCTTCGTCGTCGACGACGAGGATGCGCGCCTCGGGTTTGGTCGTCTCGGCCGTATTGCTCAGTGTCATGAGGCCTTTACCTCCACCCGAACTTGTGTGTTAGCTCTGCAATCATTGAAAACTTCCTGAGAGGTCGTTGCAAGTCGACTGCTAGCAGTCTGCCAGGAGTCGACGAATTCGCTTGGACCCGCAGGGGGTTTTCCGGGCTAGACGTGAATAGACTCACAGAATGAACTTCGGCAAAGCCATTGTTGAGCTTGCGACCGCGCCGGCGCGCACTGGCCTTGCTGCCGCGGAGGCAAGCTTGAATCTCGCCGGTGCCGCAGTGGGTCTGGCCAAGCAGGCGCTCGGCGACACCAGCGGCCCGCGTGGATCCAACGCGATGGCGAACATGTTGGGCATCGACGACGCCCTCGCCCGGGCCAACCGGTTGGCCCGGCTCCTCGACGACGACATGCCGCTGGGACGCGCGGTGGCGCCGAACGGTCCGATGGACCGGATGCTGCGCCCCGGCGGAGTGGTGGATCTGCTGACCTCCGAGGGCGGGTTGATCGACCGCCTGACCGCGGAGGGCGGCGGACTGCAACGAGCCCTACAGCCCGGCGGGCTGGCCGATCAGTTGTTGGCCAACGACGGTCTGATCGAGCGGGTGCTGGCCGAGGACGGCCTGGCCGACAAGTTGCTCGCCGAGGGCGGCCTGGTCGACAAGTTGACCGCCAAGAACGGTCCGCTCGAGCAGCTGGCCGACGTGGCCGACACCCTGGCGCGCCTGGCGCCCGGAATGGAGGCACTCGAGCCCGCCATCGCGACGCTGCAGGAGGCGGTGATCTCGCTGACCATGGTGGTCAACCCGCTGAGCAACATCGCCGATCGGATCCCGCTGCCTGGGCGGCGGCCGCGCTCGACGTCACGGTCGGTCCGGTCGCAGCGGATCGTCGACAGCGACCAGTGACCCGATAGGCTAGCACCGGTTTCACCGGCCTCCTTAGCTCAGTGGTAGAGCACTCGCCTTGTAAGCGAGCGGTCGTCAGTTCAATCCTGACAGGGGGCTCTACCTGCGCGTATTGCGCGAGCTGACGCCTAGGCCAACCCATCCAAACCGAACAACAACCCGCCGGCGCCGGGGGTGCCGCCGGCGCCCGGCGGGACGCCTTTCCCGCCCTCACCCGCGTTGCCACCGTCGCCTACCAGGACGGCGTCCCCCCCGGCACCACCCTTACCGCCGGTGCCGAAGCTCTCTCCACCGGAGCCGCCAGCACCACCGTCGCCGAACAGACCGGCCTTGCCACCCGCGCCACCGGCCCCGCCGGTAGCGGCGGCGAACCCGCCGATGCCGCCGTCCCCGCCGTCGCCGGAGAGGATTCCGGCGTTGCCGCCGGCGCCGCCGACCCCGCCGACGGACCCGAGGCCGGTACCCATACCACCGATACCGCCGGCACCGCCGGAGCCGAAGAACATCCCGGCATTGCCCCCTACCCCGCCGGCCCCGCCAGTGGCGCCCGCACCGTTGGTGCCGACACCACCTGCCCCGCCGGGCCCGCCGTTGCCGAACAGCAACGCGGAGCCGCCGGCACCGCCGGCACCGCCCAGGCCGCCGGCCAAGATGCTGAGCCCACCGGACCCGCCGGCACCGCCCGTGCCGAACAACCCGCCCATTCCGCCGGCCCCGCCGGCGCCGCCGACGGTGTTGCTGGCGCCGGTGCCGCCGGCACCACCGATGCCGAACAACAGCCCGCCGGCACCGCCCGCACCACCGGCACCCCCGCCGATCAGAGCTGCGCCGCCGGCACCACCGTTGCCGAACAGCCCGGCGGCACCCCCGGCACCGCCAACCAAGCCGGACCCGCCCGCGCCGCCGTTGCCGACCAGGGTGCCGCGCACCACCGATGCCGCCGGCGCCGCCGGCACCGCCCGCGCCGCCGGCACCCCCGTGCCGCCTCTGGCGGTGGTGG
>NZ_LZKQ01000058.1 GCF_001668675.1 Mycobacterium asiaticum | reverse complement strand
TTGGCCTGCGCCACCACGTGGCGGTCCTCCTCGTCGGCGGTCAGGTAGTGGATCTCGTCGGAGACCACACCGTCGACGACCTTGCGGTACGGCGTCTCGATGAAGCCGAACGGGTTGACCCGCGCGTACACCGACAGCGACCCGATCAGACCGATGTTCGGTCCTTCCGGGGTCTCGATCGGGCACATCCGGCCGTAGTGCGAGGGGTGCACGTCACGGACTTCCAAGCCGGCACGCTCACGGGACAGACCGCCGGGGCCCAGGGCCGACAGGCGGCGCTTGTGGGTCAGACCCGACAGCGGGTTGTTCTGGTCCATGAACTGCGAGAGTTGGCTGGTGCCGAAGAACTCCTTGATCGCGGCGACGACCGGCCGGATGTTGATCAAAGTCTGCGGCGTGATGGCCTCGACGTCCTGGGTGGTCATCCGCTCACGGACGACGCGCTCCATCCGGGACATGCCGACCCGGATCTGGTTCTGGATCAGCTCGCCCACGGTGCGCAACCGGCGGTTGCCGAAGTGGTCGATGTCGTCGGTCTCCACCGGCACCTCGGAGCCGCCGGGCACCGTCATCGTGTGCTGACCCTCGTGCAGACGCACCAGGTACTCGATGGTGGCGACGACGTCTTCCTCGGTCAGCGTCGAGCTGGTGATCGGCTCGCCGGCGTGCAGGCCGAGCTTCTTGTTGACCTTGTAGCGACCGACGCGGGCCAGGTCGTAGCGCTTTTCCTTGAAGAACAGGTTCTCCAGCAGGGTCTGCGCCGACTCCTTGGTCGGCGGTTCGCCCGGACGCAGCTTGCGGTAGATGTCCAGCAGCGCCTCGTCGGTACCCGCGGTGTTGTCCTTCTCCAGGGTGCCCATCATGATCTCGGAGAAGCCGAACCGCTCGTGGATCTGCTCGTTGGTCCAGCCGAGGGCCTTGAGCAGCACGGTGACGGGCTGGCGGCGCTTGCGGTCGATGCGCACACCCACGGTGTCGCGCTTGTCTACGTCGAACTCCAGCCAGGCGCCGCGGCTCGGGATCACCTTGACGCTGTGCAGCAGCTTCTCGGTGGACTTGTCGATGGTCTCGTCGAAGTACACACCCGGCGAGCGCACCAGCTGGCTGACCACCACACGCTCGGTGCCGTTGATGATGAAGGTGCCCTTCTCCGTCATCATCGGGAAGTCACCCATGAACACCGTCTGGCTCTTGATCTCACCGGTGTTGTTGTTGATGAACTCGGCGGTGACGAACAGCGGCGCCGCGTACGTCATGTCCTTGTCTTTGCACTCGTCGACCGGCGCCTTGACCTCGTCGAAGCGGGGGTCGGAGAAAGACAGCGACATCGAGCCCGAAAAGTCCTCGATCGGCGACAGCTCGTCGAGGACCTCTTCGAGGCCGCCCTTGGGGTTGACCTCGCCGCGCTCGATCGCGCGGTCGCGCCAGTCCTGCGAGCCGATCAGCCATTCAAAGGAATCGGTCTGAACGTCAAGCAGCCCCGGAACCTCGAGCGGTTCACGGAGCTTGGCGAAGGACACCCGGTTCGGCGCCCCAGGTACGGAGTTGTTTGAGCTCTGGCGGAAATCGGCCAAGATGCGTCCTTCCAGCACCTCGTGCGACTATGAGAGCCCTTGCGATGTGGCCTTGCCCGCCAAGGGGATGTGGCCCTGCCCGCCGAGGGTCTGTTCGCCGCAGATAATTGTGTCGGTTCGGCTGGCGGACGAACTGTCCGGATCTCACGCACGCAACCAAATAGCTGAGCCGCAAAAAGGGGCTCAGGCTAAGACCACGGTGTCAGTGGCGGGTGAGGTGGGCAGGAAGTAGCCAGCGCAACGTCCAACAATAGCGCAAGACGGCGCATTCCTCAAATACCCACGCAAATCAGCGGTCATAGCTGTCCGCGGGGAGTGGCGCTGGCTGGCACCTCGGGTTGCCCTGGACAGGTACGACACATGCTGCCCAACAGATTGGCTCGTTTGGGCGTCGTCGTCAAGAGGGGCATGCGGCAAGTTGTGGGAAGTTAACGGGAAACTTTCGTCGCGAGCCAGCGCAAACCGGCGGCCGTGACCGCCCGGAGGCATGCGGCAGCCATTCAGAATCCCGGCAAGCGCAAATCGGCCGCGAGGCCCGACATCAGGTCCCGAGATCAGTAGTCGTGCGACTGGTACTTGTGGGTGCCCTCGAGGTCGTCGAGGATCGCGGCCTGAGCGTTCTTGGGCAGGGTGTGCAGCATCGCACGCACCCGGGCCTGGCGGCGGGCGACGGCCTTGCGCTCGGGCATGCCGGGCGTGGCCTGGATCTGCGGCGGCACACCTTCGATGTCCTCCACACCACCGGCGTGCTGGCCGGCATCGACCATCGCCTGCTCCTCGGCCATGGTGGCTTCGTCCTTCTCCTCGGACATACCGATCGGGCCGATACGACGGCCGTTGAGGAACTGGCGGACCACCGGCTCGTCACTGGTCAGCAGCACTTCGCGGGGCCCGAACATGACCAGGTGCTTGCGGAACAACATGCCCATGTTGTCCGGCACGGTGCGGGCGATGTTGATGTTGTGCGTGACGATCAGGATGGTCGCGTCGATCTGCGCGTTGATGTCCATGATCAGCTGGCTCAGGTAGGCCGTACGCACCGGGTCCAGACCGGAGTCCGGCTCGTCGCAGAGGATGATCTGCGGGTCCAGCACCAGGGCGCGGGCCAGGCCGGCACGCTTGCGCATACCACCGGAGATCTCACCGGGGAACTTCTTCTCGTCGCCGCCGAGGCCCACCATCTCCAGCTTCTCCATGACGATGTCACGGATTTCGCTTTCTTTCTTCTTGGTGTGCTCGCGCAACGGGAACGCGGTGTTGTCGTAGAGGTTCATCGAGCCGAACAGGGCGCCGTCCTGGAACAGCACACCGAACAGGGTGCGGATCTCGTACAGCTCCTTGGCCGAGCACTCGATGATGTCGGTGCCGTCGATGATGATCGAGCCGCGTTCCGGCCGCAGCAGACCGATCAGGGACTTGAGGAACACCGACTTGCCGGTACCCGACGGACCGAGCAACACGCTGACCTCCCCGGAGGGGATTTCCAGCGTGACGTCTTCCCAGATCCTCGAGGATCCGAAGGACTTCGTGAGTCCGTTGACCTCGATGCTGACGCCCATGGGAGATCCCTTCCGTCGACGCGCGAACTCGCCACCAGGTCGTCTGTGGCTTGAGTCACTGTAGCGCACGCCTGCGGCGCGGCATCAGGGTTGGGAAGATAACAATCCTGGGCGCGATTCCCGTTCCGCGACTTAAGGTGCGGGCGCCCAGTTGCCGTGGAAACCCATCGGCACCCGTTGCGGCAGATGCACGGTCGCGATCGTCTCCAGCGTCTGGGCATCCAGTAGCACCAACTGGCCCTCATCGCGGCCGCGGTGTGTGCCCAGACCCATCAGGATCCCGTCGTCCTCGGCCTGTCGTGCGGGGTCGGAACTCGGGTTCGGCACAAAGGACATCTCGCCGATCAAAAGATCGGGGTCGAGGGCGGCGACGGCGCTGGATCCGGTGGCGTAGTCGTGCTTGTACACCGTGGTGAACATCTCGTGCAGCCCCGCGGACAGGTAGCCGCCGTCGAAGCCGAGGGTGTAGCCGTACCGGTGCCGGCTGCCGGTCAAGGTTTCGTTGATCCGCGGGAACTCCTGCGACCGATCGTCGTGGCATTCGGTTTTCACCGCGCCCGTGCTCAGGCTGATGGTCCAGCGGTCCAGCGTCGGCCGGCTCTCGCCGGGACCGCGCAGGTCGCGTTCGAACATGCGCGAGTACCGCACCACATCCAGGACCAGGACCTCGACGCCGTCCCGTGTCTCGGTGTAGGCGTTGAGCGGGTGAAAGACGTAGCAGGGTTCGATGTCGAACCAGCGCACGTCCTTGTTCTCACCGTCGCGGGGCAGGACGCCGATGCGCGCGGGATAGTCGGCGTCCCATCGGTAGGGCATCCGGTGCATCGGCTGCTGGTTGCGGTTGAGCATCGTGGTGATCGGCCCGGGGACGCGGACGCGGCCCAGCACCGACTGCAGCACCAGCCGGGCCGCCGCGGTCAGCCGGCGCGGCACGGCCACGGGCATGATCTGCAAGGCGTCGAAGGTCACCGGTAGGTCGTAGATGACCACATATTTGTCGGTGAGCGAGAAGTCGTGCATCATCGGCGACCCGCTGACCTCGATGTCCACCGTCCGGCGCGCCCGCCCTTGGGTATCGATCACCGAGTACTGCACCGTGCGGCCGCGGGTGAAGGCGTAGGACAGGGCGTGCAGCTCCCCGGTGGCCGGGTCGCGGTGCGGGTGTGCGGTGTAACCGCCGAACAGGGTGCCGTCGAAGTCGCAGGGGCCCACGGTGTCCAGGTCTTCGGTGAGCTCGTAGTTGGCGCCGCCACCTTCGACCAGCGCCAAGGTTCGTCCGGCGTGGGTCAACGCGTTGGTGTTGGGACCGACGGACAACATGCCCACCCGGGGGTTCAGGCCCGTCGCCGCCGGCTCACCGAGGGCGGCCCGCACCGACGGAGTCCGGACCCACCGGTTGCGGTACCACTTCGCCCGGCCGGCGTCGAGCGCGACGCCATGCACCATCGCGTCGCCGCTGAACCAGTGGTAGATGGCGGGGTCGACCTCGGAAACCGGGTTCGGGCCGTTTCGCAGATACCGCCCGCTGAGGTGCTCGGGGATGTGCCCGGTGACCTTGAGGTCCGTCGCGGTCACCTCGGCGCGCACCGGCGCCAAAAAGCCGTCCAGGTAGGGATTCTTGACATCGAGAGATTCTATGGCGGTCACCCTGAGCTCCTATAACATTGTTATTTCAGCGTTATTGGCACGGTACGCCCTTGGTGAGAAGATGGCAAGGATGACTGTTTCCCAAACTCAGCGCAGCGTGCGCGACGAGCTGCTGCGGGCTGCCGTGGGGCTGCTCAACGAGCACGGACCCGACGCGCTGCAAACCCGCAAGGTGGCGGGCGCGGCGGGAACGTCGACGATGGCCGTGTACACCCACTTCGGCGGGATGCGCGAGCTGATAGCCGCGGTCGCCGAGGAGGGGCTGCGGCAATTCGACGCCGCGCTCACGGTCACTCCGACCGACGACCCGGTGGCCGACCTGATGGCGGTCGGCGCGGCCTACCGGCGGTTCGCGATCGAGCGACCGCACATGTACCGGCTGATGTTCGGCAGCACCAGCGCCCACGGCATCAACGCGCCGGCCGGCAACGTCCTGACGCTGACGCTCGCCGAGATCGAGCAGCACGAACCGAGCTTCGCGCATGTGGTCCGCGCGGTGCACCGCTCGATGCACGAGGGCCGGATCACCGCGTGTTCGGCGGACGACGACGCCGCCGTGGTCGCGACCGCGGCCCAGTTCTGGGCGCTGATTCACGGTTTCGTGATGCTCGAACTGGCCGGGTTCTATGGGGAGGACGAATCGGCGGTGCTCAACGTGCTCGGGTCGATGACGACGAATCTGCTTGTCGCTCTTGGCGATTCGCCCGACCGGATCAGGGAGTCACAGCGCGCCTTACTGCGCTGAGCAGACGCAAAAGCCCCCGCACGCGCGGCGTGTCGGGGGCTTTTGCGTCTGCTCGCGCAATCAAGCGCGGCAGGAACTACTTGACGGTGACGCTGGCGCCGGCGGCCTCGAGCTTGGCCTTGGCCTCGTCGGCGGCCTCCTTGGCGACCTTCTCGAGCAGCGGCTTGGGGGCGCTGTCGACCAGGTCCTTGGCCTCTTTGAGGCCCAGGCCGGAAACGATCTCGCGGACGACCTTGATGACGCCGATCTTCTTGTCACCGGCGGCCTCGAGGATGACGTCGAACTCGGACTGCTCCTCGGCAGCCTCGGCAGGCGCGCCACCACCGGCCGGGCCGGCCGCGGCGACGGCGACCGGAGCGGCCGCGGTGACCTCGAAGGTCTCCTCGAACTTCTTCACGAAGTCCGAGAGCTCCAGCAGGGTCATTTCCTTGAACGCGTCGAGCAGCTCGTCGCTGGACAGCTTTGCCATGATTGTGGGTCCTCTCTCGTTACTTGGGTTTTTCTTGAGTTATTCGGCCGGTGCCGGTTCTGCCTCGGCAGCAGCCGGAGCTTCGGTGGGGGCGTCGGAGCCCTTCTTCTCCTGCAGGGCGGCCAGCAAGCGGGCCACCTGCGACGCGGGCGCGTTGAACAGCCCGGCCGCCTTGGCGAGGTTGCCCTTCATGGCGCCGGCCAGCTTGGCCAGCAGCACCTCGCGGGATTCCAGGTCAGCGATGCGCTCGACCTCGGCGACGGTCAGCGCGTGACCGTCCATGTAGCCGCCCTTGATGACCAGCGCCTTGTGCTCCTTGGCGAAGGTCTTCAGGGCCTTGGCGGCGTCGACCGGCTCGCCGTTGACGAACGCGATCGCCGTCGGGCCGGCGAACAGTTCGTCGAGCCCTTCGATGCCGGCTTCGGAGGCCGCCCGCTTGATCAGGGTGTTTTTGGCCACCGCGTAGGTGGTCGAGTCTCCCAGCGAACGGCGCAGCTCGGCGAGGTTGGCCACCGACAAACCGCGGTACTCGGTGATGACCGTCGCCGTCGAAGCCTTGAACTGCTCTGCAATGTCTGCAACGGCGGTGGCTTTGTCAGCCCTGGCCATGCCTACCTCCTGATGTCTGGTCTGGCTTCTAGACCCACCTGAAACGACGAACGCCCCGGCGCAGGAACGGGCCGGGGCGGATGAATACCGGCGCGCGCGCCGGCGGCAATGCCTCGTCCTCCTGCGTGGGCCGCCGGGAGTGCTCCCGGACCTTCAACCGATTGCTCGGTGACCGACGGTCTTCGGTGGATCGGCAACCACAATAGCCTGGGCGCGTTCGATCAGCCAAAACGGCGGCGACGCGGCAACCCGGCAGGACCCACTGGCCTATCCGAAGCCGGCCAGGCGGGCCGCGCCGACCAATCCCGCGTCCCCGCCCAGCCGGGCCGCCTCGACCCGCAGCCCGGCGAGAAAATCGAGCCCGACATGGTCGGTGAGCGCCGCCCGCAACGGGTCGAAAAGCAGGCTCCCCGACTTCGCCACTCCCCCGCCGATCACCACCAGATCCAGATCGCACACCGCCGCCACCGAGGCGATCATCGCGGCCAGCGCTCGCGCCCCGCGCTCGAATGCGCGCAGCGCCAACCCATCTCCGGCCGTCGCCGCCTCGGCCAGCTCCTTGGCGCCGGCCGCGGGCGGTGCCAGCCAGCCGTTGGCCCGCGCCCACCGCGTCATCGAGGGCCCGGACGCCACGGTCTCGACGCAGCCCCGCCCGCCGCACGCGCACCGTGACCCATCCGGTTCGACCACCACATGCCCGACGTGACCGGCATTGCCGGTGCGGCCGTCGTAGGGTGCGCCATCCAGCACCAGTCCACCGCCTACGCCGGTCGAGACCACCATGCCCAACAGGAACCCCGCGCCGCGACCGGCGCCGATCCATTGCTCGCCCAGCGCCATGCACAGCCCGTCGCCGGCGAGTCGGACCGGCACGCCAGGCACCGCGGCCGACACCCGATCACGCAGCGGAAACCGGCACCAGGCAGGGATGTTGATCGGGCTGACGGTGCCGGCGGCCAGGTCGACGGGGCCCGCGCAAGCGATCCCGGCGGCGGTGACCCTGCCGCCCGCGGCCCGTAGCGCATCACCGATCATCGCCGACACCACGTCCCAAACCCGCTCGGCCGCAACGCCGGACGGCGTCGGACGGGTGGCGTTGTAGACGAGCGTGCGGGCGGGATCGGCAAGGGCGCCGGGATCGGCCAGGGCGACGGCGATCTTGGTGCCGCCGATGTCGATGCAGAGGGTGAGCATCAGTGCCGGTGGGTGTTGTCGGGTTGGCGCGGATCGCCGGGATGCTCGTAGCCGGGCGCCAACTGCACCAGCGCGGCGCGTCGCGCGTCCAGCCAGACCCGGAATTCGCGGCGGCGGGCAACCTTGAGCAGATGCTGAGCGATCGCGTGCCGCACCTGTTCCAGCGGCGCCGCCCTGACCGCGGGCGCACGCCATCCGTGGCCCTCGGCGCGGAGCTCGGCGAACCGCAGCGGGTTGCGCTCGTGGTAGCGGACCACGTCGTCGTCGCTGATCTCGACGCCGGCGGTCACCGCGGCGAACAACGCCCGCGCCCCGGGGTCGGTCAGCACGGCGGCCGCGATGCTGCCGATTTCCAGCCGGGTGGTCACGTCGGGCAACAGGTCCTCCTCGGTCGGTGCCCCGGCGGCGCTGAGTCCGCGCGCGGCCACCTCGGCGGCGACGACCCGCTCGGTGACGATCAGCTGGGTAAGCCAGCGCCGCAACTGACGGCCCTCGCTGCTCCCGGCCGACGGCAGCGCGGCCGCGCGGGGACCGGCGCGCAGCCGCGCCTCGCGTTCGTCGACCTCCGCGACTGCGACCGGGGCGTCCCCAACGAAAGCCGCGACGTGCCCGCTCATCGCACCGTCACCTCGGCCGCGGGCGAATACAGGAGCCGGCCCGCGCACCCGACCCGCACCAGCGCCCACCACTGACCGGGTTCCAGCCAGGCCGGTGGGGTCACATCGAAGGTGAGCCGCACCGCGCCGCCCGCAGGCAGGCACGCGCCCTGCGCGGCGGGGCCGATCCACTCCCAGGTCCCCCACGGGCTGATCAGATGGGCTTCCAGCGCGAGGTCCGCGCGGGCGCGGCTGCCGACCGTCACGGTCAGGCTGGTCGCCTCGCCAGGCGCCAGCTCGATGTCCTCGGGCCCGTCGACCAGGTGGACCAGCTCGTCGGCGTCGGTGTCGACGGCCACCACGGCCACGTCCTCGACGAGCTGCCGCCAGGCGGCGGGCACGTCGGAATCGGTGATGCGCAGCTGGGCGCGGACCGGATACAGTCCGGCCGGTGTGCGCGCCGGAATCCCAAGCACCACATCGGTTTCCAGGTACTCGCCGGCGCCGAGGGTGAACGGCAGCTCCAGCGGCGCCACCGACCAGTCGTCCGGACACACCAATTCGACGCTGCCGCCCAGCGCCGTATCCGTGCAGTCGCTGGCCGCCGTGAGGCGCAACACCACCTCGCGCAAGTCGCTACCCGCGGCCACCTTGACCTGTCGCGGATGCAGGTGCGCCACCGCGGGCAGACCACCTAGCGGGGCCGGGCCGCGATTGTGCAGCCAGTACCGCGCGTAGAGCGGCTGGGCCGGTTCGGCGTCTGTGGCCAGTGCCGTCGGTGCGACGGACACCGCGGGAATCTCCAACCGCCCCAGCGCCGTGGCCACCTGATACCCGTGCAGGTTGATGGTCCGGGTACTGCGTTCCGGCCGCTCCAGCAAATCGGCTTGCTCGAGCCCGCTGAGCGCGCCGAGGTCCGTGCCGGCGACGACCCGGGCCGGAACGCCGGTCGATTCCACCAGACGCATCGCCACGCGGCTCGGCTCGACCGTCGCGGCGCGTCCGGCGGCCAGCGGGTTACCGGCCGCCTTCAAGGCACCGAGCTGCACCGCGTCGGCGGGCTCGATGTGCAGCAGCGAACCGACCGCCGGCAGTTCACCGTGGCCCTCCCCCGCGGCGACGGCCAGCAGCGGATTGGCGAATTGCGCGCTGCGCGCCGGCAACCCGGCGCGGCGCCAGTCACCGCCGCCGGAGACCAGCGCGTAGTCGAAATCGTGTGTCCAGTGCTGCAATTGGAAGTTCGAGCCGTCGGGCGCGGTGCGGCGCGGATCGTCGATCCAGATCCCGGACGGCCAGCCGGTGCAAGAGCGCATCAACGCGGTGTGCAGGGTGCCGTCGGTGTCGACGGCGAAGCTGGGCACGCCGCGGTTGAGCAGCGCGACGGTGTGGTCCTCGAACGGTTCGGCTCCCGACGGCGGCCGTTGAGTCACCGAGATCTCGGCGTCGCCGAGGTCGTCGACCACCGCGGCGATAGCGGCGGCCAGATTCCGGGCGTCGCTGCCGTCGACGATCAGCACCGGCAGCGCGCGCGGGTCCCGCAGATCGGCGTCGGGCTGCCAGACCGCCGCCAACGGCGTCGCAGCCGGCACCCACACCCGTGCCGTGCCGCCGCGCGCCAGCTGCCGATCGAGTTCGGCGGAATAGGCGGGGTCGGCTCCGGCCAGCACCGCCGCGGTGAACAAGTTGCGGTCCGGCCCGCCCAGAGCGATCCGCGCGTCGGGCAGATTGGAGTCGACGTCGAGGTGGCCGTAGCGCGGTTTGTCCGCGCCGCCGCAAGTCGCCGTCACGCCCGCCCGCACCAGCGCCACCATCAGGTCGCGGGCGAGCGGGCCGGACTCGGACTCCGACGGCGCCACCACTTCGGCCACCGCCACCGCGCGCACGGCGGACTTGCCGATGCGGATCCGCGCCGCCGAGGACAACCCGAACCAACCGTAGGCCGGGTTGTCCAGCGTCCAGAGATGCTCGGCGGTGTCCACCGACCGGTCCCCGTCGTGCAGGAGCGCGAAGCCGCGCCCAATCACCGCGTCCCCGACTTCACTGACCGGCACCGCACCCGGCACCGGGCAAGGCCAGCGCAACCGCACCAACCGGTCCTCGCCGGCGAAATCGTGGATGGTGGTGCGGCAGTCCACCCTGTCGGTGTCCCGCCACAGCGTCACGGTCTGGGTGTGGCGCAGCAGGGTGCCGATACGGCCGCGCACGACGAGGCGTTGGCCGAGCGGGCCGCGATAGGCCCTCACCGTCGCGGGCGCCTCTGACGAACAAACCACCGGGCCCTTGGGCAGCAGGTGCCACGGTCCCTCACCCTGCGTCGGGTGGGACGGGTACTCCTCGTAGACCGCCAGCACGTTCCCCAGCCGGCCCGCGGCAAGAAGCTGGCGGCCGCCGCGGATCAGCGAGTCCACGGCGCCGCCGCGCTCGGGATCGACCGTCAGCCGGTAGTGCGCGTTGACGATCTCGACGCCGCTCATCGGCTCCCAGCGGGCCGGCTCGCCGCCGGGAAGCACGCGGTAACAGCGCCAGCCCAGCGACGGCACGTCGCGCGCCAGCCAGGTGACCGAGCGGCCGTCGTGTTCGATTTGCGCGGGCACCTCGGTGCCGTCGGAATCAAGCACCCGCACCCGCTCGCGTGGCGGGTCGAGCCGGGCGGTGACGATGTCGGTGCGCCGCTGGGTCAGCGGATTCCAGACGACGATCGTGTCGGGCCCGGCGGCCACCGCGCTCGACAGCAACCACAGCGACTTATCCCGCGCGGTGCTGCCCAGTTCCCACGCGTCCCGCCAGCCGGTCAGCAGGTCCAGGTAAACCTGGTCGGATTCCGAGCCGGTGATGGCGTCGTGGTGTGCGCCGTAGGCCAGCTGCACCCACGCCCTGGCGAACGCCGCCTGCGGATACTCCGCGCCGGTCAACAGCGCGGCGAACACCGCGAACCGCTCGGCGTGCAGCACGGCGTTCTCGGCGGCCCTGTTGGCTTGCTTGGTGTCGATGAACGACACGTCCTTGCCGGTGTAGATCGGGTTCATGTCGCGGGTCTGGGGGGAGGCCGCCTCGCCGCGCTCGGCCAGTTCGGCGCGTACGGCCGCGAAGAACTCCCGCGGCAGGCCGCAGACGAATCGCGGCCAGGTGTACCGCTGCGCCCAGTCGCGCTGGATCGCGGTGACCCACTTGTTCGGGGGTGTGTAGTCGGTGCCGACCGGCAGCAGCACATTGCGGGTCCGGGCCACCTTCTTCAGTTGGTGGAACTGCGCGTAGGTGGCCTGCTCCGCTTCATCGAGAGTGGTCGACTCGTCCATCCACCAGCCCGCCGAGTAGTGCGCTGGCATGTAGTGAGTGAGCAGGCCACGACCCGAGGGCGAGATCCACTCGAATTCGCTGCTGAACTGCATCCGGTCGAGGTCGCCGCCCTGGCCGGGACCCCATTGGTGGTGTGGTCCGCGGGCCCACGAACTCGAGGTCAGCCCTGCATCGGCGGCCATCCCGGGAAACTGGGGATCATGGCCGAACACGTCGAGCTGCCATGCCGTCGCCGGGTCGGCTCCCAACACGTCACGCTGAAACCCGATGCCGTGCACGAAGTTTCGGATCGTCGTCTCCGGGCTGGTGAGGTTGGTGTTCGGCTCGTTGTAGGTGCCGCCCATCACCTCGACCCGACCCTCGGCGAAGAACCGGCGCAGGTCGGCGCGGTCCTCGGGATGGGTGTCCCAGTACGGCTTGAGGTAGTCGACCTCGGCCAGCACGAACTTGTACTCCGGTTCGCGACGGGCCATTTCCAGGTGTGCGTGGACCAGTTCGAATCCGTTGTTCTGCCGGCATCGTCCCGGCGGATCTTCCTGCCATTGGCTGGTGTAGGCGCCCTGGGTGTTCCACCACACCGGGTCGTAGTGGAAGTGGCTGACCATGAACATCGTCCAGCCCGGCTCGGCGATCACGAAGTCGAACGCCAGCTCCGACTCGTCGGACCGTGCCGACGCGGTTCGCCGCCGGCCGGCAACCGGATACTGCACACGCACCGGGACTTCCACGACCTCGGCTCCGGGTTGGGCGACCGCGTCCCCACCCAGACCGTCACCCGTGATCCCCAGCGGCGTGGGGGCGGTGCAGCCGGTCACGGTGACGCGGGCCAGCTGCACCGGCGCCTCCGGCGGGCCGACGAACAGCTCAGTCGCTTCCGCCGAAACCAGCCGCATGACCGCACCTTACGGCCGTCCGCCGGCATGGTGAAGACGCCGGGCGACCGCTTGGGCAGCGGCCCGCACCGCCGGCGGCTCGAGCACCTCGAAGTCCCCGGGCACCATCGCCAGATGCAGTACGAGCGTTTCCGGGTCGTCACCGCCGGCGGTCACCAAGCAGGTGTGCGCACCGTCGGGTTCGACGCGCATCGACTGCGGGGAGAAATAGCGCGTGACCGTCGCCGCCGGCAGCCGATAGCGCACCCGGGCCACGTACCGGTAGGGCGCCGCGCTGATCGCATGCTGCACGTACTCGCGTGCGTCCGGCGCGGCCCGGGGAACGAACGTGCTACCCGCCGCGACGACGGCGGACATCCGGTCGAGCCGCAGGCTGCGCCAGTCGTCCCGGTCCCGGTCGTATGCCAGCAGGTAACAGCGCCGGCCGGTGGTCACCAACTGATAGGGCTCCAATCGTCGCCGGCTCGGATTGCCGTCGCGGTCGGTGTAGTCGGCGGTGACGTATTCGTGGTCCCGGCAGGCCCGCGCCAGCGTCATCAATGTGTCGGGTTCGACGGTATCGGAGGGCTCGGACGTGAGCGTGACCGTCGCGTCGTGCACGGCGGTCACCTGCGCACGCAGACGTGCCGGCATCACCTGATCCAGCTTGCTCAGCGCCCGCAGCGCCGAATCCCCCACGCCGGCGACGCCGCCACCGGCCGCGAGCCGCAGGCACACCGCCATGGCCACCGCCTCGTCGGGGTCGAGCAGCAGCGGCGGCAGCGCGGCGCCGGCGCCCAGCCGGTATCCGCCGCCCTGGCCCTTGCTCGCCTCGACCGGATAACCCAGCTCACGCAACCGCTCGACGTCGCGGCGGACACTGCGGGTGGTCACCGCCAGCCGGTCGGCCAACTCCTCGCCTGTCCACACCCGTCGCGACTGCAGCAGACCCAGCAGCTGCAGCACCCGGCTCGTCGTCGCGGACACCAGTTCAGTCTGCCGCACGTTGAGGACAGAAACTGTCCGCTATTACTGGAAGGCTGAGGGTCATGACCGACCTGACGAACCAACTAGCCGACCAGCTCGACGTCCACTGGCGCAGCCACCTGCGCCCGCGCCTGGACGGGCTGACCGACGACGAATACTTCTGGCAACCGGTCCCCAACTGCTGGACAGTGCGTCCGGCCGGCGGGGTGGACTTCGCGTACCCACCGCCCGAGCCGGCGCCGTTCACCACGATCGCGTGGCGCCTGGCGCACGTGATCATCGGCGTTTTCGCCATGCGCAACCACAGCCACTTCGGCGCTTCGCCCGCCGACTACCAGAGTTGGCCATACGCCACTGACGCCGCCACCGCGCTGCGCCAACTCGACGAGGTCTACGCAACCTGGATCGGGGGCGTGCGGTCATTGTCCGGCGACGACCTGAGCCGCCCGTGCGGTCCGGCCGAAGGTCCTTACGCCGAGTACGCGCTCAGCGAACTGGTGTTGCACATCAACCGGGAGGCGATTCATCACGGCGCCGAAATCGCCTGCTGAGCTGTTTTACCTGGGCTGCCACGGTGTCAGCCACGCCGTGGGCTGCCAATTTTCC
>NZ_LZKQ01000057.1 GCF_001668675.1 Mycobacterium asiaticum | reverse complement strand
TGCAAGCCCCCCACGCGCTCACCATGTGTGAGGCACCAGCCACCGCTTCGCGCTCACCTTTACGTGAGGCACCTCGGTCGACTGGCCGTTCAGCGGGGCCGGCCTGGCGCGTTGAGTCGGGCCATGAGTTCACGGTTGGCGGCGCGGGCGGCGGCGAGGTCTTCGTCGCGTTCGTCGAGTTGTTGTTGTTGGTCGATGACCTGCTGTTCGAGATGGGTGATCCGTTGGTGGAGTGCATCGATGTCGGTTGGGGCGCGAAGCCCGGACTCACGCCAGGTGTGTTCGCCGAGTGCTTGGGAGAGCCGCTGCTCGAGTTGGCGGATGCGTGCGTCGAGCCGGGCTGCGCGTTCGTGGGCGGCGAGCAGGTCGGCCTGTAGTGAGGCGTGGGTGACCGCGGGGCCGGTGTGCTCGTCGGGGACTGGATCTGCTTGCAGCGCGTGGATTTTCTCTAGTAGGTCGCGGTGCCGGTAGAGGAATGTGCGGTCGACTGCGGCGGCGCGGGCGATCGCGGACGCGCTGAGCGGGTCGCCGGCGGTTGCGGCTTGGTCGATCGCGGCCAGCACGCGCCGGCGTCGGCGCATCGAGTCGTCGTGACGGCCGTCGAGCATCGATCGGGTGCGTGTGCTCGACGAGATAGAGTGTGCGCGTGTGTGATTCGACGTTGCGTCGGTGGTTGTGGTCATGCGGTGGCCTCCGAGGCGGTGGTTGCCGGTGCGGGTGCAGTGGCGGCGAGGGTGGGCATGCCGAGCGGGATCGTGTGGGCCGCACGATGACGACGCATGATGGCGACCGCGTCGTCGATCTGCGTTCGCTCGGTGTCGTCGAGTTCGGCGATGTCGCCTTTGATCCTGTTGATCAGTCGCCGGATCCGGGTGATCTCCTCACCGAACTGCACCCTGGCCGCCGGCGGCGCTCGGGATGGAAGCCGTTCCTCTACCACCTGAGCAAGGGCGAGCCGGAGCGGCGGCGCACGATCAAGCTTCGGACCTCGCGCAGGCATCCGACCATCCTGACCGTCGGGCAGGTGCAGGCGATCCTCGACGCCTGCACCCACCTGCGGGATCGCTTGCTATGGGCATTGTTGTGGGACACGGGGATTCGGATTGGTGAGGCGTTGGGTCTGCGTCACGAGGACGTGGCCGCTGCCGAGGGTGAGCTGACGGTCGCGCCGCGATCCAACGACAACAGGGCGCGCGCCAAGTCGGCGACACCACGCACCATCCCGGTCGGCCCGGAGGTCATCCGGCTCTACGCCGACTATCTGCACGATGAATACGGCGACCTGGACTCCGACTATGTGTTCGTCAACCTGTGGGGCGAGCCGTTCGGGCACCCGTGGGGCTATCCCGCGGTCTACGACCTGGTGTTGCGGCTGCGCCGGATCACCGGCACCGACTTCGATCCCCACTGGTATCGGCACACCTACGCCACCCGACTGCTCCGCAATAGCACCCCGATCGAGGTCGTCAGCACGCTGCTGGGGCATTCGTCGATCGCGACCACGATGGACATTTACGGGCATCTGTCCGTCGAGGACGCCCGCCGGGCTTTGGAGGCGGCCGGCTTCCTGACTGGGCAGGAGGTGCGCTGGTGACCACAGCAGAACCCACGCCGGCCGCCACGGCTTTGGGGTTGCTGAGCATGCTCATGGCCGCTGTTCGACCGGAATTCCGGGCCGACATCCTGGTTCCCGAGCGGGGCGCGCTGATGTTCGATACCGCGCCGTGCCGGGTGCCGGGCTGCGTCCGTCAACCACGCATCCGCGGGCTCTGCAAAGGCCACCACAACGCGTGGCAACAGGAAGGCCGCCCGGACATCGACGTGTTCGCCACGATCGCGTCCCCGGAGGGACTCGGGCGCAAGGAGCTCACGGCCTGCGCTGTCGCGGGCTGCCGCTTCGGTGTTGCCCGACGAGGCTTATGCGTTCGCCATCACGGAATTTGGGAACGGTCCAGTCGGCGCGACCGTACCGCCTGGATAGCCGCTGTTCCGCTCGTGCATGATCCCGATCATCCGGTGTGCGCGTTGTCCTACTGCACATTGTGGACACAGGGACGCTCGGCGTTTTGCGTCAACCACCGATCGCGGTGGGAGGCGGCAAGACGTCCCGACATCGACGAGTTCATCGTGCTCTGCGAGTCCTATGGCGATGACCGGTTCGACTTCCGATCGTTCGATGATCGCCGACAGCTCAAATTGGAGATGCAGTACGCGCTGCAGTGCCGACACGATGAACGACAGGTCAAGACCCCCGCTGGCATCGCGAGGGCGGTTATCGCAATCGTGGCCGCCAGCGGGGTAGCCTCGCTGCTGGAGTGGCCGACGACGCGTTGGATCGAGTTCTTCGACGCCAATCACGCTGCCCGACACGGCCAGAACGGGCAGGTGGCGTTTCTGCGCTACGCCTATCGCTGTCTGGAGGACCTGCACTGCGGCAGCGGGTGGGAGGCCGAATTCCCGCGCGACGTGTGGGAGCTTCGCCGACTCGGCGTCGAGGGCCGCAAGCGACTGCGGTTCGACGGGATTACCCAACCGTGGCTCCGGGACTTGGCCAAGCGGTTCGCCCGCTGGCGGTTGAGCATCGGACGCAGCCCCAACCAGGCCTACATCGACGTTCAGGCGGTGACGCGTTTGGCCGGCTTCTTGGCGTCCCCGCCGGTCAACATCACCCGCCTGGCCGGCATCAACCGCGCGGTGTTGGAGCGCTACCTTGCTGACCTGTCCACCGACTCCCGAGCACTCCGCTCCCGAAGTCGCGACATCAGCTCGTTGGGTGCGTTCCTCGACGCGATCCGCCGCCACGAGTGGGACGCCGACCTGCCCGCCAGTGCCGCGTTCTACCCCGATGACTTCCCCAAGCCTGACAAACGCCTGCCCCGCGGGTTGGCCGAGTACATCATGGCCCAGGTCGAACAGCCCGCGAACCTGGACAGGTGGAACAACCCCGAGAGTCGGCTACTCACAATGATTCTGATGCGCTGCGGCCTGCGCATCGGCGACGCCACCAAGATCGCCTTCGACTGCGTCATCCGTGGCGGCGACGGCGCCCCCTACCTGCGCTACACCAACGCCAAGATGAAACGCGAAGCCCTCGTCCCCATCGACGAGGAAGTCGAGAAGGCCATCGCCGAACAACAACAGCGGATCCGCCAACAATGGCGCGACGGCAGTTCATGTTTGTTCCCTGCCCCAAAGATGAACCCCGACGGCCACCGGCCGCTGACCACGCAGTCCTACCGCGGCGGGCTACGAGACTGGCTGGAGCGCTGCGACGTCCGCGACGAACACGGCCGCCCAGTGCACCTGACACCGCACCAATGGCGCCACACCTTCGGAACACGGCTCATCAACCGGGACGTCCCGCAAGAAGTCGTACGGGTGCTACTGGACCACTCCAGCGGCGAGATGACCGCCCACTACGCCCGCCTTCACGACGCCACCGTCCGCCGACACTGGGAGTCCGCTCGAAAGGTCGATGCCAAGGGCCAAACCGTTTCGATCGACCCCGATGGCCCACTGGCCGAAGCGAACTGGGCCAAGCAACGGCTCGGGCGCGTGACCCAAGCGCTGCCCAACGGCTTCTGCGGGCTGCCAGTACAAAAGACCTGTCCACACGCCAATGCTTGTCTGACCTGTCCGATGTTCGTGACCACGCCCGAGTTCCTACCGCAACACCACGAACACCGTCAGCAAGTCCTGCAGATCATCTCCGCTGCCGAGGCACGCGGACAGTTGCGCCTCGTCGAGATGAACCAACAAGTCCTCGGCAACCTCGACACCATCATCACCACCCTCGAAACCGACTCCGGTTCAGAGGAATTGGAGCCTGCTAATGCGGGCTGACAACAGCCGGCACCTCATCGTCGCCGCCCGACAACGCCACGAACTCACCCGAGCCAAGGCGATCCAGACCCTGAGGACCCTCGACGCCGAAGGCCGTCCGGTCACCTTCGAGGCCGTCGCTCACGCGGCGGCGGTGTCTCGGTCCTGGCTCTACGCGCAACCCGACATCCGAGCCGAGATCGAACGGCTTCGCGCTGCCCACCGTCGAGCACCCGCGACGCCGGTCCCCGCGCGGCAACGATCCTCGGACGCCTCACTGCTACGCAGGCTCGAAGCCGCCACCCAGCGCAACCGCACGCTGGCCGAGGAGAACCGCAAGCTCCGAGACCAGCTCGCCCGAGCGCTCGGCCAGCAGCGCACCGCGACCGAAACCACGTCCACTCACACCGCCCGGAAACGTCTCAGCTCGATAACGATCGGTCCCTGCTGAAAGGCCTCCCCATGTCCCCACCCCAAACGTCGACGACAACGTCCACAACGAAACGCCGCAGGTCGCAGCCCCGAATAGGCCAGCGACTCAAGATAATGCAGGACCAATTGGGCCATGAACACGCCAGCACCACGGCGTTGTACACCTGCGTGTCCAGCGATTTCCGCATCCGCACGTTGCGGCGGGTGTTGGACTCCACCATCAACGACGCACTGTCGTCCAGCAAGGAGGACTCGTGAAGCGTCATGTCGACTATGCCTGGCGGCTGCCGGAGATCATGGCCGCCCACGGCATGCACAACAGCACCGACTTGATGCCGCGGCTCGCCGAACGCGGTATCGAGCTGTCCCGGCCCCAGGTGTATCGCATCGTTTACCAACGGCCTGAACGGTTGTCACTGCACCTGCTGGCCGCCCTGTGCGACATCTTCGGATGCGGCGTCGAGGATCTTCTCACCATCACCGCGACCGACGTCCGCCGCAAGAAAGCCGCCTCGTCCACCACGACTGCGCGCCCGAATGTGGTTGACCTGAACAAGTCGGTGCGTCCGCGCCGGGCCCGGGTGATCCGCGATGAGGATTGATCCCGACCGGCCGCCGGCACGTCGCGGACGACCCGCGGTCCGCGACGGCGCCTTGTGCTGCACTAGGTGCCACCGGATGGCCAACCAGTTGCGCGTGAACTGGCCCGCTGATCGACTGTGCCACAGCTGCTTCTACACGGCGATGCGCACTCATGGCATCTGTCCCATTTGTGGGCACGACGGCGTGCTGCCCGGTCGGGTCAATCAAGCCGATCCTCGACCGGTATGCCTGTCGTGCCCCGGTATCTCCGACGACTATCGATGCGCAACCTGCCACACCGAAGGTCAGCTGTATCGCCGCGGGCAGTGCGCTCGATGCGCGCTTCGCGACGACCTCACCGCTCTGATGGTCCACGACGCCGCCGACCCAGTCGCCATGGGGACCATCGTGACAATCCTTTGCGGGGTTGACCGACCCGAAAGCATCCTTACCTGGAAACGCTCCCCCACCGTTCGGGCCCTGCTGCTGGGCCTGGCCAGCGAGGACATCCCACTCAGCCACGACGGTCTCGACGCCGCCGGACAGAGCAGACAGGTGTCCCATCTGCGCAGCCTCCTCGAGCACAACGGCCTGCTCCCGCCACGCGACGAACCCCTTGCCCGTTTCCAGGCCTGGCTGGCCTCAAAACTCGAAGCGATCTGCGAGCCAGCCGTTCGAGCCCCCGTCGAGCAATTCGCCACCTGGCATCACCTACAGCGCCTACGCCGAACCTCTGCTTCGGGCCAAAGCTCCCACGGACCAACACATTCGGCCCGACAAGAGATCAACGAGACAATCAAATTCCTCAGCTGGTTGCACGAGAACCATCACCGCACCGCGGCGACCTGCCGACAGCAAGACATCGACGAGTGGCTAGCCACTGGACCGACAACCCGTACCAAGATCCGCACGTTCGTCGTGTGGGCCTCAAAGAGCAAGGTCAATACCGCCTTACAGCTCGACGCGCCACAAGCTAAGGACACCCGCTTGCTCACCCAAGACCAGCGGCTGGCATGGATCAAGGAATTACTCCACGGGGACGCCGAATCACTGCCCTACCGCGTTGCCGGCACACTGTTGCTGCTTTACGCCCAGCCCGTGGCCAAAATCGTCGCCTTGCCGACAGCCGCGATCGTCATCGCCGCTGGCGAGACACGCATATCGCTTGGCGCCGAACCTGTTCCAATACCCGAGCCCTTCGCCAGCATGCTCAAAGATCACCTGCACAACCGACCCAACCTCCGGACCGCTGGAGGCCTGAAGACCAACCCCTGGCTATTTCCCGGCCACCGCGCCGGCAAGAACCTCGAACACCACACCATGATGCTGAAGCTGCGCACCCTAGGTATCAACCTGCTTGGAGCACGCAACTCCGCGCTGCAGAACCTGGTCGCCGAAATACCCCCTCCCGTCGTAGGCCACCTTTTGGGCTATAGCCACAACTGCACCCAACGACATGCCCAACTGGCAGTGGCCTGACCCCGTTTGGTTGATCCATGGCTTATGAGAGTCTTGCAGCCCACGACGTGGGCAGGAAGGCTCAACAAAATCATGGCGACGAGGAAGCGGCACAGCCCGGAGCAGATTGTGCGCAAGCTGATGGCGGCCGATCGGCTCCTGGCCGAGGGTAAGGACACGGCAGCGGTGTGCCGCGAACTGGGTGTCTCCGAGGCCACCTACCACCGGTGGCGTAACCAGTTCGGCGGGTTGAAGGCCGAGGACGCCAAACGGCTCAAGGACCTCGAAGGCGAGAACACCACCCTCAAACGCCTGCTGGCAGACGCGGAGTTGGAGAAGGACGCGCTGCGGGAGATCGCGAAGGGAAACTTCTAGGCCCGGTGACCGGACCCCGTGAAATGGTCCACGGCGAACGAGAGTCGTTCATTGGTGGGTACAGGTGGCAGCGTAGCGGGCC
>NZ_LZKQ01000056.1 GCF_001668675.1 Mycobacterium asiaticum | reverse complement strand
GGTTCCGACGCGGTCAGGACCGGCACCCGGGTGTGGAACGAAAGACGTTGACTGACGAGCGGAATAGTGGCACCGCCACCGACCGTGGAACCGGCGCCGACCATGAGCGTGACGACCACCCGACCGGCGCCGGTCACCACCACGCATCCGCCGGCCCCGTCGAACACCGCGCCGCCCACCACGACGCCGCTGACGACCCCGTTCAGCAGCCCGCCCAGCAGCCCCGTGGCGGAGTCGCCGAGCGCGGCGGAGGCACCGCCCAGCACCGAGCCGCCGGTGAAGATGACCACCCAGTGGATACACGTCCCGCTGCTTCCGGTCCCGATCCCGATCCAGGTGCCGCAGAACCAGGTTCCACCAAACCAGCTACCGCAAAACCAGCTACCGCAGAACCAGATACCGCAAGACCCGGGACCCCAGAACCCCTTCCAGAATCCGGGAGGCTACTAAACCCTCAACCTTGGGTATAGCTGTCGCTTTTGAGCTTCATTGGAATTGCTCTCCACCTCGATGTGCGCGAGTAGGGTTTTAGCTGGCAAACTCATAACAGGCCAGCAGAACGAAAATCTCGCATATGGCTTGGAGGGGCGATGGACATCGTGCTCGGGGTGGCAATGGAGCCCTCAGCAGTCCGACTGGTGTTGATCGAGGGGGCGAACGCCGACGGTGTTTCGATCGAGGAAGACAGCATTGAGGTCACCGAGACCGCGCAGGTGATCGACGCGCTCATCGGCACGCGCGAAGGCGCCGCCGAGAGCGGATACCGGCTCGCGTCGACGGGCGTGACGTGGACGGACGCCAGCGAAGTCGCGCCGCTGCGCGCGGAGCTGGCGGCCCGCGAGATCGGCGGCGTCATGCTGGTCTCCCCGCTGTTGGCCGCCGCCGCGTTGGCGCAGACGGTCGGCGCGGCGCTGGAATACGAGCACATCGCGATGCTGTTCGTCGAGGCCGACAGCGCGACGCTGGCGGTCGTCGACGTCGCCGACGGTTCGATCGTGGACCTGCATCGCCATGTGCTGCGGGATGCGTCGGTGGCCGCCGAGCTGGTGACCATGCTCGCCGGACTGGATGCCCCGGAGTCCCGCGCCCAGGGCGTGTTCGTGGTCGGTTGTGGCGTCGACATCGTCGGCCTCAAGCCCACCCTGGAGGCGGCGACGTCGCTGGTGGTCAGCCTGCCCGAGGAGCCGGACACGGCGCTGGCCCGCGGGGCCGCGCTGGCCTCGGCCAACGCGCCGCTGTTCTCCTCGTCGACCTCCGCGTTGGCCTACGCGCTGGATCCCGGCACCGGCGAAGTGAACCCGCACGCGCTCACCCCGCACTATCTGGACGTCTGCGCCGTCGCGGGCGTCGGCGAGGGCGCCCTG